>JAXHTL010000060.1:0-23173 GCA_034190095.1 Actinomycetota bacterium
CTGTCGGACCCGGTAACAGATCCTCGATCAACGCCCACTGCTCATCGGACAACAACTGAAACCGCGACATCCCTCAAGCCTCAGGCACAACACCCGAAACTTTTGTCAGACACGCCCTAGCCGGCACTACTGCGTCAGCACCACTCCGACCACCCACGCCACCGTCGCCAGCAGCGCCCCGGCGAACTCGACACCGACCGAGAGCGCCACCCCCTTGAGTGCCTGCACGGTGGAGGCCCACGCCCGGGGGAGGTCCGGCCGCAGCACCACCTCGGCGGCGAACACCCCGGCCACGAAACCGATCAGCAGACCGATCACCGGGATGACGAAGAAACCGACGATGCCGGCGATCGCGCCGACCACCAGCACCGAGGTGCGGACCTGGGCCTGCCGCATCCGCCGGGCGGGCCAGGCGTACTTGACGACCTCGGCGGCCAGGAACACCGCCGCGGCCACCCCGAACGTCACCCACGCCACCGCGCCGCCCTCGACGAACGCCCACACGCCGATCGCGGCGATCACCAGGAACCCGCCGGGCAGGATCGGCACGATGATGCCGACCAGGCCGACGGCGATCGCCAGCGCGACGAGGACGAGACCGCCGATGCTCACCCGGCGAGCCTACGTGGGGCTGCGGGGTCCGCGGTGAGCCGCGGCGCCGTCAGGCTTTGACGCCGCGCACCCACTGGATGGTGCCCACGCTCTTGGCCCGCACACTGACCAGCCCCAGTTCCTCGAAGGTGTCGGCGAGCTCGTCGTCACCGAACACGTACGCGCCGCCGCTGGGCAGCAGGCGCAGCAGCCCGGCGACGGGCCCGACGGTGGGCACCAGCACGGCGATCCGGCCTCCCGGGCGCAGCACCCGAACCATTTCGGCCACCGCGGTCGCCGGTTGCGGGATCAACTGCAGCAGCAGCATCGACGTCACGGCGGCGACCGACGCGTCGCGCAGCGGCAGGCGTTGCGCGTCGGCCCGGATGAACCCGACATTCGGCCCGCCCGCGGCCGCCGCGGCGCGCGCCAGCATCGGTTCGGAGATGTCGACGCCGATGGCCAGTCCGTCGGGGCCGACCGCCCGGCCCAGCGCCGCGGTGACGTTGCCGGGTCCGCACCCGACGTCGAGGGCCGTGCCACCGGCAGGCAGGTCGAGCCACTGGGTCGGCTCGTGCAACGCGGTGCTCACCCGGCGTGCGAGGGCCTGGGCGTTGTCGTAGAGCATCGAGCCGATCGTCGACGCCCACAGCGCCTGGATGGGCCCGGTGTTCTCGGGTACGTCGCTGATCTGCGCGCCCAGCAGGTCCAGGTATCCCCGGCTGATGTCCGGGTCGGCCGGCGGATCGGCCAGTAGCTTCTGCGCCGCGGCCAGCGCGGGCGGGAGTGTCGCAGTCACGGCGTCCACGCTACTCGCCGGGCGGACAGCCCAGCTGGTCGGCGAGGTCGAGGAAATCCTCTGCGTGCACGTCGAATTCGCCGTCCGCGGGCCGGCGTGGGGTGCGACCGGGGCCTCGCTCGGCGGGGCGGTGAACGTATCCGGTGCTCAGGCCCGCATCCCGGGCCGCGCGCAGGTCTGCGGGGTGGGCCGCGACGAGCATCACCTCCTCGGGCGACACGTCGAGTATGTCGGCGCAGCCCAGGTAGACCTCGGGGTCGGGCTTGTAGTGGCCGAAGAGTTCCGCCGACAACACGCAGTCCCAGGGCAGGCGGGCGTGCTTGGCCATGTTCGTCAGCAACGACAGGTTGCCGTTGGACAGGGTGGTCAGAACGAAGCGGCTCTTGAGCCGGGTCAGTCCGGCGACCGCGTCGGGCCACGGGTCGAGGCGGTGCCACGCCCGGTTGAGGTGGTCGATGTCGGCTTCCCCGACGCTGATGCCCGCTGCGGCGAGCAACTCGAGCAGCCGTTCGCGGTGCAGCGTGTCCAGCCGGGTCCAGGGCCGCTCGCCGTGGCGGACCCGGTCCATCGCCGGCACGTAACCCGCCCGCCAGTCGGTCGCGAAGCGGGCCCAGTCGGCGTGCACACCGTGGCGCTCACCGAACGCCGCGAGCTCGCGGGAGACGCTGGAATGCCAGTCGACGACGGTGCCGAACACGTCGAAGGCCAGCACGCGCGGGGTGATCACGGCTCCAGCACGAGTTTGCCGTGCACCTCGCCGTCGGCCAGTCGTTGGAGCGCCTCGGCCCCGTCGGCCAGCGGGAACCGCACCGGTGGCGGAGGCCGCAACCCGGCGTCGACGAGGGCCCCGAGTGCCGCGCCCACCTCGGCCTGTGCGCCCGGGGTGCGGTTGACGAACTCACCCCAGCCCACCCCGATGACGCCCACGTTGCGCAGCAGCAACCGGTTGACCTTCACGGTGGGGATCCCGCCGGCGGCGAAGCCGATCACCAGCAGCCGGCCCTCGGTGGCCAGCACCCGGATCGCGTCGTCGAACGCCGGTCCACCGATGGGGTCGACCACCATGTCGACCCCGCGGCCACCGGTGTGGGCCAGCACCGCGTCACGCCAGCCGTCGGTCAGTGGCAGTACCACGTCGGCGCCCAGGGACTCCACGAACCCGGCGGCCGCCGGTCGGTGCACCATCGCGATGACCGTGGCGCCCATCGCTTTCGCGATCTGCACCGCCGCGGTGCCCACGCCGCCACCGGACCCGAGCACCAGCACCGTCTCACCGGCCCGCAATGCGCCCCGGCGCTGCAGCGCGAACTGCATCGTGTAGTAGTTGCCCAGCAGCGAGGCGGCCGCCGCATCGTCGACATCCGCCGGGGTCGGCACCACGCCGTCGGGTGCGACCGCCACCCGCTCGGCGTAGCCGCCCAGCATGGTGAATGCCGAGACGCGTTGTCCGACAGTGAATCCCGAGCCCTCGGGCGCCGAGCGCACCACGCCGGCCACCTCCATGCCCGGGATGAACGGGGGTTCCAGGCGCATCTGGTACTCGCCGCGCAGGAGCAGCAGGTCCGGGAAGCAGACACCGGCGGCGCCGACGTCGATGACAATGCGGTCGCCGCCGACCACGTCCTCGGTGTCGGTGTAGACCAGCCCGGACGGACCGGTGAGCTCCTGCGCGACAAGCGCTTTCACGTCGGTCAGCCCAGGCTGAAGGTGGCCCGTTCGGCGGCGGAGAGGTCGGTGATCTCGCCCCACTTGCCGGCGATGTCGTCGACCGAGGGCACCTCGGTGAAGGTGACGCCGCTGTTCTGGAACAGCGCGACCCGCTGCACCTTGCCGCCGCCGACGATGAACACCGACGCCGTGTCGGGCAGTTCCTCGGTGCACAGGTAGCCCACGATCGGGGCGACGTACTCGGGGGTCAGCTTCTCGAAGACCTCCGGCGGCAGGATGTCCTGGGTCATCCGGGTCGCCGCGATCGGGGCGACGGCGTTGGCCTTGATGTCGTACTTGGCGCCTTCCTGGGCCAGCGTGTTGATCAACCCGACCAGGCCGAGCTTGGCGGCGCCGTAGTTGGCCTGGCCGAAGTTGCCGAACAGCCCGCTGGTCGAGGTCGCGACGACGATGCGGCCGAAGCCGTTCTCCCGGAAGTGCGGCCAGGCCGCGCGGATCACGTTGTACCCGCCGTAGAGGTGCACCTTCAACACGGCGTCCCAGTTGGCGAACTCCATCTTGTGGAAGGTGCCGTCGCGCAGGATGCCGGCATTGCTGACGACGCCATCGACCTTGCCGAACTCGTCGACGGCGGTCTTGATGATGTTGGCCGCGCCTTCGGGCTCGGCGACGGAGTCGTAGTTGGCGACGGCCCGGCCGCCGGCGTCGGTGATCTCCTTGACCACGTCGTCGGCCATGTTGTGACCGGCGCCGGTGCCGTCCCGGGCTCCGCCGAGGTCGTTGACCACGACGCTGGCGCCCTCCCGGGCCAGGGTCAGCGCGTACTCACGCCCGAGACCGCCTCCTGCACCCGTGACGACGACGACACGATCCTGCACTCCTGGCACTGAATCTTCCTCTCTGAAAAGGTCCGCGCCGGCCCGCTAGAACAGCTTGCGCGCCAGCTTCCACGCCTTATCTGTATACGGGGGGTAGATCATCGAGGCGAGGTCGGGTCGGGTCGGCTTGGTCATCACCGACTTGCGGTGGCTGAACTCCTCGAACCCGAACTTGCCGTGGTAGGCCCCCAGTCCGGACGGCCCGACACCGCCGAACGGCAGCTTGTGGGTGGCGAAGTGGAACAGCAGGTGATTGATCAGCATGCCGCCGGCCGGCACTTCCTTGATGACCCGCTCGCGCACCGCCTTGGCCTTGGTGAACAGGTAGGCCGCCAGCGGCTTGGGCCGTGAGTTGACGAAAGTGATTGCCTCGTCGAGAGATCCGACTGTGACGACGGGCAGGATCGGGCCGAAGATCTCGTCGGTCATCAGGGGCTCGGCGGGGTCGGGGTCGACGACCACGGTCGGCTGGATCGTGCAGGCGGCGGCGTCGGAGCCGCCACCGACGGCGACCTGCCCCTTGGTGGCGGCCAGCGCGGTGGTGAGCCGGTTGAAGTGGCGCTCGTTGACGATCTTCTTGCCGCCGGCGTTGCCGGCTTCGAACTCCTCGACCGCTGCCCGGATCCGGTCGACCAGCTTGTCCCGGATCGGGGCCTCGGCCAGCACGTAGTCCGGGGCGATGCAGATCTGACCCGAGTTGATCAGCTTGGTCCAGGCGATCCGCTTGGCGGCGACCTCGACGTCGGCGTCGGCCGCCACGATGACGGGGCTCTTGCCGCCCAGCTCCAGGGTGACCGGGGTCAGATGCGGGGCCGCCGCCTGGTAGACCTTGCGGCCCACGTCGGTGCCGCCGGTGAACAGCAGATGGTCGAAGCCCTGCGCGATCAGCTCCTGGCTGACCGCACCGTCGCCCTCGATGACGGCGATCGCGTCGGTGTCGAGGTAGCGCGGGACCAGCTCGGCCATCAGCGCCGACGAGGCCGGTGCCACCTCCGAGGGTTTGAGCACCACGGTGTTGCCCGCGGCGATGGCGCCGACGGCCGGGCCCAGCGTCAGCGCGAACGGGAAGTTCCAGGCACCGATGATCAGCACGGTCCCGTACGGCTCGTACTCCACCCAGCCGCGGCCGGGCAGCTGGGACATCTCGAGCAGCCGATGCCGGCGCTTGGTCCACTTGCCCACGTTCTTGGCCGAGTAGGCGGCCTCGCCGGCGGTGCTGGCCACGTCGGCCAGCCACGCCTCGAACGGCGATCGCCCCAGATCCTGCGCGAGCGCCTCGGCGATGGCGCCCTCGTTCTCGGTCATCAGCCGTTCCAGCGCGTGCAGCTGCGCCTTACGCCATTCCACGCTGCGGGTGCGGCCGGTGGCGAAGGTGTCCCGGAGGCGGCGCACGGTGGCCGGGATGTCGACGGGGGCGCTGCCGACCTCTGCCGGGGCGACGGATTCGGTGGTCATGATCTTCGGTCCTCCTGACCTGTGGATTACCCGAATCCTAACCAACCACCCGGTTGGTGAACAGCGCCCGTTCGGGCCGCATTGGACTCCCGACGGAGATAATTCCGCGCAGCGCGGCGGTCAGACCCGCTCACCGGTGGTGAACGTGGAGAACGACTCGTCGTCGGCATCGACGATCTCGACGAGCCGGCCGAGGCGGCGCATCTCGTCCTTCGACGCCAGCGCCTGCGCCCGCCAGCCGTGCGCGGACAGCCACTCGGCCACCTCGGCGCGGTCCGGATCGTCGTAGGTGAGCTCGGCGATGTCGACCGGCTCCTGCACACCGAGCTGCGCGGTGATCGAGGCGAACCGCTCCCGCATCCGCTCGCGCCGGTCCGGGGCGTGGCTGCCCATCGATTCGGCGGCGACCCGGCTACCCGGCGCGCTGAGCTCGGTGATCTGGGTGAACAACCGGTCCTGGGCGTCGGCCGGCAGGTACATCAAGAGCCCCTCGGCCAGCCAGGCGGTCGGCTGCGTCGCGTCGAAGCCGGCCGCGGTCAGGGCAGCCGGCCAGTCCTGGCGCAGGTCGATCGCCACCTCGCGGCGGTCGGCGGTGGGCCGGACGTCGTGGGCGGCCAGGGTCGCGGCCTTGTATTCGAGGACCTTGGGCTGATCGATCTCGAAGACGGTGGTTCCGGCGGGCCAGGGCAACCGGAAGGCCCGCGAGTCGAGACCGGAGGCCAGGATGACCACCTGGCGGATGCCGGACTCGACGGCGCGGGTGAAGAAGTCGTCGAAGAAGTGGGTGCGCACCGCCTGGTAGTTGCCCATGTGTTCGAACAGCGGAGCCATCTCGGGGTCCGCCTCGGACACCTTGGCGACGAAGGTGTCGTCGAGCATGTACTCCCACGCCCCGGTACCGGCGTCGGCGATCAGGATCTTGGCGTAGGGATCGTTGATCAGCGCGTCGGGCCGTTCGGTCTCGGCGGCGCGGGCGGCGGCGACCATGACGGCGGTCGAGCCGACGCTGGACGCGATGTCCCAGGTGTCGTTGTCGGTGCGCAGTGAACTCATGACAGCTCCGTCTCGGTGAGATTTACTTCGCGAGTCTATCTAATAGAACGTGGGGTTCCGCCCCGCTGTGCGGCACGCCACAGGGCCACCGAGACGCCGGGCGGCCTACTCGCTGAGATTCCAGAGCTTGTTGGCCAGCAGCAGCTCGAGCTTGTGCACGACCGTGTCGAGCTCGGAGCGGTCGCCGACGAAGCCGGCGTAGAAACCCATCCCCCACACGATGGCAACCAGCATCTCCACCAGGTGATGCACGTCGGTGTCGGTGCTGAGCTCACCGCAGGAGATCGCGTCGTTGACCGCCCAGCCGACGAACGCCCGGGAGTTCTTCAACGGGTCGTGCTCGTCGCTGGCCAGCTCGGGATGGCGCTGGGTCTCCAGAACCGAGGTCACCAGGAAGGCCGCCGCGGCCCGATCCTGCGCGTCGGCCTGGGTGGCCGCGGACAGGAATGCCGAGAGCCGGTTGATCAACGTGGTCTGCTCGCGAGCCCGCTCGATGCCGGTGCTGACCACGGCGGCATCCGTTTGCCGAACCACCTCCGCCCACAGGATCCGCTTACTGGCGAAGTAGTGGTTGATCGCGGGCCGGGTGAGATCCGCGCGGACCGCGATGGCCTGGAACGTCGCGGCGTCGTAGCCGAGTTCGCTGAAAACCTCGCGAGCAGCACGTACGATGCGCTCCCGCGTCTCAGCGGCCTTCGCTGCGGGAGGACGCCCTGGACCTCGACTAGCCGTGTGCGGCACGTTCGAATTGTGCCACACGTCACCTGGCAGTCGACCGATCGGTGTCCGTCCGCCGCCCGACGGTGACAACCGAGCAAACTCTTGGCCACATCGAGCGCCGGTCCCGAGACCAAAACGGCGTTCGCGCCGGGCGGACTGCCGTGCCCGGGCGAACTATCGTGCTCAGGATGGGGGGCGTCGCGTCGCGAGAATCTTTCTTCGATACCGGACTGGAGGTGCTCTCCGACCTCGGTTACGGGGGTCTCAAGCTCGCCGAGGTCTGTCAGCGCCTCGGGGTGACCACCGGATCCTTCTATCACTATTTCGCCAGCTGGTCGGTCTACACGCGGCAGCTGGTGGCGCACTGGCAGGAGGGCATGACCGTCAAGGTCGTCGAGACGGTCCAGGCCGAACCGGATCCCCGGCGGCGGATCGACAGCCTTTTCCACGCCGGACTGCTGCTCCCGCACGGCGCCGAGGCCGCGATCCGAGTGTGGAGCGCGATCGACCCGGAGGTGCGTTCGGTGCAGGCGGCCGTCGACCGGCAGCGCTTCGACGCGTTGTACGGCAGCGCGATGCAGATCCTGGATCAGCCGCACCAGGCCGGCCTGTTCGCCTCGTGTGCGGTCTACCTGCTGGTCGGCTACGAGCAGACGTTGCTGCCGGGCGACACCGACGGCCTGGCCTGGATCCTCGACCAGCTGTTGTACGCGCTCGACACCGGGCTGTTCGCCTCGGTGCCAGGCGATGAGTGACCCCGCGGCGGTGCCGCCGGCCTCCCGAACCACCGCGTACCGTCGTCAGCAAACTGTGACGGTTCTGTCACCGACCACCCTCGGCGTCCCCCGCGCCGGTCGTCCGAGGCGTTGCTGATGCCGTGACGGTCGCACGCCCCATGCACCCCGCCGCGCTGCGGGCCCGGGTGGCCCGGCGCATCCAGCAGCGCGACCCCGACGGCGATGCGCTGCGGCGTGCCGTCCGGGCATCGGCGGTGGTTCCGCTGGCCGGGGCGGTGGGCTTCCTGGTCGCAGGCAATTCGCAGACACCGCTGTTCACCATCTTCGGCTCGGTCGCGTTGCTGGTGTTCACCGACTTCCCGGGCAATGCGAACAACCGCGCGCTGGCCTACGCCGGCCTGGCCCTCAACGGATACGTCCTGATCACACTCGGCACTCTGGTGGCCGACCATCCGGCGCCGGCCGTGCTGGCAATGTTCGTGCTGGGCGTGGTGGTGACCTTTTCCGGGGTGCTCAGCGAGACGATCGCCGCCGGGCAGCGCGCCACCCTGCTGACGTTCGTGTTGCCCGCGTGCACGCCCCCCGGACCGATCTCCGAGCGGTTGCTGGGCTGGACCATCGCCCTGGCCGTGTGCGTTCCGGCCGCCCTGCTGGTGCTGCCGCCCCGGCACCACGGCCAGTTGCGCCGCCGGGCCGCCCGGGCCTGCCGGACCCTGGCCGACCGGCTGGACGGCGCGGCCACCGCCGACGACGTCACCCGGACGATGGACAGGTTGCGGGAGACGTTCCTGGGGGCGGACTTCCGGCCGGTCGGGCTGACCGCGGGCAGCCGCGCGCTGGTGCGCGTCGTCGACGACCTGGAGTGGGTGTCCGACCGCACCGGACAGCGGGCCGGGACGGCGCTGCTGGACATGCGGGCTCCGGCGGTGCGGGTCTTGCGCTGCGCGGCAGCGGTCCTGCAGCTGTCGCGCCCCGCCGACCGGGACTCCTGGCGCGCCGAACTCGACGTTGCGCTGGCCGATCTGCGCACGGCGGCGCGGGGGCGTTACCGCGAGGATCTCGAGGCGATCCTCGGCGCCGACGACGACGACCGCGCGGTGCGGCTGGGCCGTGATCTGCTGCGCCGGCGCACCATCGCGGCGACCATCGGTGCGACGGGCCGCATCATCGCCGCCGCCGCGGCCGCCGACGCCCGCCCGGTCTGGGCCCGTGCCCTGGGACTGCGGGTGCCCCAGACCGGCGCCTCGGAACGACTGTGGCCCGAGACGGTGGCCGCCGCGCAGTTCACCTCCGGCCTGGTGGCCAACCGGTCGGTGGCGGTGCGCAACAGCCTGCGCACCGGGCTCGGTCTGGCCCTGGCCGTCGCCGTCACCCAGCTCTTTGCCGTCGAGCACGGCTTCTGGGTCGTGCTGGCGGCGCTGTCGGTGCTGCGTTCCAGCGCGCTGACCACCGGGACCCGGGTGTGGCGCGCGGTGATCGGCACGGCGATCGGCTTCCTGTTGGGCGCGTTGCTGATCAGCCTGGTCGGGGTGGACCCGGCTGTGCTGTGGTTCCTGATGCCGGTGGTGGTGTTCGGGTCGGCCTACGTGCCCGAGATCGCGTCGTTCACCGCCGCGCAGGCCGCGTTCACGATGATGGTGCTGATCTTCTTCAATCTGATCGCCCCGAGTGGCTGGCAGGTGGGCCTGGTCCGGGTGCAGGACGTGGTGGTCGGCGCGCTGGTCGGGGTGGTGGTGTCGGTGCTGCTGTGGCCGCGGGGGGCGACCGCGTCGGTGACCCGGTCGATCGACTCTGCGCGCACCCTGTTCGCCCGTTACCTGCGGGCGGCCGTACTGCGGATCACCCGTGGCGCGTTCGAGGAGCGCCGCGACGAGGTCACCCTCCTCAGCCATGACGCGCTGGTTGCCTCACGGGTGGTCGATGATGCTGTGCGCCAGTACCTCTCGGAGAGCAGCGGCGAGACGGACTTCCGGGCGCCGGTGGTGCGCTCGTTCAACCGTGCCATCCGGCTGCGCGCGGCCGCCGACCTGATCGCCGACATCCCCACGCCGCCGCCGCTGGGGGCATACCCGAACGTCCGCACGGTGGTGGAGTTCCACGTCGAGGCCATCTGCGAGCGCCTGGCCGGACGGTTCGACCCGGATCTGGCGTGGGTTCCGATCAGTGACGACTTCGTGCGCGCGCTGCGCTCGGAGGTCCCCGACGACGACCTCGGCGTCGCGGCGGCCCTACCGTTGTTGACTGTCGCCGCCGCGCTCGGGGAGCTCGAACTGATCTACCCGCTGCAACCGGAGCCCGCCTGATCGGCCGGTTCTAGCGGCGGCGGTGCGGCCGCAGCGCGTCCGGCGGGACGGCGCCGAACTTGCCGGCGTTGAAGTCCTCGACGGCATCGATCAACTCGGATTTGGAGTTCATCACGAACGGGCCGTACTGGAAGACGGGCTCGCGAATGGGCATGCCGCCCAGCAGCAGAACCTCCAGCGCGGGACGGTTCCCATCCTGGGTCCGCTCCGCGGCCACGGTGACGCGGTCTCCGGGACCGAGCACCGCGAGCTGCCCCTGAACGATCGGGTGAGCGGCCGGGCCGACCGAGCCACGCCCCGACAACACGTACACCAACGCGTTGAAGTCCCGGTCCCACGGGACGCTGAGCCGGGCACCGGGTCGGATGCTGGCGTGCGCCAGGGTGATCGGGGTGTAGGTGCGACCCGTACCGCTGCGGACCCCGCTGGTGGTCTCGATGTCGCCGGCGATGACGCGCACCAACGCGCCGCCGTCCTCGGAGGACAGCAGCGCCACCTGGTCGCCCTCGATGGCCTGGTACCGGGGGTCGGCGAACTTGTCACGCCTGGGCAGGTTCACCCACAGCTGGATGCCGTGGAACAGCCCGCCGCTGTCCACCAGCTCGGCCGGCGGGGTCTCGATGTGCAGGATGCCCGACCCGGCGGTCATCCACTGGGTGGCGCCGTCGGTGATCAGCCCCCCGCCACCGTGCGAGTCCTGGTGGGCGAAGCGGCCGTCGATCATGTAGGTGACGGTCTCGAACCCGCGGTGGGGATGCCAGTCGGTGCCGCGGGGTTCGCCGGGCTGGTACTCGACCTCGCCCATCTGGTCCAGGTGGACGAACGGGTCGAGGTCGCGCGCGTTCACCCCGGCGAAGGCGCGCACGACGGGAAATCCCTCGCCCTCGTAGCCGCGTGGACCGGTGGTCACCGAGCGCACCGGGCGGTCGGTGTCGGTGGCGGCGGGCGCGGCGATGCGCGGCAGGGTGAGCGTATCGGCGGTGACGGCAGGCATACCCGGATCAACCGGACTGCAGTCCGATCAATTCCCGCGCCCGTCCAGGACCCGGATGTTGTGGGCCACATCGCGGCTCTCGGTTTCGGCGATCCACTCGACGAGGCGGTTGATGGTGTCGCTGGTGTGCAGGTAGTAGGACCCCAGCACGGCGGCCCAGGCGTCGTGGATGCCGATGTAGGCCCGGCGACGTCGCTGGTGGACATCGAGCTGGTTGGCGAAGGCCCAGGCCAGGTCCCGAAAGATGCGCAGCACGTGGTTCAGGACCGGGTCCTCGCAGGGCAGTATCCGGCGGATCAGCTTCACCCGCGGCGAGAGCTCGGCGACGGTGTCGAGGAAGATCGCCACCTCATCGGCGAGCAGCGTGTTGATCCGGTTGAAGTCGGCTTCCAGCGCGGCCATGTCGCCCGCTCCGACCATCGCCGCCGCGATCCCCAGGTCGAGGTTCACATGCGAGTTCACCGCGGTCAGCATGTGCTGCAGGATGATCGGTTCGTCGTACTCGTGTCCGTCGAAGCACCACTGCCAGACGTGGGTGGGCGCTTCGTAGTCGGCCGGGTGGAAGTAGGCGTTGAGGGCGTCGAAGTAGCGCTGGGCGAAGACGGTGTCGAATCGCACCATCCGGGCGTTGTCGTCGAAGTAGTCCCCGGCATGGACCTTGTCGCGGATCGCCAGGGTGGCCCGCTTGTAGACGGTCGCGAAATAGCCCAGCCCGTGGCCGAACTCGATCGACCAGTCGATGATCTCGTCGAAGGTCGCGGCGACGTCGTCGATGGTTCGGGCGCGTTTGAGCCGCGGGAGCTTGGCCACCGGGTAGGACGTCTCACCCGGGGGCCAGCCGTCGGCGGTGGACGTACCCGTCGCCGACGCAAGCCGGGCCCCGGTGCCCGGCGACCCGGGTTCGCCGCGCATCCGCTGCAGCGTCGCGAGGCCGCGCTCGATCAGCGTCGACCCGTCGACGCCGTCGAGACCGGCGGCTGTGGCCGGGGGAAGTGTGGCCACGATGTCGCCGGTGCGCTCGGCGATGAAGTCCGCCGCGCCGACCACGGCGGTGGCGCAGGCTCTCAGCCCCGCCAACAGGTCGGCCGCCTCGCTGCCGGCCGAACTGAGCGAGAGCACCGCCGGGCCGGCGAGTTCGGCGAGGCCGTCGTCCACCGCGGCGCACAGCTCACCGAGCACGCACTGGGAGTCGACCTGCAGTGCGCGTGCCGATTCGGCATCGATGTGCCGCCGTGCCCCGGATCCGGCACCGTCCATGTCCCGCTCCCCCCACCCGGACCGGCCACCCACCGATCCTCGCCGTTGTATCACGGGCCGCGTCGGCCCGGGACGCGAAAAACGAGCAAATGCGATTCGCCGGTACAGAAGCGCACCGCTGTGCCGGCTGCGATGATGCAGCGGTGATCACCGAGCCTGCGGGCGCCGCGCCGCAGCAGCCCGCCGCCTCCGAGTTCCTGGCCTCGGTCGGCGCCGGTCCCGCAGCTCTGGTCTTCGAGGGCGACGCCGGTATCGGCAAGACGACGGCGTGGTCGCAGGCCGTCGACGCGGCCCGGGACCGCGGTTACCGGGTGCTGTCGGCCCGGGTGGGGCAGGCCGAGTCGGTGCTGGCCTATGCGGCGGTGGCCGATCTGCTCGCCGACGTGGACGACACCATCCTCGGGCAGCTGCCGGATCTGCAACGGCTGGCGATCGACCGGGTCCTGTTCCGCACCGACGGACAGGGCCCCGCTACCGACCAGCGGGTCACCTCGGCCGCGTTCAGCGCCATCGTCGAGGCCCTCGCCGCCGCGGAACCGACGATCATCGCCATCGACGACGCCCAGTGGCTCGACCCCTCCAGCAAAGCCGTCCTGGCCTTCGCCACCCGGCGGCTGCGGGGCCGCATCGGCGTGCTGGCCACCGAGCGCCGCGAGCACGGGGCGGATACGGCGACGTCGTGGCTGGAGCTCGGACTGCCCGAGAAGGTCACCCGGGTCCGGCTGCAGCCGTTGTCCGTCGGCGCCCTGCACAGTGTGCTGGTCGACCGGTTCGGCCACGGCTTTCCCCGGGCGGT
The DNA here is from genome assembly GCA_034190095.1 of Actinomycetota bacterium. Lineage (GTDB taxonomy): Bacteria > Actinomycetota > Actinomycetes > Mycobacteriales > Mycobacteriaceae > Mycobacterium. The sequence continues at coordinate 13,252 of JAXHTL010000060.1, forward strand.
GCTGGTGCGCATCTCCGAGATCAGCGGCGGCAACCCGTTCTACGCCATCGAGCTCGCCCGGGCGCACGACAGCCGCGAACCGCACGCCCAGCCGGTGCTGCCGCCCACCCTGGCCGAACTGGTCCGGGCCCGCACCGACGGTTACCGCGGTCAGACCGCCGAGGTGCTGCTCACCCTCGCCTCGGTCTCCCATGCCGGCGTCGACCTGCTGGCCCGCGCCGCCGGGACCACCGTCGGGCACATCCGCGAACTCCTGGCCGAGGTCGACAGAGACGGTGTCGTCACCGTCGACGGTGACCGGGTGACCTTCACCCATCCGCTGATCGCACGCGGTGTCTACGCCGACGCGACGCCGGGACGGCGCCGCGCGGTGCACCGCTCCCTCGCCGAGGTCGAACAGCTGCCCGAGCTGCGGGCCCGCCACCTCGCGCTGGCCGCAACCACCTCCGACGAGTCCACCTTGAGCGCATTGGATTCCGCCGCGCAGGCCGCCCGGGAGCGCGGCGCACCGGCCGCCGCCGCCGAGCTCCTCGAACTCGCGATCGGGCTCGGCGGCAACACACCGATGCGCCGGATCCGTGCCGCGGGCGATCACTTCCAGGCCGGTGACGCCCACCGCTCCCGGACCCTGATCGAGGGCGTCCTCGGCGAGTTGCGGCCGGGCTGGCTGCGCGCGATCGCGTTGAACCTGCTTGCCGCCGTGCACATCTACGACAACAACTTCGTCCCGGCCGCCGCACTGCTCACCCGGGCCGCCGACGACGCCGCCGAGGCGCCACCGGTGCTGGTGCAGACCCTGATGTCGCTGACCTTCGCCAGCGGGATGGGTTCGCTGGCCGACGGCGGCGACGGCGACCCCTCGGGGTGGGTGGACGAGATGATGGACACCGCCCGCCGGGCGGTGACGGTGGCCGAGGAGCTCGGTGCGCCGTCGGTCCTGTCGCAGGCACTGACGATGTGGGTGCACACCGGTTTCATTCACGGCCACGGGGTCGACGGGGCGAGCCTGCGGCGCGCCCTGGAGCTCGAGCAGCCCGACGACGACGTGCCCACCCCGTATCGCGCCAGCATGGTGGCGGCGTTGATCGCGGCCTGGACAGGCGATCTGGACAGTGCCCGCACCCAGATCCAGGCGGTCCGCCGGCACTGTGTGGAGCGCGGCGACGACCGCAACATGATGGCCGTCGAGGCGTACAGCGCCTTGATTGCGATGTGGAGCGGCGACCTGCGCGAGGCGGCGCTGCTTGCCGACGAGGCGGTGCGGCGCGGCCAGCAACTCGGCGGCGACCAGGTCGAGGTCATCCCGCTGACCGTGCGCGCCGCCGTCGCGGCCTATCGCGGGCAGCAGGCGACGGCCGAGGCCGACTGTGCCGTGGTGCTCGAAGCGGTCCACAAGTCCGGTTCGGTGCGGATGGGCGACTGGGCGCACATGACCGCGGGCCTGCTCGCGGTCTCCCGGGGCGATCACGAGCGCGCGATGACGGCGTTGCAGCCGCTGGTCGACCGGCTGCCCTCGGTGCCGGGCATCGAGCTCATGCATGGGTGGTTTCTCCCCGATGCCGCCGAGGCCATGGTGGGGCTGGGCCGCCTCGATGACGCCGACGACATCTGTGACCTGCTGCTCTCGCAGGGCCGGCGGTTCGACCGCGCGTGGATGCTGGCGACCGGGGCCCGGTGCCGCGCCATGGTGCTGGCCGCCCGTGGCTCGCTGGAGGAGGCGGTGGCTTCGGCCCAGCAGGCCATGGCCGACCATGACCGGCTGCCGATGCCCGTCGAACGGGCCAGGACCCAGCTGCTGCTCGGTCAGCTGCAGCGCCGCACGAAGCTCAAGGAGTCCGCCGCGGCAACCCTGCAGGAGGCGCTGGCCGCCTTCGAATCCATGGGGTGTGAGCTGTGGGTCCAGCGGGCGCGCGCCGAGTTGGCGCGCACGAACGTCCGCGCCGGCGCGGAGGCGGGCCTGTCGCCCACCGAGCACCGGGTCGCCGAGCTGGCCGCCACGGGGATGACCAACCGCGATATCGCCGCGGCGCTGTTCATCAGTCCCAAGACGGTGGAGTCCAACCTCAGCCGCGTGTACCGCAAACTGGCTATCCGTTCGCGGGCCGAACTCGGGCGCCGGATGGGCGGCCGATAGCCGGCTCAGGTCTGCGACGGTTCGCTGAGCAACGGTTTGGCGCCCCGCATCCGGACGGCTCGCAGCGCCGCGCGCCCCACGGGCCCGGTGGGCTCGAGCGCGCCGGCCTCGTTGAGGCGGAACGGAGGTCGCGCCGTGTCGCGGCCCAGCGCCCAGCGCAACCGGTCGAGCTGGCGAAACGGCCACAGCACCCAGGGTTCCTCCAGCCGGTGCACGTCGCAGCGCGCCCGGGTGGAGCCCACCGCGTCGAGGATCGCGTTCACCGCGGCCCGGGCGGCCTCGTTGGCCCCCTCCATGGTGGCCAGATCGGTGTGGGTGCGGACGAAATCGGCCGCCAGGAACAGGTTCGGGATCGCCGTGGCCGCGTCGGGCCGGCTGGCCCAGGATCCGGGCGTGTTGATCAGCAGCGGTTCGGCGTTGGTGGCCTGTCCGGGGTTGGGGAACTCGATGGCCGGGTCGAGAAACCAGGTCACCACGTTGGACTCGTCGAGGGAACCGTCGTCGATGTGGTCGATCAGCTGCGCCCAGACCTCGCGCCGGATCTCGTCCTTCGTGCAGGCCTTGGCGACCTTTCCGGTGACCGGTCCCGGCACGTCCCAGGCCGACACGTCGATGGACAGGATCCCTTCGACACGGCCGTCACCGCGCTGTTCGAGGTCCACGCCGGGCCAGAACTGCCGCTGGGAGATCGCGGTCAGCGCCCACGCGGAGTCGATGAAGATGGCGTGGCCGTGCTCGAGGGGGACGTCGGTGTCGAGGTAGAACATGACGCCGGTCATCCAGTCCCAGCGCAGTCCGGCCAGCCGCGCCAGGGCCGGGTCGGCCGCGCGCATCGCCGGCGAGACCAGTTCGCGCAGCCTTTCGACCGGCAGCGCGGCGATGTAGAGATCCGCGTCGACGGCTTCGGCCCCCTGCGCGGTGGTGACGGTGACACCGGTGATCGTGCGCCCGTCGCAGTGGATGCCCGCGACCTCGCAGTGCGGCCGCAGCGTCACCCCCTGGGCCCGCAGGTGGTCGAGCCAGGGATCGATCCACACCTCGCTGGTGGGTCCGTCGAGGACGTTGTCGACGCGGCTGTCGAGCTGCAGCATGTCGTAGATCAGCTGGCACAGGATGGCCCCACCGGTGCGCGCCGACATGTCCTCGGCTTTGGCCGCGACCAGCGTCCGGGTCATCCCGGTGGCCAGAAACTTCTGGTACGCCTGCGATTTTCCCTCTGCGGCAACGAATTCCCACCAGCTCATCTGCTCGAACTCATGCAGGCGCCGTTCGTCGCACGACGTCATCATGGTCAGGATCCGGTCGATGAAGAACGCGAACTCCCCGAGCGGGACGCCGGCGTTGAACGCGATCTCGCGCAGCCCGCGCAGCCCGGTGACGAGCTCGTCGAGCGATCTCGGGATTCCCAGCGGGGTGACGATCTCGGTGCGGCCGTCACCCTGGGCCATCAACACCTCGCTGCACCGGGTGAGGTGCTCGTAGACCGTCGAGGTGCCGCTGGGGATCCGTGTCATGGTGTCGGTGACATGGCGGTAGAAGCCGGGAAAGAAGCGGAATCCGTGCTCGCCGGGCAGGTCGGGCCGCCCGCCGGTGCCCGAGTCCGGCACCGGCATCGAGCGCGCCTTGCCGCCGAACGCGCCGCGCGCCTCGTAGACCGTCACGTCGAAGCCGCGCTCGGCCAGCTCGTGTGCCGCGCTGAGCCCGCCGACGCCCCCACCCAGGATCGCCACGCTGGTCACGGTGCTCACCCTATCCAGGGCAGGGCGCGATCGCACTCAGGGTTTCGGATCTGACGGATCAGGCAATTAGACCGGTGACAGTTTTCCGGTTGCCCCCAACAGATTTGGAGCGATCATGATCGTGCTCGGTATCATCCTGCTGCTCATCGGCTACTTCACCAGCCTGTCGATCCTGTACACGATCGGCGGGATCCTGGTCGTCGTCGGCATCGTGCTGTGGATTCTCGGCGCCATCGGCAAGCCGGTGGGCGGTCGCAAAGTCTGGTTCTGACTCAGCCCAGCACGGCCAGTGCCGCCGCGCGGGCGTCGGCGGCGCTGGCCGTGGCCAGGACCGCGGCGGCCGCCTCCTGGCATTGCTGCAGGGTCACCCGGGCGAGTTTGGCCCCGACCCCCCGCACCGCCGCGGCGGCGGCCGACAGCGACGTGACGCCCAGCCCGGTCAACACGCAGGCCAGCAGCGGATCCGCGGCGGCCTCGCCACACACTCCGACCGGTTTGCCGGCGGCCACACCGGCGCGGATGGTCATCGCCACCAGCGCCAGCACGGCCGGCTGCCACGGATCGGTCAGCGTGGCCAGGTCGGCCGACATCCGGTCGGCGGCCATCGTGTACTGGGCCAGATCGTTGGTTCCGATCGACAGGAAGTCGACGTGGGCCAGCACCTTCTCGGCCAGTAGCGCCGCCGCCGGGACCTCGATCATCACTCCCGGCGTCAGCCCCCGCTCGCGGCATTTGGCCGCGAACCGCCCGGCCTCGTCGGGCGTGGCGATCATCGGCGCCATCACCCACGGCTGAGTACCGGTCCGCCTGGCCGCCTCGGCGATCCCGTCGAGCTGGTGCTCCAGCAGGCCCGGGTTGTGCTCCGCGATGCGGATTCCGCGCACCCCCAGGGCCGGGTTGGCCTCGTCGGGGTGCCCGGCGAACTTCAGCGGCTTGTCCGATCCGGCGTCGAGGGTGCGCACCACGACCTTCGCGCCGGCGAACGCCTCGAGCACCTCGCTGTAGATGTCTGCCTGCTCGTCGACGGTGGGTTCGGTGTCGGTGTTGAGGAAGCACAGCTCGGTGCGGAACAGACCGATCCCCTCGGCCGGGGTTTGAGCCGCCGAACGCGCGGCGGCTCCGTCCTGCACGTTGGCCAGCACCGCGACGGCGTGGCCGTCGGCGGTGGCGCCGGGCCCGGACCAGTCGGCGGCTTCGGCGGCAGCCCGTTCGGCGGCGGCGACGGCGTCCCGGGCAGCGGATTCCTCCGGCGCGACGGTGACGGTGCCGAGGGTTCCGTCGACGAGCACCATGGTTCCCGAGGCGATGTCGTCGAGGCCGGTGACGGCCACGACGCAGGGGATGCCGAGCTGGCGCGCGATGATCGCGGTGTGGCTGGTCGGGCCGCCGAGGGTGGTGGCCAGCGCGACCACCAGCGCGGGGTCCAGACCGGCGGTGTCAGCCGGGGCCAGGTCTTCGGCGCACAGGATGGAGGGTTCGTCGGGCAGCGGGACCCCCGGTTCGGGCAATCCCTTGAGTTCGGCGACCACCCGGGAGCGGATGTCGCGCAGGTCGGTCACCCGCTCGGCCATCAGCCCGCCCAGTTGGGTGAACATGCCGACGAACTGGTCGATGGCGGCGTTGACCGCTCCGACTGCGGGCATGCCCTCTTTGATGCGTTTCTCGGCCGCGCCCAGCCAGCCCCGGTCGGTGGCCAGCGTCGCCGTGGCGGCGAGAACCTCGGAGGCGGCGCCGGTGGCGTGCCCAGCCCGTTCCCGCAGCCGCGCGGCGACGGTGGCCGCGGCCTCGGAGAAGCGCTGCACCTCGGCGGGACGCTCGGACTCGGCGATCTCACCCCCGGCGTCGGCGTCGAGGTCGGGGGGCGTGCCTGGCCGGATCACCGGCGCGTACTGGACTCCGGCCACGACCGGCACACCGTGCAGGACGGTGCCGGCCTTGGTCGGTGCCGGGGTCTGTGATGTGGGCGAAGACGTCGCAGTCATGTGAACCAGGTTACAAGAAAGCATTGACAAGTCAACATATTCAGGAGTAAAACCAAATATATCCACAGATATTCGGCGCTATCCCCACATAAACGGAGCCCCATGTACCCCGAGGAACGGCAGCAGGCGATCGCCTCACTGGTCATGGCCAAGGGCCGCGCCTCGGTGACCGAGCTGGCCCAGGCCTACGACGTGACCACCGAGACGGTGCGGCGCGATCTGGCGGTCCTCGACAAGGCGGGGGTGGTGCGGCGGGTGCACGGCGGTGCTGTCCCGGTCCGCGCGCTGCACCTGGTCGAGCCGGGCGTCGGGGAGCGCGACGTCACCCGCGCCGAACACAAGGACGCCATCGCGGCGGCCGCCGGAGAGTTCTTTCCGCTGTCCGGAGCGACCATGCTGCTCGACGCCGGCACCACCACGATGCGGATCGCCGCGCACGTGCCCAGCGACCGCCCCCTGGTGGTCGTCACCAACTCGGTGCCCATCGCCGCACGGCTGGCCACCATCCCCACGGTGTCGCTGCAGCTGCTCGGCGGGCGGGTGCGCGGCGTGACCCAGGCGGCGGTCGGCGAGCAGGCACTGCGGGTGCTGGACACGCTTCGCGTCGACATCGCCTTCATCGGCACCAACGGCATCAGCGTCCGGCACGGCCTGTCCACCCCGGACAGCGAGGAGGCCGCGGTCAAGCGCGCCATGGTGCGCGCGGCCAACTACGTGGTCGTGGCCGCCGATTCGTCCAAGGTCGGCCGCGAGGACTTCGTCAGCTTCGCCCCGATTTCCAGCGTCGACACCCTCATCACCGACCCCGAGATCAGCCCCGAGGCCGCCCAGGAGCTCAGCGATCAGGGAGTCGAAGTCATCTGCGCAGGAGGCCAGCAGTGATCGTCACCGTCACCCCCAACCCCAGCATCGACCGCACCGTCACGCTGCCCGGCCAGCTGACCCGCGGCGCCGTCCACCGCGTCACCTCGGTCACCAGCCAGGCCGGCGGCAAAGGCGTCAACGTCGCCCGCGCGCTGACCCTCGCCGGTGTCGAGACCGTCGCGGTGCTGCCGGCGGCCGCCAACGACCCGTTGATCACCGCGCTGCAGGCCATCGCCGTGCCGTTCCGGGTGGTGCCCACGATCGAACCGGCCCGCACCAACCTGACCGTCACCGAGTCCGACGGCACCACCACCAAGATCAACGAACCCGGGGCCACCCTGGACGCCGCCACGGTGACCGCACTGACCGACGCGGTGCTGGAGGCTGCCGACGGGGCCGACTGGGTGGTGATGTCGGGATCGCTGCCCCCGGGGGTGCCGGCCTCCTGGTACGGCGACGTGGTCGCGCAGCTCGGTGCACACCGGTGCCGCATCGCCGTCGACACCTCCGACGCTCCGCTGGCCGCCCTGGTCGGTTCCCTGGACCGTGGCGCGCCGGACCTGATCAAACCCAACGGCGAGGAGCTGGCCAGTGTGCTGGGGCTGGCCCCGGAGGTTCTGGAAGACGCTGCCGCCCAGGGTGATCCGGAACCCGTGGTGTCGGCGGCCCGGGAGCTGATCGACCGCGGCATCGGCGCCGTGCTGGCCACCCTCGGCGCGGCCGGCGCGGTGCTGGTCGACCGCAACGGCGCCTGGCTGGCCACCCCGCCCCCCATCACTCCGCGCAGCACCGTGGGTGCCGGTGACTCCTCGCTGGCCGGCTACGTGCGCGCCGAGGTCGGCGGGGCGGTCCCGCCGCAGCGGCTGCAGATGGCCGTCGCCTATGGCAGCGCGGCGGCGGCGCTGCCCGGCACCACCTTGCCCACCCCGTCCGAGATCGACCTGAATGCCGTTCGGGTATCGCCGATCTCACCGATTCCCGCCACGCCCTGACCACGAAGGACGAGAGTAGATTCCATGACCAGCTCCACCACCTCACCACCGATCATCACCCGTGATCTGGTCCTGCTCGACACCGACGTCGAGGGTGACAAACAGGCCGCCATCACCAAACTCGTCGGGGCGCTGGCCGCCGCCGGGCGCACCGACGACCCCGACGGTCTCGTCGGCGCCGCGATGGCCCGCGAGGGCCAGTCGGCGACGGGACTGCCCGGCGGGATCGCGATCCCGCACTGCCGCTCCCCCTATGTCGACACCCCGACCATCGGCTTCGCGCGGCTCTCGCCCGCGGTGGACTTCGGCGCGCCGGACGGCCCGGCCGACCTGGCGTTCCTGATCGCCGCGCCCGAGTCCGGCGGCCAGGACCACATGAAGCTGCTCACCGCGCTGGCCCGGGCGCTGGTGCGCAAGGACTTCGTCGAATCGCTGCGCAACGCTGCGAGCGCCGACGAGGTGGTCGCGCTGGTCGACGACGTGGTCAACCCGAAGCCGGCCGGCTCGGAGCACGCCGCGCCGTCGGCACCGGCGCAGCAGCCGGCCGAGAAACGCGCCAAGCACCTGGTCGCGATCACTGCCTGCCCGACCGGCATCGCCCACACCTACATGGCCGCCGACGCGCTGGCCGCCGCGGCCAAGGAGGCCGGGGTCGAGCTCACCGTCGAGACCCAGGGTTCCTCGGGCAGCACCCCGCTGGGCGCCGACGTCATCTCCGGCGCGGATGCGGTCATCTTCGCCACCGACGTCGGGGTCAAGGACAAGGGCCGCTTCGCCGGCAAGCCGGTGGTGGCCTCCGGGGTCAAGCGCGCCATCAACGAGCCGGCCAAGATGGTCGCCGAAGCCGTTGCCGCCGCTGACAATCCGAACGCGGCCCGGGTCGAGGGCGGCGGCACCGACGCCGAGGCCGGCGGCGCGCCGGCCGGCAAGGTCGGCTGGGGGACGCGCACCCGCCAGATCCTGCTGACCGGCGTGAGCTACATGATCCCGTTCGTCGCCGCGGGCGGTCTGCTGATCGCGCTGGGCTTCCTGTTCGGCGGCTACGAGATCGCCGACACCGGCAACGACATCGCGCTGAACAACTCGCTGACCGACCTGCCCCCGGGCGGTTTCGTCCAGTACCTGGGTGCGGTGCTGTTCGCCCTGGGTGGGCTGGCCTTCGGATTCCTGGTGCCCGCCCTGGCCGGCTACATCTCGTTCGCGATCGCCGACCGGCCCGGCATCGCACCGGGTTTCACCGCCGGCGCGCTGGCGGTGTTCATCGGCGGCGGCTTCATCGGCGGCATCGTCGGTGGTGTGATCGCCGGTTTCGCCGCGCTGTGGATCAGCAATCTGAAGGTGCCGCAATGGTTCCGGGGGCTGATGCCGGTGGTGATCGTGCCGCTGTTCGCCTCGCTGGCAGTCGGGCTGATCATGTTCTTCTTCGTCGGCCGCCCGCTGGCGTGGGTCAACACCAGCCTGACCGACTGGCTCAACGGGCTGTCCGGCACGTCGGCGATCTTCCTGGGCATCATCCTGGGCCTGATGATGTGCTTCGACCTGGGCGGGCCGGTCAACAAGGCGGCGTACGCGTTCGCCACCGCCGGGCTGGCCGCCTCGACCACCGCGTCGTTCGAGATCATGGCCGCGGTGATGTCGGCGGGCATGGTCCCGCCGCTGGCGATGGCGCTGGCCACCGTGGTGCGCCCCAAGCTGTTCAGCGAACCGGAGCGGGAGAACGGCCGCGCCGCTTGGCTGCTGGGGGCGTCGTTCATCTCCGAGGGCGCGATCCCGTTCGCCGCGGCCGACCCGCTGCGGGTGATCCCGTCGATGATGATCGGCGGTGCGGTCACCGGCGGGCTGTCGATGGCGTTCGGCGCCACCTCGCGGGCCCCGCACGGCGGCATCTTCGTGTTGTTCGCCATCGAGAACAAGATCGGCTTCGTCATCGCCATCCTGGCCGGCATGCTCGCCGGCGCGGTGTCGGTCATCGTGGCCAAGCAGTTCATCAAACCCGCGGCGGCCAAGGCCGAAGCCGAGTTCGCCGCCGCCTGAACCACCCCTCTGAGTCCCACCACCCGAAGGAGAATCCATGCCCACCAAGAACGTCGTCGTCGGCTCGGCCATCGGCCTGCACGCCCGGCCCGCCGCGATCATCGCCGAGGCCGTGGTCAACGCCGGCGTCCCGGTCACGCTCTCGATGGACGGCGGTGAACCCGTCGACGCCGGCTC
>JAXHTL010000061.1:0-23015 GCA_034190095.1 Actinomycetota bacterium
GTTTAGTCCTGCCGGCCAGGGCCGTCGTTTGGCGAGCCGGTTCGGCCGATTACTCTTGCGGCTGTGGAACCGGTATACGGCACAGTGATCCAGCTCGCCCGGCTGGTCTGGCGGGCCCAGGGGCTGACGTTCACCGTGACCGGGGTGGAGAACCTGCCACGCACCGGAGGTGCGGTGGTGGCCATCAACCACACCAGCTATTTCGACTTCACCTTCGCCGGGCTGCCCGCCTACCGTCAGCACCTCGGCCGCAAGGTGCGGTTCATGGCCAAGAAAGAGGTCTTCGACCACGGCATCACCGGCCCCATCATGCGCAGCCTGCGCCACATCGAGGTGGACCGGGACAGCGGCGCCGCCTCCTTCGACGAGGCCTGCCGCAGGCTCAAGGAAGGCGAGCTGGTCGGCGTCTACCCCGAGGCCACGATCAGCCGCAGCTTCGAGATCAAGGAGTTCAAGTCCGGCGCCGCGCGGATGGCGATCGCCGCGGGCGTGCCGATCGTGCCGCACATCGTCTGGGGAGCTCAGCGCATCTGGACCAAGGGGCACCCGAAGAAGATGTGGCGGCCCAAGGTCCCGATCTCGGTGGCGGTCGGTGCGCCCATCGAGCCGACCCTGCCGGCTGTCGAGCTGACCGCGCTGCTGCACTCGCGCATGCAGCACCTGCTCGAACAGGTGCAGGACGCCTATGGGCCGCACCCGCCCGGTGAGTTCTGGGTTCCGCACCGGCTCGGTGGGGGAGCGCCGTCGCTGGCCGAGGCGAACCGGATGGACGTCGAGGAGGCGGCCGCCAAGGCGGCCCGGCGGGCGCAACGGCCCGAGCCGGGCGCCGGACCCGGCGAGGCGCCGGGCTAGCGGGATGGAACCGGTCTTCCGCACGCTGGAAATCGCGGCGAACGTGGCGGTCCGGGCCACCGGTACGCGGATCACCTTCGACGGACTGCCGAACCTCCCCGCCTCGGGTGGTGCCGTGGTGGCGATCAACCACACCTCCTATGTCGACTGGTTGCCGGCAGCGCTGGCGGCGACCCGCCGGAAGCGCCGGATGCGGTTCATGATCAAGGCCGAGATGGCCGACGTCGCGGTGGTCGGCTGGTTGATCCGGCACACCAAGACCATCCCGGTGGACCGGCAGGCCGGCGCGCAGGCCTACGCCGCCGCGGTCGACGCGTTGCGCGCAGGCGAACTCGTCGGCGTCTACCCCGAAGCCACCATCAGCCGTAGCTTCGAACTCAAGGAATTCAAGACCGGTGCGGTGCGGATGGCGCTCGAGGCCCGGGTGCCGATCGTGCCGCTGATCGTGTGGGGTGCTCAGCGGAAGTGGACCAAAGACCATCCGAGACGACTGGGCCGCAACAACATCCCGATCACCGTCGCCGTGGGTGAGCCGCTGGCGCCGCAGGGTTCGGCGGGCGAGCTCGACGCCGCTTTGCGCGCGGCGATGACGGCTCTGCTGCATGATGTGCAAACTGGTTATCCCCGGCCGAAGGGAGCGTTCTGGGTGCCACGCCGACTAGGAGGCTCCGCGCCGACGCCCGCCCAGGCCGCGGTGCTCGACGCCGAGGAACTCGCTGCCCGGGCGCGCAGACGGGCGCAGAACCGATGACACCGGAGCTGATCGCCACCGACGTGGACGGCACCCTGATCGACGACGACGAGAAGGTCAGCGCCAGAACGCGCGCGGCGGTGCACGCCGCGGTCGCGGCCGGCGTGCAGTTCGTGCTGGCCACCGGCCGCCCGCCGAGGTGGGTGCCGCCGGTCATCGACCAGCTGGGGCTGGCCCCGATGGCGGTGTGCGCCAACGGGGCGGTGATCTACGACTCGGCCGCCGACCGCATCGTGTCGGCCCGCACCCTGTCGGTCGATGTGCTCGGCGAACTGGCCGAGATCGCCACCCGCGTCATCCCGGGTGCCGGCCTGGCCGTCGAGCGGGTCGGGCGCACCGCCCACGACGCGGCCACCCCGCAGTTCGTCAGCTCCCCGGGATACGAGCACGCTTGGCTCAACCCGGACAACACCGAGGTGTCGATCGAGGATCTCCTCAGCGCGCCGGCGGTCAAACTGCTGATCCGCAAGGCGGGCGCGAGCAGCGCCGAGATGGCGGCGCGGCTGCTCGGGCACGTCGGTATCACCGGCGACATCACCTACTCGACCAACAACGGCCTGATCGAGATCGTGCCGCTGGGTATCAGCAAGGCGACCGGGATCGAGGAGGTGGCCCGGCCGCAGGGAATCGACGCCGCGTGCGTGGTCGCGTTCGGCGACATGCCCAACGACGTGCCGATGCTGAGCTGGGCTGGCCTCGGGGTCGCGATGGGCAACGCCCATCCCGACGCGGTGGCCGCCGCCGACGAGGTCACCACGACCAACGCCGAGGACGGGGTGGCCCGGGTGCTGGAGCGGTGGTGGCCCTAGATCGGGTTGATCGGCGGGGTGAACCGCTCCAGCTGGATCGGTGCGGGCCCGGGTTGGGCTGAGGGCAACTCGACGGGCACACCGTCGATGACACGGGTCACCGCGCCGGTCTCGCGGTCGAAGTTCAGCGTGCCGTGCTGGAAGTTCTGCACGATCCACAGCGGCTCGGGGATCTCGGCGCTGGTTGGCAGGCCGAGCGCACCCCGCTCGAAGCCCAGCGATCCCCAGGCCTGGTACAACTCGCCGGTGATGGGTGCCGCGCCGCTCTCCGGGGACCAGTACACGGCGCCGTGCTGGAACGTCACGTAGCGGGTCTGCCCCTGCCCCGACGCTTCCGGCGAGGTCGGCCAGCCCAGGTAGCTGTCCTTGCCTCCCAGGCTTTCCCATTTGGCGAAGATCGCACCGCCGCGCAGCTGCTCGGCCAACTGTGCCGGACCCGGCGGATCGTTGAACCGGGCCGCGATGTCGCGGATCTGCCCCATCAGCGCGTAGGCCGCATCCCCCGGGCATTCGGTGACGCCGACGTCGCGGTGGGTGAAGATGGCCGGCAGCGTCGGGGCGGCGCCGAACGGGAACTTGGTGAACGAACCGCCTTCGGACGGCAGCACCACCGCGCCGAGCGGGTCGACCCCGGACTGGCCGAGCACCCAGCCCAGCAGCCGGGCGGTGGTGCGCAGCTGGATCGGGGTCGGCGGTTCGACCTCGAAGTTGCCGAGCATGGCCACACCCCAGGTGTTGTGGTTGAAGCCGCCGGTGTGCGCGCCCTCCACCGGCCGGGTCATACCGCCGGCCCGCCCCTCGAAGACCTGGCCGTATTTGTCGACCATCGCGTTGTAGGCGATGTCGCACCAGCCCAGGGTGCGGGTGTGGTACTCGTAGATCGACCGGACGATGCCGGCCGAGTCCTGCGGGGTGTAGTCGTTGCTGCCGGCGGTGTGGTGCACGACGCCGGCCTGGATCCGCGAGTCGTACCGGGGTTCGCCGCAGCGCATCGACTCGTCGGCGCCCCACTGGCCACGCCCGATGATGGCCGGCGGTTGGCCCGGCGGGGTCGCGGCGTTGGGCAGCGGGGCCAGGTCGGCCGGGGCCTGCGGGGGACTGATCAGGACCGCGTTGATGTTCTGTCCGAACGGCTGCTCGGTGGTGGCGGGCACATACCCGAGTTCGGGACGGTCGTCGCGCTCGGCGGGTTCGGGCTGCGGCGGTGTCGGTTGCGCATCCGGGGGCCGGGTGACCGCGATCTGCACCGTGGTGGTGCGCCCGACGAACACCGGTTCGGTGCCGCGCGGCCCGGGAAGGTCGGCGCCGACGCCGCCGAGCTGCTCGGCCTCGTACCAGGGGCCCCAGGAGCCGTCGTCCTGACGGGCGCGCACCCGCGCGCTGGTGCCGGTGAGGTCCTGGGAGGTGAGCGCCACCATCGAGAACGGGGTGTCCTGGTGGATCTCGCGGACCGTCTCCCCGCCTCCGAGGTCGTCGAGCGGCTGCTGAACCACCTCGGGTGCGGCCACCGCCGGATCATCGTGGTCCCCGGGCGTTCCGGTGAGGGCCCAGGGGAGCAGCATCACCGTCGCCGCGGTTGCGGTGAACAGCAGCGATGGTGCGGGACGGCGGCACGGCACGGCCCGATGTTACGTATGAGCTAGATGATGCTTGTGTTGCGACACGGCTCTGGAGTGAATTAACTGTCGAGCCGAGATCGCCGGCGCCGGCGGCGGTGCCCACACCGGCAACGGCACCGCAGAGCAGGGGTGCTTCTGCGGTGCCGTTAAGGGGCAGGACTTCGTTGTCCGTTCGTGCCGGGTTGCCGGGCGCCTACAGGCCGGGTGTGACGGCTGCCTCCGCGGGCAGGGCGGCGGCGGCCGCTGCGCCGGCCGGAGCGGCCGCGGCTGCCGGCGGCTGCACCGCGGACATGATGGCCGGCATCACGATGCCCTTGAGCAGGTCGATGGCCTCGCCGGCGCCCAGCTGGTCGGCGGCGCTGGTCAGGTCTCCCAGGATTCCGCCGCTGGCCGGTGCGGCCGGTGCCATCGCCAGCGACGGGTCGCCGAGGATCGGGTAGGCGCCCAGGGCCGGATCCAATCCGATCGGCGCGGAGATCGGGATCTCGCCGGTCGCGGGCAGGCCCGCCGTCGAGATGGGGGCCGCTCCCAGCGTCGGGTCGGTCAGGGCCGGCGGGGTGCTCAGGCCGGGGGTGGCCAGCGCCGGATCGGTCAGCGACGGCGTCACCCCGGGTGTGGTGAGCCCGCCGGCGGGGGCGGTGCCGGGGGCGGCCAGAGCGGGATCGGTCAGCGTCGGGGCGGCCCCGGCCGGGTTGGTCAGCCCCGGGTTGGTGAGCGCGGGGTTGGACAGGCCCGGGTCGGTGAGCGCCGGGGTGGTCAACCCCGGTGTGCCCAGGCCGGGCACGCCCAGGCCCGGGGAACCCAGTCCGGGGGTGATCGTGGTCGGCGCCGGGCTCGATCCGGTGAGCAGGCCGGTCGGCATCGGGGGCAGGTTGATGCCGAACTGGGAAAGACCCTGCGACAGGGCGGACATCAGCTCGCCGGGGAGGTCGGTGATGCTGGCGGCCTGCACGAACTCGCGGTGCTCGGGTTCGCGGTCGGAGATGTCGGACAGGGCCACGACTGCGACAGGACTTGCGACTGCCAGGGCGGCGACGGTGCTGAAGGCTGTCGAGAGCCGGCGGCGGCGTCGGTTCGGCACGGAAGTCTCCTCAATGTCTGGACGTAAAGATCCAGTCCTCGTGCCGCGGCCGCCACCGTGGTGGCCGCCGTCGAGCGCCTGGATCTTCGTACGCCGTCGATGTTAATGAAGTGAATGCTGTGACTGGAGTGACGATGCGGAATCGTGAGCCAATTGCGATCTGGGCGGCTCGGCCAACATCGGTCCCGACCCCTCGGTCGGATACCCTTGCCTCCGATGACAGCTCTGCCTCAGCCCGAACCGCACTGGGACCTTTTCGTCGTCGGTTCCGGGTTCTTCGGACTGACGATCGCCGAACGCGCGGCAACCCAGTTGAACAAGCGCGTCCTGGTCCTCGAGCGGCGCGGACACCTGGGCGGTAACGCCTACTCCGAACCCGAGCCCGAGACCGGCATCGAGGTGCACCGCTACGGCGCGCACCTGTTCCACACCAGCAACCAGCGGGTGTGGGACTACGTGCGCCAGTTCACCGATTTCACCGGCTATCAGCACCGGGTGTTCGCGCTGCACAACGGGCAGGCCTACCAGTTCCCGATGGGGCTGGGTCTGGTCAGCCAGTTCTTCGGTCGCTACTTCACCCCCGACGAGGCGCGGGCGCTGATCGCCGACCAGGCCTCCGAGATCGCCACCGAGGACGCCCAGAACCTCGAGGAGAAGGCGATATCGCTGATCGGGCGGCCGCTCTACGAGGCGTTCGTCAAGCACTACACCGCCAAGCAGTGGCAGACCGACCCCAAGGAACTGCCGGCGTCCAACATCACCCGGCTGCCGGTGCGCTACACCTTCGACAACCGCTACTTCAACGACACCTACGAGGGCCTGCCCGTCGACGGCTACACCGCGTGGCTGCAGAACATGGCCGCCGACGAGCGTATCGAGGTGCGCTGCGACACCGACTGGTTCGACGTGCGCGAGCAGTTGCGCGCCGCCAGCCCCGACGCCCCGGTGGTGTACACCGGCCCGCTCGACCGCTATTTCGACTACGCCGAGGGCCGGCTGGGATGGCGCACCCTGGACTTCGAGCTCGAGGTGTTGCGCGATCGCGGAGACTTCCAGGGCACCCCGGTGATGAACTACAACGACGCCGACGTGCCCTACACCCGCATCCACGAGTTCCGCCACTTCCACCCCGAGCGCGACTATCCGGGCGACCGGACCGTGATCATGCGCGAGTACTCGCGTTTCGCCGAGGCCGACGACGAGCCCTACTACCCGATCAACACCGAGTCCGACCGCACGCTGCTGGCGGCCTACCGGGCGCGGGCCAAGGCCGAGACGGCGACCTCGAAGGTCCTCTTCGGGGGCCGCCTGGGCACATATCAGTATCTGGACATGCACATGGCGATCGCCAGCGCGCTGAACATGTACGACAACGTTCTCGCGCCGCACCTGCGCGATGGAGCGCCGCTGGCCGCCGCCGAGACAGAAAGCGACACCGGAAATGAAAAGAGGAACCGTTGAGTGACATCCCGTCCGGTGCGCTGGACGCCGGGGCGTCGCGGGCGATCAGCCTGCTGGCCCGGGTCATCCTGCCCCGCCCCGGCGAGCCGCTTGACGTCCGCAAGCTCTACATCCAGGAGTCGGACACCAACGCCCGCCGCGCCCATGCGCCGGCCCGCACCCAGCTCGAGATCGGCGCGGAGTCGGAGGTCTCGTTCGCCACGTACTTCAACGCGTTCCCGGCCAGTTACTGGCGCCGCTGGTCGACGCTGGAAGCGGTGGTGCTGCGGGTCGAACTGACCGGCAGCGGGCGCGTCGACCTCTACCGGACCAAGGCCACCGGGGCCCGCATCACCGTCGGCGGCTCGGAGTTCGGCGGTGATGCAGGGACCTCCGTCGTCGAGTTCGAGGTCGGCCTGGACCCGTTCGAGGACGGCGGGTGGGTCTGGTTCGACATCACCACCGACAGCGCGGTGACCCTGCACCACGCCGGCTGGTACGCACCGGTGCCCGCCCCGGGCCGGGCCGACGTGGCGGTGGGCATCCCGACCTTCAACCGGCCCGCCGACTGTGTCAACGCGCTGGCCGCGCTGACCTCGGATCCCCTGGTGGACAGT
This sequence comes from Actinomycetota bacterium, assembly GCA_034190095.1. GTDB lineage: Bacteria > Actinomycetota > Actinomycetes > Mycobacteriales > Mycobacteriaceae > Mycobacterium. Next base: position 7,170 of record JAXHTL010000061.1, read on the forward strand.
GTGATCGGTGCGGTCATCGTGTCGGATCAGGGAAACCGCAAGGCCAAGGACCATCCGGGTTTCGCGGCGGCGGCCGCCGCCCTGGGGGATCGGTTGTCGGTGCACGACCAGCCCAACCTCGGCGGCTCGGGGGGCTACAGCCGGGTGATGTACGAGGCGCTCAACCACACCGACTGCGAACAGATCCTGTTCATGGACGACGACATCCGCATCGAGCCCGACTCGGTGCTGCGGGCACTGGCGATGAACCGGTTCGCCAAAGCGCCGACGCTGGTGGGTGGCCAGATGCTCAACCTGCAGGAGCCCTCGCACCTGCACGTGATGGGCGAGGTGGTCAACCGGGCCAACTTCATGTGGACCAACGCGCCGAACACCGAATACGACCACGACTTCGCCAAGTATCCGCTGGCCGACGAGGACGATCGCAGCGTGCTGCTGCACCGGCGCGTGGACGTCGACTACAACGGCTGGTGGATGTGCATGATCCCGCGCCGGGTGGCCGAGGAACTGGGGCAGCCGCTGCCGCTGTTCATCAAATGGGACGACGCCGACTACGGGTTGCGCGCCGCCGAGCACGGTTACGGGACCGTGACCCTGCCGGGAGCGGCCATCTGGCACATGGCCTGGAGCGACAAGGACGACGCGATCGACTGGCAGGCGTACTTCCACCTGCGCAACCGGTTGGTGGTGGCCGCGCTGCACTGGGACGGCAAGGTCACCGGGCTGATGGCGTCGTCGATCAAGGCCACGCTGAAACATCTTCTGTGCCTTGAGTATTCAACGGTCGCGATTCAGAACAAGGCGATGGCCGACTTCCTGGCCGGGCCGGACCACATCTTCTCGATCCTGGAGTCCGCGCTGCCCGACGTGCGCGCCATGCGCGAGCACTATCCCGACGCGGTCGTGCTGCCCGGCGCCACCGCGCTGCCACCGCCCTCGGACATGCGCCGCAAGAAGATCACGATCCCGACCTCGCTGCCGGCCATCGCGCTGCGGCTGACCCGCGGGGTGGCCCATCAGCTCACCCAGCACGACCCCGCACACCATCAGCGGCCCCAACTCAACGTCGCCACCCAGGACGCCCGCTGGTTCCTGCTGTGCCGGGTCGACGGCGTCACCGTGACCACCGCCGACGGTCGCGGCGTGGTCTACCGGCAACGGGACCGGGCCAAGATGTTCGAACTGTTACGGGCGTCGCTGCGCCAGCACATCCGGCTGGCCCGCAGGTTCAACCGGATGCGCAAGGTCTACCGAGCCGCCCTGCCCACCCTGACCAGTCAGCAGAAGTGGGAGTCGGTGCTCAACGCCCAGGCCCCCGCACCGGCGGCCACCGGCCTGAGAGTGGCAGATGGCTGACTCGCCCCGCGGCGAGGACGCCGTGCTGGTGGCGGTCCAGCGGACGCTGGCCGGCCGGCCGGGTGTGCTCGCCACCGCCCGTGCGTTGTCGCACTTCGGCGAGCACAGCCTCGGCTGGCTCGCAGTGGCGGCGCTGGGGGCGCTGGTGTCGCCCCGGCACCGCCGCGACTACCTCGCCGCCGGCGCCGGCGCGTTCGCCGCCCACGCGTGTGCGGTGGTCATCAAACGGGTGGTCCGCCGGGAACGTCCGCACCACCCGGGGATCGCGGTCAACGTGGGCACGCCCAGCAGGCTGAGCTTCCCGTCGGCACATGCGACCTCGACGACCGCGGCGGCGGTGCTGCTGGCCCGGCCCACCGGACTGCCGCTGCCGGCGCTGTTGGTTCCGCCGATGGCGCTGTCGCGCCTGGTGCTCGGCGTGCACTATCCCAGCGATGTGCTCGCCGGGGTCGCGGTCGGGGCGGTGGTGGGTGAAGTCGTAGGCAAGTCGGTCGGCACGGTCGCCGGCCGGTTCGAAGGAGGGCGCCCGTGAGCGCATCCCAGGTCGGGCACGAGACAGGCGCGGCGGCCGGCCCGCCCAACAACCTGGTGGCCGGCATCGTCAAGGCCCTGCGCCCCCGGCAGTGGGTGAAGAACGTTCTGGTCTTCGCCGCCCCGGTGGCCGCGCTGGGCGATGACCGCTATGTCTACGACCAGGGCGAGGTGCTGATCCGGGTCGCGCTGGCATTCGTGGTGTTCTGCCTGGCGGCCTCGACGGTCTATCTGGTCAACGACGCACGCGACGTCGAGGCCGACCGCGCCCACCCCACCAAGCGGTTCCGCCCGATCGCCGCGGGTGTGGTGCCGGAATGGCTCGCCTATGCGATGGCGACCGTGCTGGGCCTGTCCTCGCTGCTGATCTCGTGGCTGGTCACGCCCAATCTGGCGTTGGTGATGGCCATCTACATCACCATCCAACTGGCCTACTGCTTCGGTCTGAAGCACCAGCCGGTCATCGACATCTGCATCGTGTCCTCGGGGTTCCTGATCCGGGCGATCGCCGGCGGTGTGGCGGCCGGAGTGCTGCTGTCGCAGTGGTTCCTGCTGATGATGGCGTTCGGATCGCTGTTCATGGCCGCCGGAAAGCGCTACGCCGAACTGCAGCTGGCCGAGCGGACCGGCGCCAAGATCCGTAAGTCGCTGGAGAGCTACACCAGCTCCTACCTGCGCTTCGTGTGGACGCTGTCGGCCACCGCGCTGGTGCTCTGCTACGGGCTGTGGGCGTTCGAGCGGGACGCGACCGGGGGCACCTCGTGGTTCGTGATCTCGATGGTGCCGTTCGTGATCGCGATCCTGCGCTACGCGGTCGACGTCGACGGCGGAATGGCCGGCGAACCCGAGGAGATCGCGTTGAAGGATCGGGTGCTGCAACTGCTGGCGCTGGCCTGGATCGGAACCATCGGTGCCGCCGTCTTCCTCAGCTGAGCGCTCGAGTCCGCCGTCGGCGGGCCGGCTGAGCCAGGCGGTGGTGGACCGGCTGGGCCGCTGGCCCGCCTTCCCCTACAGCGCCTCGGTCCGGATCAGCCTCTGGGTCAGTGTGACGTTGGTCGCCGTGCTGTTCGGCTGGGGCGCCTGGCAGCGCCGCTGGATCGCCGACGACGGGCTGATCGTGCTGCGCACGGTGCGCAACCTGGTGGCGGGCAACGGACCGGTCTTCAACGCCGGGGAACGCGTCGAGGCCAACACCTCGACGGTGTGGACCTATCTGATGTACCTGGGGGCCTGGGTGGCCGGCCCGGCCCGCCTCGAGTACGTCGCGCTGACGCTGGCCCTGGTGCTCAGCGTGGCGGGCGTGGTGATGGTGATGCTGGGCACTGCACGGTTGTTAGCCCCCGGCCTGCAGGGCAAATCCGCGGTGCTGCTGCCCGCCGGGGCGCTCGTCTACATCGCCGTCCCGCCGGCCCGCGACTTCGCCACCTCCGGTCTGGAGAACGGTCTGGTGCTGGCCTATCTCGGGCTGCTGTGGTGGATGATGGTGTGCTGGTCGCAGACCAGACCCTCGCAGGCGTTCGAGGGGGCGCTCGCGGTGCTGGCCGGGCTCAGCGTGCTGGTGCGACCGGAGCTGGCGCTCATCGGCGGGCTGGCGCTGGTGATGATGCTCATCGCGGCGCCCGACTGGCGGCGCCGGACGCTCGTCATCGTCGCCGGCGGCCTGCTTCCGGTGGCCTACCAGATCTTCCGGATGGGCTACTACGGTCTGCTGTTCCCCGGCACGGCGCTGGCCAAGGACGCCAGCGGTTCGAAATGGCAGCAGGGTTTCGTCTATCTGGCCAACTTCAACCAGCCGTATCTGCTGTGGGCCCCGGCGGTGCTGCTGGCCGGGCTGGCGATCATGGTGCTGCTGCTGCGGGGCCGGGCGGCACGGCCGGGCGGCGGGGCCGGACCCGACGGTTCCGGCCGGCTGGCCCGGATGGTGCAGAGCCCCCCGGCGGTGGTGGCGTTCATCGTGGTCAGCGGCGTGCTGCAGGCGGTGTACTGGATTCGTCAGGGTGGCGACTTCATGCACGGGCGGGTGCTGCTGACCCCGTTGTTCTGCCTCATCGCGCCGGTGTCGGTGATCCCGCTCATGCTCCCCGAGCCCGCGCGGATGGCCCGGGGAGCCGGGTATCTGTACGCGGGCGCCACCAGCGTGCTGTGGCTGGCGGTGGTCGGCTGGGCGCTGTGGACGGCCAACTCGCCGGGCATGGGCGCCGATGCCACCAGGGTCACGGCCGCCGGCATCGTCGACGAACGACGCTTCTACGCGCAGGCGACCGGACACGCACACCCGTTGACGGCCGCCGACTATCTCGACTATCCGCGGATGCGGGCGGTGCTGACCGCCATCGAGAACACCCCGGACGGGGCGCTGCTGCTGCCGGCCGGCAACTACGACGTCTGGGATGTGGTGCCGGCCATACCGCCCCCACGGGACGGGCCGCGGCAGCCCGGGGACAACTGGACCGGTCCGCACACCGTGTTCTTCACCAACCTGGGCATGCTGGGGATGAACGTGGGGCTCGACGTGCGGGTGATCGATCAGATCGGACTGGCGAATCCGCTTGCGGCGCATACCGCCAGGATCGAGGACGGCCGCATCGGCCACGACAAGAACCTGTTCCCGGACTGGGCGGTCGCCGAGGGCCCGTTCCTCAAGGACGAGAAGTGGATCCCCGAGTACCTCGACGAGGACTGGATCCGCCAGGCCGAGGCGGCCCTGGCCTGTCCGGAGACCGAGGCCGTGCTGAACTCGGTGCGCGCGCCGATGAGCCCGAGGCGGTTCCTGTCGAACGTCGTGCACGCGGCGGAGTTCACCCGCTACCGGATCGACCGGGTGCCGCTCTACGAGCTGGCCAGATGCGGTATTCCGCTGCCTGAACCGGTCAATCCGCCCTACACCGGACTTCCGGCGGCCGGGCCCTGATCACGGCCACGATTTGTTGGGAGAGCAGGTTTTCTGCTTTCGTAACGCTCGAGCCATGTCGGTCAGATAAGCCATGTGACGGATACCGCGAATGACACGCACGGAGCAGTGCGCGGCGATCGCGGCGGGGAGAAGTGACCACAAAGGTGTGGTTGACTACACGGGCGACGGGGCCGGGTGTGTGGAGGACTTCCACCGCCTGTGCACGACGCTGCTTTACGAAAGATGGGAAACACAACAACCATGAAGCTCGTTGGGAGGCTGCGCGGCGCAGCTCAGATGACGTGGCGCCGGGCGCTCACGGTGGTCGCTGTCGCGGCCCTGCTGCCCGGCCTGATCGGCGCCATCGGCGGAACCGCCACCGCAGGGGCGTTCTCTCGTCCGGGTCTGCCCGTGGAGTACCTCATGGTGCCGTCCGCGGGGATGGGCCGGGACATCAAGGTGCAGTTCCAGAGCGGCGGCGAGAATGCGCCGGGCGTGTACCTGCTCGACGGTCTGCGTGCCCAGGACGACTTCAACGGCTGGGACATCAACACCGCGGCGTTCGAGTGGTACCTGGACTCCGGTCTGGCCGTGATCATGCCGGTCGGCGGGCAGTCCAGCTTCTACAGCGACTGGTACGAGCCCGCCTGCGGCAACAACGGATGCCAGACCTACAAGTGGGAGACCTTCCTCACCCGCGAGCTGCCGGCCTACCTGGCGGCCAACAAGGGTGTCGATCCCAACCGCAACGCCGCGGTGGGCCTGTCGATGGCCGGTTCTGCGGCGCTGACGCTGGCGATCTACTACCCGCAGCAGTTCCAGTACGCGGCCTCGCTGTCGGGCTTCCTGAACCTGTCCGAGGGCTGGTGGCCCATGCTGGTGGACATCTCGATGGGTGACGCGGGCGGCTACAGCGCCAACGACATGTGGGGCCCCACCGAGGACCCGAACAGCGCCTGGGAGCGCAACGACCCGATGGTCAACATCAACAAGCTGGTGGCCAACAACACCCGCATCTGGATCTTCTGCGGCAACGGCAAGCCGTCGGAACTGGATGCCGGGATGAGCTCGGGCAACCTGTTCAACGCGAAGTTCCTGGAGGGCTTCACGCTGCGCACCAACAAGACCTTCCAGGAGGAGTACATCGCCGCGGGCGGTAAGAACGGTGTGTTCAACTTCCCGTCCAGCGGTACCCACAGCTGGAACTACTGGGGTCAGCAGCTGCAGCAGATGAAGCCGGACATCCAGCGGGTGCTGGGCGCGGTGCCGCAGCCGTCGGCTCCGCCGGCTCCTGCCGAGGCCGACGCCGACGCAGCGGCCAACGGCGGCTGACCCGCGGCGCTGAATTCGACAACGGTACTGACGGCGGTGATCCTTCGCGGGTCACCGCCGTCAGGCGTTTTCGACCTCGTCCGTTGCCGCTGATGTGGTTCACTACCTGCGGTGCGGCCACGGGCCGACGGAGGCGACGAAGGTATGAGGTGGGGCAGATGCGCGCGCTGACACGAATGATCGCGGCCACCGCGTTGGCGGTCACGCTGTGGGGTGTGGGGGTGACGCCGTCCGGGCCGCCCGCCCCGCCGGCCCAGGCCCAGGGGGTCGAGTACCTGATGGTTCCCTCGGCCGCGATGGGACGTGACATCCCGGTGGCGTTCCAGGGCGGCGGCCCGCACGCGGTGGTGCTGCTCGACGCGTTCAACGCCGCCCCCGACGTCAGCAACTGGGTGACCGCGGGCAACGCGATGAACACCCTGGCCGGATCCGGGATCTCGGTGGCCGCCCCGGCCGGTGGCGCCTGGAGCCTGTACACCAACTGGGAGGCCGACGGCAGCAAGCAGTGGGAGACGTTCCTGGCCGATGAGCTGCCCAACTGGCTGGCGGCCAACAAGGGCCTGGCGCCGGGCGGCCACGGCATCGTCGGGGCGGCCCAGGGCGGCACCGGCGCGTTGACCATGGCGACCTTCCACCCCGACCGGTATCGCTTCGCCGGCTCGCTGTCGGGCTTCCTGACCCCCTCGGCGACCGCGCTCAACGGCGCCATCACCGCCGGAATGGCGCGTTTCGGCGGGGTCGACACCCGCAACATGTGGGGTCTGCCACAGCTGGGGCGGTGGAAGTGGCACGACCCCGATGTGCACGCCCAGTTGCTGGTGAACAACAACACCCGGCTGTGGGTGCACAGCCCGGCCACACTCACCTGCAGCGACCCGCCCGCGATGATCGGCTACTGCGACCAGGCCCAGGGCAGCAACCGCACGTTCTACGCGCACTACCGCTCGATCGGCGGCAGCAACGCCCACTTCGACTTCCCGTCGACCGGAAACCACGACTGGGGCACCTGGAGCGCACAGCTGGCAGCAATGTCGGGTGAATTAGCGGCCACGATCCGCTAGTCGCCGGGTTCTGCGGTTGCGGGCCGGTACTTTGGAGGAGTGCAGCACGCGTCACGGATCCCAGGGGTCGTCGGCACGGCCGGCCTGTCCCTGCTGATCGCCTCCTCCACGGCGGGCCTGACCGGGTGCTCGCTGGCCGACGACATGGTGATGGGGCTGGGCTCGGAAACCGAGACCGCGCACGGCCGGTCGGCGTCGGCGCTGCCCGGGCCGGCCGAAGCGGGAAACGACCCCAACACCCTGGTCGTCACCCCGCCGCAGCGCCACTACCTGGACGCGCTGCAGGCGGCCGGCGTGCAGCCGAGCAGCGACCTCGCAGCACTGCGGATCGGCTCCTACGTGTGCCAGGCGCGTGCCGCCAAGCAGTCCGATCAGCAGGTTTGGGACTTCGTGGTACCACTGGTGCGCAACGAGGTGGGCTCACCGATGTCGGCGATCGCGCCGCCGGCGGGGGAGGTCACCTCGGTGACCGACGACTACATCCGGATCGCGACCGAGCAACTCTGCTGACCGGGTTCTGCCGACCCCACCACGCCCGCCACCCTGTTCACCCGCGCACGCAAGGAGCACCTCCGACGTCATGGCCAAGACCAATCGGCGCAAGCGCCACCGCATCCTGGCGCTGACCGCCGCCGCCGCGGTGAGCGTCGTCGTGGTGCTGGTCTTGGCGATCGTGATCGTGGTGCTGCGCAGGCCCGACGTCCCGCCCGGCGCCATCCCGCCGAGCGCCGTACCGCCCACCGCGGTGCCGCCGACCATGCGCAAGCCGCGTCCGGACTTCCAGGACGCGAGCTGCCCCGACGTCCAGCTGATCTCCATCCCGGGGACCTGGGAGTCCTCGGTGCAGCTCGACCCGTTCAACCCGGTGCAGTTCCCCGCGGCGCTGCTGCTCAACGTCACCAACCCGATCCGCGCCGAGTTCGGCCCGGACCGGCTCGAGGTGTTCACCGTCCCCTACACCGCCCAGTTCCACAATCCGTTGTCCGCGGACACCCAGATGTCCTACAACGACAGCCGCGCCGAGGGCACCCGGGCGGCGGTCCGGGCGATGACGGACATGAACGACCGGTGCCCGCTGACCAGCTACGTGCTGGTCGGCTTCTCCCAGGGCGCGGTGATCGCCGGGGACATGGCCAGCGACATCGGCAACGGCCGGGGACCGGTGGACCAGGACCTGGTGCTGGGCGTGACCCTGATCGCCGACGGACGCCGGCAGGAGGGGGTGGGCCAGGACGTCGGCCCGAACCCGGACGGGCAGGGCGCCGAGATCACGCTGCACGAGGTGCCCACGCTCTCGGCGCTGGGTCTGACCATGACCGGGCCCCGCCCGGGCGGGTTCGGCATGCTCAACGACCGGACCTACGAGATCTGTGCCCGGGGTGACCTGATCTGCGCGGCCCCGGAATCTGCGTTCAACATCACCCAGCTGCCCAGGACGCTGGAGGTGCTGGCCGGGGGTGCGGGCCAGCCGGTGCACGCGATGTACGCCACACCGGACTTCTGGAACGTCGACGGTCAGCCCGCGACGCAATGGACGCTGAACTGGGCGCGGAACCTGATCGCCAACGCTCCGCAGCCCAAACATGGCTGACCTGTGACCGAAAGGTTTTGCCGTGGTTGCCACGTCAGATTTGGCGGAGCCGCGCAGGTCGCCTAGCATTACGTCAGATTAAGAAACATCTAAGAGCGGCGGCTGGCTGATGCCGGGCGGGGAGCCGCCAGACCGGTACGATCTTCGGGGTTTTCCGATAGCGAATCCCGCTTGATTGGAGTATTGAGATGGCCTTCCACAACCCGTTCATCAAGGACGGATTGATCAAGTTTCCGGACAACGGAAGCTTGGTCAAGCACGTCGAACGATGGGCGCGGGTCCGGGGGGACAAGCTCGCCTACCGATTCCTCGACTTCTCCACCGAACGCGACGGTGTCGCCCGCGACCTGCACTGGGCGGACTTCGGTGCGCGCAACCGCGCCGTCGGCGCCCGGCTGCAGCAGGTGACCGAGCCCGGCGACCGGGTGGCGATCCTGTGTCCGCAGAACCTGGACTATCTGGTCGCGTTCTTCGGCACCCTGTACTCGGGCCGCATCGCCGTGCCGCTGTTCGACCCGTCCGAGCCCGGCCACGTCGGCCGGCTGCACGCCGTGCTGGACAACTGCACTCCCTCGGCGATCCTGACCACCACCGCGGCGGCCGAAGGGGTGCGCAAGTTCTTCCGGACCCGGCCGGCCAACCAGCGACCCCGGGTGATCGCGGTGGACGCGGTGCCCGACGAGGTCGGCGCCACCTGGGAGCCGGTCGACGTCGAGCCGGACACCATCGCCTACCTGCAGTACACCTCGGGTTCGACCCGGATCCCGACCGGTGTGCAGATCACCCACCTCAACCTGGCCACCAACGTGGTGCAGGTGATCGAGGCGCTGCAGGGCGAAGAGGGCGACCGCGGCGTGTCCTGGCTGCCGTTCTTCCACGACATGGGCCTGATCACGGTGCTGCTGTCACCGATGATCGGCCACTACGTGACGTTCATGACCCCCGCCGCGTTCGTGCGCCGCCCCGGCCGCTGGATCCGCGAACTGGCCCGCAAGGAAGGCGAGACCGGCGGCACCATCTCGGTGGCGCCGAACTTCGCGTTCGACCACGCCGCCGCCCGCGGGGTGCCCAAGGACGGCGAGGCGCCGCTGGACCTGTCCAACGTCAAGGCCGTCCTCAACGGCAGCGAGCCGATCTCGGCGGCCACGGTGCGCCGGTTCAACGAGGCGTTCGGCCCGTACGGCTTCCGCCCCCAGGCCATCAAGCCGTCCTACGGGCTGGCCGAGGCCACCCTGTTCGTGTCGACGACCCCGTCCAACGAACACCCCAAGATCATCTCGGTCGACCGCGACGAGCTCAACGCGAACCGATTCGTCGAGGTCCCCGACGACTCTCCCAAGGCGGTCGCGCAGGCCGGCGCGGGCAAGATCGGTGTCGCGGAGTGGGCGGTCATCGTCGACCACGACACCGCCTCCGAGCTGCCCGACGGACAGATCGGCGAGATCTGGATCAGCGGCCAGAACATGGGCACCGGCTACTGGAACAAGCCCGAAGAGACCGTCGCCACCTTCCAGAACATCCTGAAGTCGCGCACCAGCCCGTCGCACGCCGAAGGCGCGACCGACGACGCCACCTGGGTGCGTACCGGCGACCTGGGCGCCTACCACGACGGCGAGCTCTACATCACCGGCCGGGTCAAGGACCTGGTGATCGTCGACGGCCGCAACCACTACCCGCAGGACCTGGAGTACTCGGCGCAGGAGGCCACCAAGGCGCTGCGCACCGGGTTCGTCGCGGCGTTCTCGGTGCCGGCCAACCAGCTGCCCGACGAGGTGTTCGACAACACCCACGCCGGTCTCAAGCGCGACCCCGACGACACCTCCGAGCAGCTGGTGATCGTCGGTGAGCGCGCGCCCGGGTCGCACAAGCTCGACATGGCGCCCATCGCCGACGACATCCGCGCCGCGATCGCGGTGCGCCACGGTGTGACGGTGCGCGACGTGCTGCTCACCCCCGCCGGGGCGATCCCGAGGACCTCCAGCGGCAAGATCGGCCGCCGCGCCTGCCGCTCGGCCTACCTGGACGGCAGCCTGCGCAGCGGGAAGGTCGCCAACGCGTTCCCGGACGAGACGGACTGACGTTCCACAACTCCAGCAACGCCCAACGGCGGCCCCACGGGGCGGCCGGGCGGATCGTGAGGTGAGCAGTGACTGAACCACAAGACGATTCGGTGAGCCCGGCGTCCCCGCACGGCGGACCGGACATGAGCGTGGCCGAGATGCGCGAGTGGTTGCGCAACTGGGTCGGCCACGCCACCGGCCAGTCCCCGGATGCGGTCAACGAGAGCGCGCCGCTGGTGGAGCTCGGCCTGTCGTCGCGCGACGCCGTCGCGATGGCCAGCGACATCGAGGACCTCACCGGCGTCACGCTGACCGCCACGGTCGCCTTCCGGCACCCCACCATCGAGGCTCTCGCCACCGTGATCGTCGAGGGCGAACCGGAGGTCGACACCTCGGCGCTGGACGCGCAGGACTGGACCCGCGAGGGTGACGAGGGCCGGCTCAACATCGCGATCGTGGGGGTCGGGACCCGGTTCCCGGGCGACATGAACACCCCCGCCGAGACCTGGCAGGCACTGCTGGAGGGCCGCGACGCCATCACCGACCTGCCGGAGGGACGCTGGTCGGAGTTCCTCTCCGAGCCCCGGGTCGCCGAGCGGGTGGCCAAGGCCCGCACCCGCGGCGGCTACCTGTCCGACATCAAGGGCTTCGACGCCGAGTTCTTCGCGCTGTCGAAGATGGAGGCCGACAACATCGATCCGCAGCAGCGGATGGCCCTGGAACTGACCTGGGAGGCCCTGGAGAACGCCCGGATCCCCGCGTCGAGCCTGCGTGGCGAAAGCGTCGGCGTCTACGTCGGCAGCTCCACCAACGACTACAGCTTCCTGGGTGTCGCCGACCCGTCGACGGCGCATCCGTACGCGATCACCGGCACCGCGAGCTCGATCATCGCCAACCGGGTGTCGTACTTCTACGACTTCCGCGGCCCGTCGATGGCCATCGACACGGCGTGCTCCTCCTCGCTGGTCGCCGTGCACGAGGGGATCAAGGCGCTGCGTGCCGGCGACGCCGACGTGGTGCTCGCCGGCGGGGTCAACGCCCTGGTCACCCCGTTGGTGACGGTCGGTTTCGACGAGGTCGGCGGGGTGCTCGCGCCGGACGGCCGGATCAAGTCGTTCTCCGCGGACGCCGACGGCTACGCGCGTTCCGAGGGTGGCGGCATGCTGGTGCTCAAGCGCCTCGCCGACGCCCGCCGCGACGGCGACGAGATCCTGGCGGTCATCGCCGGCGGCGCGGTCAACCACGACGGCCGGTCCAACGGACTGCTGGCCCCCAACCCGGATGCGCAGGAGGAGGTGCTGCGCAAGGCCTACAAGGACGCCGGGATCGACCCGCGCACCGTCGACTACGTCGAGGCGCACGGCACCGGCACCATCCTGGGTGACCCGATCGAGGCCGACGCGCTGGGCCGGGTCATCGGCCGCGGCCGGGCCGCGGACCGGCCTGCACTGCTGGGCGCGGTGAAATCCAATGTCGGACACCTGGAGTCGGCCGCCGGTGCGGCCAGCCTGGCCAAGATGGCACTGGCGCTCTACCACGGCAAGATTCCGCCGTCGATCAACTACAGCGGCCCCAACCCGTACATCGACTTCGACAGGGAGCACCTCAAGGTCGCCGACACCGTCACCGACTGGCCGCGCTACAGCGGCCACGCGATCAGCGGGGTGTCCGGGTTCGGCTTCGGCGGCGCCAACGCGCATCTGGTGTTGCGCGAGGTGCTGCCCAGCGACCTGGTCGAACCCGCGCCCGAGCCCGACGTCGCCGTGGTCACCCCGGCCGACGACAAGCCGAAGGCCGTCTACGTGGGCGGGGTGCTGGTCGAGGACGACGACATCGACGACGAGGAACTGGCTGGCGGGGATAGCAATGATGCAGAGTTCTTCGGCCGGGTGGTCGAGGACGAGCCGGAGCTGCCCGGGCTGACCGACGAGGCGCTGCGGCTGTTGGAGGTGGCGCGCGAGGAACTCGCCGCGGCCGAGGCCGAGAACCCGACGAAACCAATCGTCCCGCTGGCAGTTTCAGGGTTCCTGACCTCCCGTAAGCGGGCCACCGCGGCCGAACTGGCCGACTGGATGGACAGCCCGGCGGGCCGGGCGTGCTCACTCGAGGCCATCGGGCGCTCCCTGTCGCGGCGCAACCACGGCCGCTCCCGCGCGGTGGTGCTGGCCCACGACCACGACGAGGCGATCAAGGGGCTGCGCTCGCTGGCCGAGGGCAAGCCCAATCCGATCGTGCTGTCGGCCGACGGCCCGGTGACCAACGGCCCGGTCTGGGTGCTGGCCGGTTTCGGCGCCCAGCACCGCAAGATGGCCAAGAACCTGTATCTGCGCAACGACACGTTCGCCGAGTGGATCAACAAGGTCGACGCCCTGGTGCAGGACGAGCGCGGGCACTCGATCCTCGAGCTGATCCTCGACGACGCCATCGACTACAGCGACGAGACGACCGAACTCCCCATCGAGAAGGTCCAGCTGGTCATCTTCGCGATCCAGATCGGCCTCGGTGAGCTGCTCAAGGCGCACGGCGCGAAACCCGGTGCGCTGGTCGGACAGTCGCTCGGCGAGGCCGCGGCGGCCTACTTCTCCGGCGGTCTGTCGCTGGAGGACGCGACCCGCACCATCTGCTCGCGTTCGCACCTGATGGGTGAGGGCGAGGCCATGCTGTTCGGCGAGTACATCAGGCTGATGGCGCTGGTCGAGTACTCGCCCGAGGAGATCGAGACCGTCTTCTCCGACTTCAACGGGCTGGAGGTGTGTGTCTACGCCGCGCCCACCCAGACCGTCATCGGGGGGCCGCCCGACCAGGTGGACGCGATCATCGCGCGCGCCGAGTCGGAGGGGAAGTTCGCCCGCAAGTTCCAGACCAAGGGCGCCAGCCACACCTCGCAGATGGATCCGCTGCTCGGTGAGCTCACCGCCGAGCTGCAGGGCATCGAGCCGCATCCGCTGCAGGTCCCGTACTACTCGACGGTGCACGAGGGCAACCTGATCCGGGCCGGTTCGGAGCCGATCCACGACGTCGACTACTGGAAGAAGGGGCTGCGCCACAGCGTCTACTTCACCCACGGCATCCGCAACGCCGTGGACAACGGGCACACCACCTTCCTGGAGCTCGCACCCAACCCGGTGGCGCTCATGCAGGTCGGGTTGACGACCGCGGATGCGGGTCTGCACGACGCGCAGCTGATCCCGACGCTGGCGCGCAAGCAGGACGAGGTCGACTCGATGACGACCGCGATCGCCAACCTGTTCGTCTACGGCCACGACCTCGATTTCCGCACCGTCTTCCCGTTGCCGGCCGACCGCGCGGTCGACCCGGCCACCGACTACGCCGACATCCCGCCGACCCGGTTCAAGCGCAAGCCGCACTGGCTGGAGGCCCATTTCACCGGGGACAGCTCCACGGTCATGCCGGGCAACCACGTCGCCACCCCCGACGGCCGGCACGTGTGGGAGTACCTGCCGCGCGGGTCCGTCGATCTGTCGGGGCTGGTGAAAGCCGCTGCTGCGGCGGTTCTTCCGGATGCCAAGCTGACCGCGTCCGAGCAGCGGGCCGTTCCCGGCGAGGGGGCCCGGCTGGTCACGACGCTGACCCGGCACCCGGGTGGAGCCGCCGTGCAGGTGCACTCGCGCATCGACGAGTCGTTCACCCTGGTCTACGACGCGATCGTCAGCCGGGGCGGCCAGCAGAGCGTGCTGCCCACCGCTGTCGGCGCCGGCACCGTCACCGAGATCGTCACGGCCGCAACGCCAGAGCCGGAACCCGAACCCGACAATGCCGCCATCCTGTCCGACAACCTCACCGCCGGTGCCGGGCTGGCGGCCGGCTTCGCCAAGTGGAGCCCCGATTCCGGTGAGACGATCGCCGACCGGCTCGGCGCGATCGTCGGCGGCGCGATGGGCTACGAGCCCGAGGATCTGCCGTGGGAGGTGCCGCTGATCGAGCTGGGGCTGGACTCGCTGATGGCGGTGCGGATCAAGAACCGTGTCGAGTACGACTTCGACCTGCCACCGATCCAGTTGACCGCGGTCCGCGACGCCAACCTGTACGCGGTGGAGAAGCTGATCGCCTACGCCGTCGAGCACCGCGACGAGGTCGGCCAGCTGGCCGAATCGCAGAAGGGCAAGACCGCCGAGGAGATCGCCGCCGAGCAGGCCGAGCTGATGGGCGGGGCGAGCACCGTCGCCGAGCTGGAGACCAAGCTGGCCGAGGCGGGCCACCCGATCGCCGGACAGCCGGAGGCTGCCGAACAGATCGCCACCGACTCGGTGGAGGCGCAGGGCGCCCCGAGCATCCCCGCGCCCCCCACCGACCCGTCCGGCCCGGCCGGTGGTCTGTCGCTCCCCGCTCCGCCGTCCGACCCGAGCGGTCCGGGCCCGGCCACGGGGCCGTCGCAGTCGACCGTCGCCGCCGCGTCGAAGGCGCTGAGCCAGGAAGCCGTCGTCGAGGCGCTGGGCGCCGACGTCCCGCCGCGCGACGCGGCCGAACGCGTCACCTTCGCCACCTGGGCCATCGTGACCGGGAAGTCGCCCGGCGGCATCTTCAACGAGCTGCCGTCCGTCGACGACGCGGTGGCCGCCAAGATCGCCGAGCGGCTGACCGAACGGGTCGACGAGGGCACCGTCACCGCCGAGGACGTGCGGGCGGCCGGCACCATCGAAGAACTGTCCACCACCGTGCGGGAGTACCTCGAGGGCGGCAAGGTCGACGGGTTCGTGCGCACCATCCGCGCGCCTCAGGAGGGCAGCGACCGGATCCCGGTGTTCGTCTTCCACGCCGCGGGCGGCTCGACGGTGGTCTACGAGCCGCTGCTCAAGCGGTTGCCGGCGGACACCCCGATGTACGGCATCGAACGGGTGGAGGGGTCCATCGAGGAGCGGGCCCGCGAATACGTGCCCAAACTGCTCGAGCTCAACCCCGGAAAGCCGTTCGTCCTGGCCGGCTGGTCGCTGGGCGGGGTGCTGGCCTACGCCTGCGCGATCGGGCTGCGGGAGGCCGGCGCCGACGTGCGGTTCGTCGGCC
>JAXHTL010000062.1:0-22404 GCA_034190095.1 Actinomycetota bacterium
CGGGTTCATGGACACCGTCGATGTGGCGAAGACGATCGCGTTTCTGGCCAGTGATGACGCGGCGGCCGTCCACGGAGCGGTCTACCGGGTCGACAACGGCAAGGGTGCGGGCTGATCTAGACGGGGACGGCCGTCATGGTGATGTCGACAGTGCCCTGGCATGCGCCGCTGGCGATGTCGGTGTGCCAGCGACCGCTCAGTGAGCCGTCGGACTGTGGCGTGTAGGCGACCTGGGAGCTGGCCGGGTTCCATTCGACGGAGCCGTCGGGCATCAGGCAGTTCCACTGGAAGTCGTTGTCCTGGGTGTAGGCCGCGCCGGTCCAGGTGAACGTCACCGGTTGCGGGACAGTCGGATTGCGCGGCGCGGGCCCGGCGACGATGGTGGCCACACAGTGCCCGCCCGTGCACGTGGTGTCGAAGGTGTAGTTGTCGCTGTAGCGGGTCTCGGGCTGGCCGGCCGCCATGCTGGTGCCGGTCTTCTGGTCGACGAAGAACGTCACCGTGTAGGTGCCTTCCCAGGTCGGTACGCCGCCGGCCTGCGCGGCGGGCGCCAGCCCGAGCGCTGCTGCAGCGGCGACCGATGCGGCTGCTGCCGCCCAGTGTTTGCGCGACATGTCGACTCCCCGTGTTGTGCGTCGTTTCCCCTACTTATCCGCACCACTGAGATCAGTGTTACAGAAGTTGCCCCCGAGGATGGCTGTTTTCCGCACAGGGGCCAAGAAAGCGCCGGATCATCTCGCGCTCGGTGCCGGCATCGTCGACCGGCCAGAACAGCAGTGACAGCACCGCACGCACGATCCACTGCGCGGCCAGCGGGTCGTCGTGGATACCGGTGAGTTCGGCCGCGAACGCGACGGGCAACGCCGATCCCCCGATCCACTGCAGCTCCCCCGCACCCCGCATCGAGTGCAGCAGCGCCTGCCCGAGCGGGTCGGCCCTGATGCGTTCGAGGGCGACCTCCACGGCGATGACGACGCGCTCGGGGCCGGACAGCTCACGGACCGCGTCCCGCACCGCCGCGACGATGCGCTCGGCCTCCCGGGCCAGCACGGCATCGCGGATCTGCGCCTTGCCCCCGACGTGCCGGTAGATCGTCGCCCGTGAGCAGTGCACCCGGGCCTGCAACGCCGCCATGTCGAGGCCGTCGATGCCCTCGCGTGCTATCAGGTCCGTCGCCGCTGCATAGATCCGTTCGGCGGCCGCGCCGTGCCGGTCCCCCACCAGCCAGTCGTCGCGCACCATGGCCCACTCCTCGGAGAACGTTTTGGACGATCATCTCATGATGAGACATCCATCATGAACAGTCTCAGTGTTCGCGCTGGCACCGGGTGCGCGCTGAGACGGTCATCCGGTACACCGGCACCCGCGGTTTTCGACTTTCACCACGGGCGTTGACGGCCCAGGTCCCGCCGTCGGAGCCTGGAGCGGTGAGCGTGCAGGAGAGCGAACTCGGGCTGGCGTTGTTCGCCGACGAATTCATTCAGGATCCGTATCCGCTGTATGCGCGGATGCTGGCGTCGGCACCGGTGCATCGCATCGGGGATTCGGGCTTTCACGCCGTGTGCGGGTGGGACGCCGTCAACGAGGCGGTGTCTCGGCCCGAGGACTTCTCGTCGAACCTGACCGGCACGATGATCTACCAGCCCGACGGGTCGGTGGGGCTGTTCCCGATGGACGAACTGGGCGGCCCCACACAGGTGTTGGCCATCGCCGATGATCCCACTCACGCCGTGCATCGCCGCAAGCTGGTGCCCCAGCTGGCGGCCAGGCGCATTCACGCACTCGAGGACTTCGTCACCGTGTCCATCGAGCAGCTGTGGGACACGCAGAGGGCTGACGGTGGGATCGAGTGGATGTCGGCGATCGCCAACCGGCTGCCGATGCTGGTGGTGTGCCGGCTGCTCGGCGTGCCGGATGCGGATGCCGAGCAGCTGGCGGCGTGGGGATATGCGAGCACCCAGCTGCTGGAGGGCCTGGTCAGCTCCGAACAGTTGGCTGCCGCCGGAACCGCTGCCATGCAGCTGGCCGCATACGTGGCCGAGAAGTTCGAGCAGGAGGCGACCGGCCCGCACGACACCCTGATGGGCGCTCTCGCAAGCGAATGCGCGGCCGGCGACCTGGATGCCATGACCGCGCAGATGATGATGATCACGCTCTTCGGCGCCGGCGGCGAGTCCACCGCGTCGCTGATCGGTTCGGCGACAGCCGTTCTCGCGACCCGCCCGCAACTCCAGCAGCGGCTGCGCACCGACACCGCGCTGATCCCCGACTTCCTCGAGGAGGTGCTGCGGTTCGAATCGCCGTTCCGCGGCCACTACCGCCACGTGCTGCGCGACTGCACGCTCGCCGGACACCACCTGCCCGAGGGGTCGCGGCTGATCCTGCTGTGGGGCGCGGCCAACCGGGACCCGGAGCATGTCGAGTCACCCGACGAGTTCCGGGTCGACCGGCCGAATCGCAAGGGCCACCTCGCGTTCGGCAAGGGTGCGCACTTCTGCGTCGGTGCGGCCCTGGCGCGCATGGAGGCCAGGATCGTGCTGGAGCACCTGCTGGCGAACACTGAGTGGTTCGAGGCCGCCGACACGGCACGCTGGCTGCCCAGCCTGCTGGTGCGACGGCTGGAGAGCCTGCCACTGCAGGTCCGATAGCGCCCGCCTGCCGCACGCCTTCTGTCTGCGGCGCTGTAGACGAGATCGACACCACGGTCGCCGCCGAGCGACATAACCAGCCACCCCGCAGCCTCGGTGTCGATCTCGCCTCCAGGGCCCTGATGTGGGGTGCTCCGGTCCAGCGAGCGCCGTCGCTCAGAGCTTGAAGCGGCCCGCGAAGCCCCGCAGCGGCAGGTCGGCGCTGGTGAGCAGGCCCGGGGGTGCGGCGACCACGGACTTGATCGCGTTGAGCGCCGGCATCCCGGTCACCGTCATCCCGATCGAGGCGAAGCTGGCCGGGTCGGACAGGTCGACACCGGGCTTCGGGAAGATCATGTGCTTGTTGTAGATGTTCGGGTCGCCTTTGATCTGGGTGATGTAGCAGCCCTTGATGTCCCAGCTCGGGTCGGTGTGCGGGGTCATCTGCCACTCGAGGTGCGTCTCGACCCGCGGGACGCCGTCGACCATGCCCTGGTATTTGATGTAGTTGCCGCCCAGTGAACCCTTGGGCAACGTGTACCAGCCCAGGTCGACGTCCTTGGTGCACGCGCCGAGCTCGTAGCTGAACGCCACCTCGTCGAGGGTCAGACCGAAACAGTCGGCCATCATCAGCACGCTGTCGGCGAACACCCGGGTGTATTTCTCCAGCTTGCCCGGGATCTCGGGATCGTCGACGGGCCGGCCGTACCCCACCTCGATCCAGGTGTCCTTGGAGTGATGGCAGGACACGTCGACCGATTCGATGGTGGTGACGTTCTCGATGTCGGCCACATCGGCCGAGCACATCACTCCGAGGATCTGGTTCACCCCCGGGTTCATGCCGGTGCCGTAGAAGGTGGAGCCGCCCTTCGCGCAGGCTTCGGCCAGCAACCGGGTCACCGGCTTGCCGGAGTGGTGCGGATGGTTGGTGTCGCGGTGCCATCCGGTGATCCAGTCCGCGGTGGTGACGATGTCGATGCCGGCCTCCAGGATTCGCACGTAGAGGTCCTCGTCGGGAAACACCCCGTGGAAGGTCAGCACGTCGGGACGGGCGGCGATGATCTCCTCGACGGTGCCGGTCGCGATGACGCCGTTGGGGGCGATGCCGGCGAGTTCACCGGCGTCCCTGCCCACCTTCTCCGGCGAGTAGCAGTGCACCCCGATGAGCTCGAGATCGGGCTGGGTGGCGATGCGTTTGATCATCTCGGAACCGACGTTGCCGGTCGCCACCTGGAAGACTCTGATTCGCTGGGTCATTCGGGAGACCTTTCTGGGGGTCAGTGTGATCTGGCGGCCAGTTCGGCGGCACTTCCGCCCTGACCGTCGGGATAGAACTTCATCGCCCATCGCCGGATGGCGGTGAACCCCTGCTGTTCCGAGCCGGCCAGCGCGGGCGGGTCCGAGTAGCGCTGGTGCGCCCAGATGTGGATGTCCTGGGTGAACTGGCGGATCACTTCCTCGCCGAACGTTCTGGCCTTGGCCTCCGCGCGGGCGGGGTCACGACCCTGCTGGTCGGCGGGCCGGCCGATGTAGACCATGAAGCGCACATCGGAGGTGGACTCGTCGACCGGCGTGATCGCCGAGATGGTGCGGTTGTCGACCATCCCCCAGCTCTTGGTCACCGCGATCCCGAGTCCGCCGTTGATCGCCTCGACCCCGCTGTTGACGTCTTCGATCTTCTGTCCGTCGTCGCCTTCGAAGGTGATGGTGAAGTCCACATAGGACACCGGTTCGTCGAAGTCGTGGCGGGTGAACACCGGCACGATCGGGGTGTTGTGCACGAACTTGAAGTGGGCGAAGTCGACGCCGTTCTCCAGCACGTACTGCGGGTGCATCTCCAGGCCCTGCCGGAACAGCCGCTGCTGCGGGTAGTAGTCGGCGGCGCTGGTGCCGTCACCGAAGCTGGCGAACACGTCGGGCGCGTCGAAGAAGGGTTCGCGATTGTCCAGGTCGTGCCAGATGTAGACCGACTCGTTGCGCTCGACGACCGGGTAGGTGACGATGCGCCGCCCGCGGTTGGGGCGGTCTTCGTACGGAATGCGCACGTTGCGGCCCTGTTGGTTCCACTGCCAGCCGTGGAACGGGCACTGCAGGACCTCGCCGCAGACCGTCCCGCCGTAGCCCAGGTGCGCACCGAGGTGCTCGCAGTAGGCGTTCATCACCGTCAGCTGCCCGGATTCGGCGCGCCAGGCGACCATCTCCTGGTCGAAGTACTTCATGGTGTGGACATCGCCGATCCCGATCTCGTCCGACCAGGCGACCTGGAACCATCCGGTCGGCTTCATCGACAAGGGTGGCTTCGCCATCGACTGTCCCTTCGCGGATCGGCGTCGGGTGAATCGTAGAACACTCGCCCAAAGAAGCATAGTGGGTTCTACGAAACCTGGAACCGGCTATCCTGCCAGGATGACCGAGGTGGCGGCGTCCGCACAGCGAACCGCGCGCCGCGCCAATCGCCGCGGTCAGGCGACCCGGGAGAACATGCTCACCGCGGCGTTGCGGTCGTTGGCCTCCGGGGAGCCCGGTTCGGTGTCGGCCAACCGCATCGCCAAGGACATCGGCGCCACCTGGGGAGCGGTGCAGTATCAGTTCGGCGACGCCGACGGGTTCTGGGCCGCGGTGCTGCATCGGACCGCGCAGCGGCGCGCCGACCTGTTCACCGAGCTGGATCGGCAGGCACCGCTGCGGGTTCGGGTGGCCGCCATCGTCGACACCCTCTACGACGGCCTGGCCCAGCCGGATTCGCGCGCGATCGAGAACCTGCGCGCGGCGCTGCCCCGCGAGCACGCCGAGTTGGAGCGGTTGTATCCGCAGACCGCCGCCGAGCTCTTCTCGTGGGGCCGGTCGTGGTTGGAGACGTGCCAGAACGCGTTCGCCGGGCTCGATATCGATCCCGAGCGGCTGCGCGAGGTCGCCACCCTCATTCCCGGCGCGATGCGCGGACTGGTCTCGGAGCGCCAGCTCGGCTCCTACGCCGACCTCGACGTGGCTCGCCGTGGCCTGACCAATGCGCTGGTGGCCTACCTGCAGGCACCTGAAAACGACGAGTGAGGTCGACCGTGGACATCTTCGAACAGTGGGTCAGTGGGGCGACGTCGTTCCCCTGGACGTCGACGACGGCGGCCAACAACGGCGCCGAGGTCGAGGTGTTCGCCCGGCGGTGGGGCACGCCCGGCGCCCCTGCGCTGGTGTGCGTGCACGGCTTCCCGACGTCGAGCATCGACTACTACGCGCTGGCCTGTGCACTCGGCGGCGAATTCGAGCTCTTCGTCCTGGATTTCCCCGGCTACGGATTGTCGGCCAAACCACCGGCGCCGTACGCGTACTCACTCTACGACGACGCCCGCCTGCTCGTCGCCGCGATCACCGAACGCTGGCAGCTCGGCGACTACCGGATGGTGACCCACGACCGCGGCAGCAGTATCGGCATGATCGCGCTGGGCATGCTGGCCGACGGTGCCGGCCCGCTCCCGTCCGAGGTGTTCATGACCAACGCCAACATCTTCCTGCCGCTGGCCAACCTCACTGCGTTCCAGCGGGCCCTGCTCGACGAGTCGACGGGGCGCGCCACTGCGGCGGCCACCACCCCGGAGCTGCTGGCCGCCGGACTCGGTGCGACCACCTTCATGCCGCGTCGCGACCTCGGAGACCCCGAGATCGCGGCACTGGCCAAGTGTTTCGCACACAACGACGGCACCTCGGTGCTCCCGGACACGGTTCGCTATCTCCATGAACGAGCCGCCGACGAAACCGCCTGGCTGGAGCGGCTCTCCGGCATCGACGTCGACACCACGCTGATCTGGGGCCTGCACGACGGCGTCGCCCCGCTGCGGGTGGCCAACCACGTCTGGCAGAACTACCTGCGGCCCAAACCCGGCCGCAACCGCTACTGGGTGGTGCCGGGCGCCGACCACTACGTGCAATGCGACGCCCCGGACGAGGTGGCCCAGATCATCCGGCTCAGCACCGCCGGCGGCGCGGTGGACCTGCAGACCCTCGGGGACCGCCCAGACGGCGCGGTGCTGGTGGACCGGTCAGGCGAGGATCGCTGACGGCGCGGCGTCGTCGATTCCGACCGCGTCGAACGCCGCCCGGATCGCCTGCAGCTGAGCAGGTGTGAAGCCCTGCTGGTCGGCGGTGTCGAGCACGGCTGCGCGGCCGTCGGCGAAGAGCGCACCCTCGCTGAGCCGGAACAGTGAGTGGTAGAAGACCCTGGCCCACCGCTCGTCGGTGACCCCGGCGGTCGCGGCGTCGGTCATCATCAGATAGGCGGCGTGGCTGAAGATGGTGCTGTTGAGGTGTTCCCCGCCGTCGTCGGCGTCGCCGGTGTAGGCCGAGTCGTAGTGGTCGCTGTGCGGGCCGAAAGCCGTCTGCACCGAGTCCGGGTCGGCGAGGTTGCGCACGATGCCGTAGCTGGAATCCTCGCCGATGAGCCACCGTTCGGGGCCGGCCTTCCCTTCGACCAGCAGCCCCAGGATGTCGGCGAAGGCCTCGTTCAGTGCCCCGGACTCACCGTGGTCGAGAACCGAACCGCCATCCCCCACAACGTAACTGACCACCGCGTGGGTGTACTCGTGCGCGACGACGTCGAGCGCCGCCTGCAGGGAGCCGCTGTTGCCGTAGGCGAACTGCTGGCGGGTGGGGTCCCAGAACGCGTTGGCGTAGCCGGGCGAGAACAACAGGTTCACCGGGTTGTACCGGATGCTGGTCCGGACCACCGCACCCTCGCCGTCGAACGAGGTGCGGCCCAGGACATCCCGGTAGTAGTCGTAGACCACCGCGGTGTTCGCGTGCGCCGACACCGCGCCGGAGTTCCAGCCGGACCACCCCGGCTGCACGATGCTGCCGGGCAGCAACGGACCGCCCAGCCCGAACCACGAATACGTGGTGCTGTAGGTCTTGATGTTGCGGGTGATGTCGAACATCGTGTACGTGGGGAAGAAGAACCCACCGCGGTCGACGTTGATGGTGCGCGGGTCGCCCAGCCGGTCGACCGCGATGCCGGTCACGCTGTGGCGGTGCATGGGGGAACTGGTGACCAGCACGGTGCCCACGTTCTCGCCGTCGGCGTCGATCACGTAGGTGACGCTCGACGGCGACAGGTCTCCGGTGTCGCGGAACTGCACGTCGGCCCGCCACGCCAGGGCCGGGTCGACGTCCCCGTCGAGCGCGTACACCACCAGGGTGCTGACCACGGTGTTCTGTGCCAGGAACTCCGCCAGGGCATCCGCGTCGGCGTCGGCGCCCAGATAGGCGGCGCCGGCCACCAGGCCGACCTCGCCGGCTTCGTCGAGGGCGTCGTCGGGGGTGACGTCGAAATCGTCGCCGACCCCGATGTAGTTGTTGAACAGGCCGGTCACGGTTCCGGAGGCATCCGTCACCAGGATGATGTCGCTACCGAGAACGCTGACGCCGCCGACGGTCTCGGAATACCGGTAGAAGTTCTCCGCGGTGCCGCCGTCCCCGGCCCGGTCGACCCGGATGTGCTCGGCGCCGGCGAAACCGGGTGTGGCGCCCAGCGCCGGGGCCATCGCGTTGAGCACCAGCGCCGCGTCGGCAGCGCTGCTGACCAGCTGGTCGCCGACCCCTTCCCGCGCGGTGGGGTTCGGCGCCGCCGGCACGACCGGCGCCCCCTCGACGGTGACGACGACGTGGGTGGGCCCGGACAGCCCGAGCAACCCGGCCAGACCGTGGACATGGAAGGGGTTTCCGGCCCGGTCGTCGACGGCGACGGTGAACCGGTCGGCACGACCGGCCACCCGCGCGACGTAGGTGAATTCGCCCGTCGCGTCGACGACGACCCTGCCGTGCATCGGCGCGGCGACGACGGTGTAGGTCAGCGACGCGTCGTCATAGTCGACCGCGTTGAGGTTGCCGGTGGTCACGCCCTGCGGGCCCGGACCGGAGACGGTGGGAGCGGCGACCGGTCGCTGGTTGTTGATCAGGTACTGGGTGTGGCGCACCGCCAGCCACAACGACTCGACCAGCCCGGGCACCGGCGTGGCCGGAACCGGCAGCCGGTCGGCCAGCGGCCGCAGCCCCACCCAGGTCAGCAGGTCGGTGGCGATGCTGGTCGCGGTGACCGGCGGGGTGGCGGCGCGGCGGGGCGTCAGGGCGACCGGCGCGGTGTCGGCCCGCGGTTCGGGGGCGGCCGGCTCGGCAACCGTCGGCGGCTCGGCGCCGACGCCGGCATCGGGGTCCTCGCCGAGGTCCGCGTCCTCGGTGAGGTCCGCCTGCTCGGTGTGGTGGACGGCGGGCTCGTCGTCGTCGGCGGCGTCATCGTCGGCGGCGTCGTCATCGTCGTCGTCGTCGTCGGAGACAGTCCCGTACCCGGTGGAGCCCCCGTCGTCGGCGTCGACTTCATCGTCTTCGTCGGCAGGGCCATCTTCGTCGGCAGGGTCGTCTTCGGCGTCTTCGTCGGCGTCGTCGATCCCGGGCTCGGCGGTGTCCTCGTCGGTCGCCGATGTGTCGTCGGACTGCGTGGTGGTCCCGGACGGCTCGGAGGGCGTCTTCGGTGCGGCCGCGGCCACCCCTTCGGCGACCACGGGACTCAACCCGACCCAGGCGAGCAGAACCGCAGCCGACAGCCACCGCGCGCCGGCCGGTGCACCTCGGTGAACACCGTTGACCACGCCTGACCCCCTGTTAACGCCGCCGACCCGAACAAGCGGGACCGACGTGCTCTGGCGACGCAACTTACCACCGGACAGCAAACTAGCGAGGCGTCTCGCCCCGATTGCCCGCCGGCACGTCACCTACGGTGGTGTCATGCGATACCTCGAGGTTCCGGGAGTCGGACAGGTCAGCAGGATCGGTCTGGGTACGTGGCAGTTCGGATCCAAGGAGTGGGGCTACGGCGACGCCTACGCCTCCGGTGCGGCACGCGAGATCGTCGCGCGCGCCCGAGCGCTGGGGGTGACCCTGTTCGATACCGCCGAGATCTACGGATTCGGCAAGAGCGAGCGGATCCTGGGTGAGGCGCTCGGCGACGAGCGTGCCGACGTGGCGGTGGCCAGCAAGGTGTTCCCGGTGGCCCCGTTTCCGCCGGTGGTCAAGCAGCGCGCGCGGGCCAGCGCCCAACGACTGCAGTTGGACCGCATTCCGCTCTACCAGGTGCATCAACCCAACCCGGTGGTTCCCGACTCGGTGATCATGCCGGGGATGCGTGAACTGCTCGACACCGGCGTGATCGGCGCGGCCGGGGTGTCGAACTACTCGCTGGAGCGCTGGCGCAAGGCCGACGCGGCGCTGGGCCGGCCCGTCATCAGCAACCAGGTGCACTTCTCGCTGGCGCATCCGGGTGCGCTCGACGACCTGGTGCCGTTCGCCGAGCAGCACGAACGCGTGGTGATCGCCTACAGCCCGCTGGCCCAGGGGCTGCTGGGCGGCAAGTACGGCGTCGACAACCGGCCGGGTGGGGTGCGGGCGGCCAACCCGCTGTTCGCCACCGAGAACCTGCGCCGGGTCGAACCGCTGCTGGAGACCCTGCGCGACGTTGCCTCCGACGTCGGCGCCGAACCGGCCCAGGTTGCGCTGGCGTGGCTGATCTCGCTTCCCCAGGTGGTCGCCATCCCCGGGGCGTCCTCGGTCGAACAGCTCGAGTTCAACGTCGCCGCCGCCGACATCGAACTCAGCGACCAGGCCCGTGGTGCGCTCACCGTCGCCGCTCGCGCGTTCACCCCGGCGCCGATGAGCCGGGTCATCACCGATGCGGTCAAGGAGAAGCTCGGCCGCCGGTGAGCACGCTCTAACCTGGACCGGTGCCTCTGGTCCTGGGACCCATCCTCCGCCATGTCGGTGAGACGACAGCGGTCGTCTGGGTGCAGACCGACGCGCCCGCCGTGGTGGAGGTGCTGGGGTGCCGGGCGAACACCTTCGAGGTGCACGGCTACCACTACGCGCTGGTGGTGGTCGACGGGCTCACCCCGGACACGATCACGCCGTATCAGGTGCTGCTCGACGGCGAGCAGGTGTGGCCCGAACCGGGTTCGCCGTTCCCGCCCAGCGTGATCAAGACCCGCGGCCCGGGTACCACCGGCCGGCTGCGCGTGGTCTTCGGGTCCTGCCGCTACCCCAAGACCGGCGACGACGCGCTCGACGCCAAGCTGGGTTTCGATGCGCTGGACTGCTATGCCGAGCGCCTGATGGCACTGGGAGTCCAGGAGTGGCCGGATGCGCTGTTGCTGCTCGGGGACCAGGTGTACGCCGACGAACTGACCCCCGACGCCCGCCGCCAGCTGTCCGGGCATCGCCGGCGGCTGCACCGGCGCCCGCCCGACGAGGTCGTGACCTTCGACGAGTACGAGCGGCTCTATCAGCACACCTGGGGCGACCCGGAGATCCGTTGGATCATGTCGACGGTGCCGACGGCGATGATCTTCGACGACCACGACATCCGGGACGACTGGAACACCTCGGCGGCCTGGCGGGCCGAGGTCAACCGTAAGCCCTGGTGGCGTGACCGGATCCGGGCCGGTCTCGCCTCGTACTGGGTCTACCAGCACCTGGGCAACCTCAGCCCCGCCGAGCTGGACGCCGACGACGACTACCAGACGGTGCTGACCCACGACGGTGACTGCTGGGCTCACCTGGTCGAGCTCGCCGACCGCGCCGACAGGGAGATCGAGGGGCGCAAGGCGATCCGGTTCAGTTTCCGGTGGGACCTGGGCCGCAACCGGATCGTGGTGGTCGACTCGCGCAACGCGCGAATGCTCGACAGCGGTGATCGAAAAATGCTGGACGACAGCGAGTTCGACTGGGTAGCAGACCAGGTGTGCGACGGCCTGGAGTCGCTGGACCACCTACTCATCGGCACATCGCTGCCGTGGCTGCTGCCGCCCGCGCTGAGCGATCTGCAGTCGGTCAACGAGCTCTCGGCCGACCGCGACGGCCTGCGGGGCCGGCTGGCCGAACGGCTGCGCCAGGCAGCCGATCTGGAGCACTGGCCAGCGTTCGGGCATTCGTTCCTGCGGCTGAGCAACCTGATCCGCGACGCCGCGGATCACCGGTCGGCGGGCCCGGCCACCGTGACGGTGCTCTCCGGCGATGTGCACCACAGCTACACGGCGCGCGCCGATTTCGGCGATACGCCGGGCACCCCGGTGCATCAGCTGGTGTGCTCACCGGTGCACAACTACGTCCCCGGTTTCCTCAAACCCGTTCTGAAGCTGAGCTGGTCGCCGCGCCTGGCCGGGGTGACGCGGAGTTGGGCACGCCGGCACGGAGCGCCCGCGCTGCCGATGTCCTGGCACAACCGCGGTGGGCCGCTGTTCGGCAACACCATCGCCACGTTGCGGGCAGACGGCCGCGATGCCGACGTGGCGTTCGAGCAACCCGGGCGAGACCGCCGACTGGCCGTCGTCGCCCGGATTCCGCTCACCGATTCGGCGCCACCACATCCACCGGTTCGATCCGCACCGCGACCCCGTTGAGCACCGACATCCCGGCAAGACGCTCGAGGTCGGCGGCGTCGTTGGAGGTCAACTCGTTGACGTTCGCACCGCCGGATCGGTTGGCCAGCTGCCAGCCGCCGCGGTGACCCCAGCCGTGCGGGATCGCCACCGTGCCCGGCGCCACCTCATCGGTGAGCTGCACCTCGGTCTCGATCGCGCCGTGCGGTGAGGTGATCCGCACCTGGGCGCCGTCGGCCACGCCGGCCTCGGCCGCGTCGGCGGGGTTGATGCGTGCCCGGTGGCGGCGGTCGCCTTTCATCAGCGTCGGGCTGTTGTGCATCCACGAGTTCTGCGAACGCATCTCGCGCATGCCGATCGCCATCAGCGGAAATTCCGGATCGTGCCGGTGACGTTGGCCGAGCCGGCCGATCTCGTCGAGGATCTCGGACGGTGCCAGCGCCACCCGCGCCTCGCGGTGGCGAACAATGCCGGTGCGCAGCCCGACCCCGGCATGCTCGGACAGCACCACGCCGTGCGGGTTGTCCCGCAGCCTGCGCGGGTTGATCCCGTTGCGGCGCAGACCGAACCGGTCACCATAGGGGCCGATCCGCATCAGCGCCTCGACCATCCGCCGCGGAGTGACCCGCCCTATTCGGCGCCGGTCGAGCCAGGTGAGGATCCCGTTGAACCGTTGCAGCGGTCCCGTCGCGAACAACGACAACCCCATCCGGCGGGCCAACTCGTCGAAGACCTCCCATTCGTTGCGGGCCTGCCCGTAGGGGGCCAGCACCGGCTCGGCGGCCTGGATGAACACCGTCGGCGAACAGTTGGAGAAGGTGAAGGGCACGTCGTAGCGCTCGAGGAAGGTGGTGGCCGGCAGCACATAGTCGGCGTGCCGGTTGGTCTCGTTGACGTAGAGGTCCAGTGACACCAGCAGGTCGAGTTCGTCGAGGGCCTTGTCGAGCATCGGCCCGTTGGGCACGGTGAGCACCGGGTTCCCCGCGGTCACGATCAGGGCGCGCAGCTGACCGGCTCCCGGGGTCAGGATCTCCTCGGCCATCAGTGCGGCGGGGTAGGTGCTGATCACCTCGGGCAGGCCACCGATCCGCGACTTGGCGCTGTCGTAGGTCATCTTCCCGGCCTTCTCCCCCATCTCCTCGAGGGGAATCACCCCCGGGGCGAACAACATCCCGCCGGCCCGGTCGAGGTTGCCGGTGACGATGCTCAGCGCGTCGAGCAAGAAGCTGACCAGCGTGCCGTGCCGGCCCAGGCATGCGCCGGTGCGCCCGTAGGCCACGGCGCGCGGCGCCGTGGCGAAGTCACAGGCCAGCGCGCGCAGCGCCGCGGGATCCACCCCGGTCCGGTGCGCGGTGTCCTCGGGCGGGTAGCCGCGCACGACGTCGCGCAACGCCTGCCATCCCGACGTCTGTGCCCGCAGCGCGGCCGTGTCGGCCAGCCCCTCGTCGAAGATCACGTGCAGCATCGACAGCAGCAGCCAGGCATCGGAGTCCGGGCGCACCGGCAGATGCTCGTAGACGCGGGCGGTCTCGGTCCGTCGCGGGTCGACCACCACGACGCGGCCGCCCCGGCGCACGATCGCGGCGAGGTCGTCTTTGATGCGCGGCGCGCGCACCGCACTGCCGTGCGAGACCAGCGGGTTGGCGCCGAGCATGAACAGGAAGTCGGTGCGCGGCAGATCCGGGAACGGGATCTGGCTGGCCGCCCCGTAGAGCAGCTTGCTCGCCACGAACCGGGAGTTGATGTCCTGCGACCCCGACGAATACTGGTGGTGGCCGCCGAGGCGGGTCAGGAAGAATCCGGACCAGATGCCGCTGGCGTAGCCGAAGGCGATCGGGTTGCCGAAGTACTGACCGACTGCCCCACCGCCGTGCTCGGCCACGATCCGGCCCAGGCGCGCGGCGATGTCGTCGAGTGCGACATCCCAGCTGACCTCCTCGAAGGTGCCGTCGGCGCGCCGGCGCAGCGGTGCGAGCACCCGGTCGGGATCGTTCTGGATGTCGGTGAAGGCGATGCCCTTCGGGCAGGCCCGGCCCCGGGACAGCGGATGGTCGGGATCGGGTCGCAGGGACTGCAACCGGCCGTCCTCGACGGTGGCGATCAGACCGCACAGCGCTTCGCAGATGCGGCAGTAGGTGACATGGTGCTCGACAGCCATCGGGGCCCTCTCTGTTCGCCCATACCGTCGCATTCCCACGCCCGCTCCGGTAGACATTTGCGCCAAACTGTTCACTGGCTCCGTGTGGTGTCCGCTGTTCGGCGCCCGCCACGATGGGCCACACTGGTGCCATGACCGAAGCCGGCACTCCCCGAGTCGCTGTCTACCTCGACTTCGACAACATCGTGATCTCGCGGTACGACCAGGTCAACGGCCGTAGCTCGTTTCAGAAGGACAAGGCCAAGCAGCCCGACGACCACACCGAACGGCTCAAACGCGCCACCGTCGACGTCGGCGCGATCATCGACTTCGCCTCCTCGTTCGGCACCCTGGTGCTGACCCGCGCGTACGCCGACTGGTCGGCCGACGTCAACGCCGGCTACCGGGATCAGCTGGTGGGCCGGGCGGTGGACCTGGTGCAGCTGTTCCCGGCCGCGGCCTACGGCAAGAACGGGGCCGACATCCGGCTGGCGGTCGACGCGGTCGAAGACATGTTCCGGCTGCCCGATCTCACCCACGTGGTGATCGTGGCCGGCGACTCCGACTACATCGCGCTGGCGCAGCGCTGCAAACGGCTGGGCCGCTACGTGGTCGGGATCGGGGTGGCCGGCGCGTCGAGCCGGGCGTTGGCCTCGGCCTGCGACGAGTTCGTCACCTACGACGCGCTGCCCGGCATCCCGGTGTTCGAACCGCCCGCCAGCTCCGACGGCACGTCCGCGCCGAAGAAGCGCAGCCGGCGCAGCAAGGCATCGTCGGACACCGAGACACCCGATCCGCAGGCCGCGGCCACCGGGTTGCTGACCCGGGCGTTGCGCATCGGCATGGAGAAAGACGATGCGGACTGGTTGCACAACTCGGCGGTGAAGGCGCAGATGAAGCGGATGGATCCGTCGTTCAGCGAGAAGTCGCTGGGCTGCAAGTCTTTCAGCGACTTTCTGCGGTCCCGCTCCGATGTCGTCGAGCTCGACGAGAGCTCGACGACGCATATGGTGCGGTTGCGCGAGGAGACCTGAACCGGTCAGCTTCCGCCGAGCCTGTCCTGCGCACCGGCCAGCCGCGCCGCCCGCGCCAGCAGGTTCACATACGCTGCCCCGAGTACCCGCGGGGCGGCGGCCATCACGCGCCCGTCCGGGCCGATCAGGATCCGGGCCCGGTTGCGGTCCACACCCCGCAGGATGACCTCGGCGGCTTTCTCCGGTGAGGTCATCGCCGCCCGCTGGAACATCCGCACGGTCTGGTCGCGGTCGCTGACCGTGTCGTCGGTGCGCATGTTCACCGCGAAGTTGGTCCGCACCACACCCGGGTGCACGCAGTGCACGGTGACGGGCCGGTTCTCGATGATCATCTCCTGCCGCAACGCCTCGGTGAACCCCCGCACCGCGAATTTCGAGGTGTTGTAGGCGCTTTGGTAGGGAACGGCGATCAGCCCGAATGCACTGGAGAGGTTCACCAGCCGCGCCGGACGGGCCGCCGAGCCCGACTCGATCAGGTGCGGCAGGAACGCTTTGGTCCCGTTGAGGACACCGCCGACGTTGATCCGCAGCAGCCAGTCCAGATCCGCCCAGGACATGTCGGCCACGCTGGCCACCAGGTCGACGCCGGCGTTGTTGAACACCCACGAGGCGGCGCCGAGCTCGTCGCGCACCTGCTCGGCGTGCGCGAGCATCCCATCCCGGTCGCCGACGTCGACCTGATAGGTGGTGGTCGTTGCGGGGCCACACGCCGCCGCCGTCTCGGCCAGCCCGTTCGGGTCCACATCGGAGGCCGCGACGTGCACGCCGCGCCGGGTCAGCGCGATGCTCAGCGCTCGACCGATGCCCGACCCCGCTCCGGTGACGACGGCGACATCGCGACTCATTTCTGCGCCTCGGCGAGGGCCCGGATGCGCTCCAGCGAGCGCTTCAGGTTGTCCTGCAGGTCGGCGCGCCGGTCGCGGACGAACAGCGCCAGGTGCTCGAAGACCACCACCCCGAACGGGAGCGCCACGCACATCCGGCACTCCTCGGTGAGGTGGACCGTCCCGTCGCCGGGTCCGGGTTCGATGGTGAAGCTCCACTGTGTCCAGTCGCCGCCCATCGCTTCGACGATGAAGGAGAACCGCTGATCGGGGACCGCCTCGACCACCCTGGATTCGGTACGCCAGCGGCCGAGGCGGCGCCGGTTCCAGGCCCGGAACCGGTCGCCGGAGACCCACTGCACCCGCACGGTCTCGGGGCTCCACTCCGGGATGCGGGTCACATCGGAGACGAGGCGGTACACCGTCTGCGGTGACGCCCGCACCACGGTGGTGGCGGTGATCGTCTCGTCCTTCTGCAGCACCGGCACAACGGGCTCCTGTTCCTCGAACGACGAGAGCAGAGCTTATACCGTTGCATCAACAGTATGGACTGTGGGATGACCGTTCAGCGCGCCGCGCCGTCAGTGCACGCCTTCCATCTGGCGGCTGATCCACGGCGCGATCGCGAACACGACGATCCCGACCGCGATCGCGACGAGCCCCAGGATGCCGAAGTAGGCGACCTCACGGTCGGCGTGGTAGTAGCCGGCCAGCAGGCCGGACATCGCCGTGCCCAACCCGACCGAGAAGAAGTACAGCGCCATCATCTGCGCGCGGAACGCGTCAGGGGCCAGTTTGGTCGTCACCGACAGGCCGATCGGCGACAACAGCAACTCGGAGATCGCGAACACCGCCATCACCGCCATCACCAGCAGCGCCGGCACCGTGGCGCCCGACATGCCGGCCAGCGGAACGAAGCACAGGAACGCCAAACCCATGCCGATCACCCCGTAGGCGAACTTGCGGGGCGTGGTGGGCGCGCGGGTGCCGAGTTTGGTCCACATGATCGCGAACAGCGGTGACAACGCGATGATCCACACCGGTTCGATGGAGCCGATCCAACTCGACGGCGCCGTCCACCCGAAGATCGACCAGTTCATCCGCTCGTCGGAGTAGACCGCCAACACGGTGAAGATCTGCTGGAACAGCGACCAGAACACCGCGTTGGCGATGAACAGCGGGATGAAGGCGCGAACCCGCAGCCGTTCGCCGGAGCTCACCCGCCCGCTGGTCAGCATCACCGCGAAGTAGCCGACCGAGGCGACGACGATGACACCGGTGGTGACCTGCGACAGGTTGGCCAGCGTGATCAGCCCCAGCGCGATGGCCGCGGCGACCACCACCACCGCACCGACGGCGATACCCACCCAGCGCCCGACGTCGCTGCGGGGCAACGGGTTCGGCACCTCTCGACCGTGCTCGCCGAGGTTGCGGCGAAACACCACGTACTGGGCCAGCCCCAGTGCCATCCCGACCGCCGCGGCACCGAACCCCCAATGGAAGCCGATGCGCGTCTGCAGCAGTCCGGTGATCAGCGGGCCGACGAACGCGCCCAGGTTGATGCCCAGATAGAACAGCGTGAACCCGCCGTCGGCGCGCGGATCGCCCTTCTCGTAGAGGGTGCCCAGCAGCGACGACGCGTTGGCCTTCAGCGCTCCGGAGCCCAGCGCGACGAACACCAGGCCCACCCCGACACCGGTGAGCCCCGGCAGCACCGCCAGTGCGATGTGGCCGATCATCACCACCACGCCGCCGTAGAACACGGTGCGCTCCATGCCCAGCAGCCGGTCGGCGATCCAGCCGCCGAGCACCGTCGACAGGTACACCAGGCCGCCGTAGGCGCCGACGATGCCGGTGGCCGTGCTGCGCGGCAGCTCGAGACCGCCCTCGGTGACCGAGTAGTAGAGGTAGTAGCCGAGGATGGTGAGCATCCCGTAGAACGAGAACCGCTCCCACAGCTCGACACCGAAGAGGTTGGTCAGGCCGATCGGGTGGCCGAAGAACGTTCGCGGTTCGTCGCGTTCACGGGTCGTCATCACCTAACCTTGCCCCCTTTGCTTCCCGGATGTGCCCCGACCCCCGCGATTCACATCCAGCGCGAAGGTCGCGGCCGGTGCAGGATGGCACGGGTGAGCATCCCCGCCGGCGCCCGGATCCACCAGGCGGTCGTCATCGGCCTGGGGTCGATGGGCGCGATGGCGTTGTGGCAGTTGGCCCTCCGTGGTGTCGACGTGGTCGGGGTGGAGCAGTTCGGCCGGGTGCACGTGCACGGGGCCTACGCCGGGGAGTCGCGGCTGTTCCGGGTCGCGGCCAAGGAAGGCCAGGTGTTCACCCCGGCGCTGCTGCGCGCACGTGAGCTGTGGGGTGAGCTCGGCTCGGCCTACGGGCAGCATCCGCTGCTGCCGGTCGGGGCGCTCAGTGTGGGCCCGCGGGGCCACCCGGACCTGGCGGCGACGGTGGGCGCGAGCACCGCGTTCGGGCTTGCGCACGAGGTGCTCGACGCCGCCGGGCTGCGTGAGCGTTATCCGCAGTTCCGCATCCGCGACGACGACGTCGGCGTGCTGGACACCCTGGGTGGAGTGCTGCGCCCCGAGCTGGCGGTCGTCGCCGCCACCGAGCGGGCACTGGCCCACGGCGCCACCGCGCACTACGACACGACGGTGACGGCCGTGGAGGCGCACCGGGACGGGGTCCGGGTGCTCACCACCCGCGGCGAGCTGTGGGCGCGACGGGTCGTGGTGACCGCGGGGCCGTGGACCACCCGCCTCCTGCCCGAGCTCGCCGACCTGGTCAAAGTCGCCTGCTACCCGTTGATCTGGTTCCTGCCCCGCCACATCGAGGCGTTCAGCCCGAGCCGGTTTCCCGGCTTCATGCGCGACCTCGACGACGTCCACGCCTTCGGCATTCCCACCCTGGACGGGTACAGCATCAAGGCGACGCCCACGATCGATTTCCCCCTGGTCGAGGACTGGGATGAGCGGAGCACGACGTTGACCCGTGACCAACTCAGGTGGGCGGGCGAACAGATGCAGACGATGCTGCCGGATCTGATCCCCGAAGCGTCCCGCTGGTCGGTGCACGGCGAGTCGTTCACCGTCGGCAAGATGCCGGTCATCGACACACTCGCCGGGGGTCGGCTGGTGGTCGCGACGGCGTTGAGCGGCAACGGATTCAAGTTCGCCCCGGTGTGGGGTCAGACGCTGGCCGAGCTGGCGCTCGACGGCCGGTCCGCGTTCGCCGACCCGGTGTTCACCGTTGCCGCTCACCGGGCGGCCACGCCCGGGTAGTTCAGCCCGGGTGCGGTCTCACCGCGCGCGCAGCCTGAACTCGTCGAATCGGACCGCACCGGCGTCCGGGTCGGCCATGTCGACGTACCAGCTCGTCACCGCTCCGGTTCCGGTGTGCATCGCCTGGAAGACCACGAGATCGTTGTCGGCGATGTAGGGCAGTGGCCGGCCGTCGGCGTCGCGCAGGGGCGCGACCGTCGGCACCACCGCGGGCAGCCCGCCCGGGCTGCCCTGGGCGAGGTAGTTGGCCCCATCCCATGGTGCGGGCGGGACGGGGCGGCTCTTCCCGGACTCCGGCACGTAGGCACCGTAGCTGTTCCCGGTGTTGGACGCTTCGAGGTAGTTCACGCCGTCGGCCGAGACGAAGCGGTTCCACAGATGGCTGTGGCCGTTGTGGACCAGGTCCACCCCGGCCGCCTCGAGCACCGGCATGACGTCCCTGACCAAGATGTTCTCCGCCGCCGGGTATTCGTAGCGGATACCGGTCAGCATCCCGGCGTCGTCGCGCTCCTCGATCCGCTGCGGGTGGGCGAACGGCGGGGTCATGTTCTCCCCCAGGCCCTGCGGACTCTCGTGCATCATCACCACCGTGTACTCGGCGTCGCGGAACTCCGCCGAGTTCAGCTCGGCGAGCAGCCAGTCGTACTGCCGGGCACCGACACTGAGGTCGTCGAAGATGAATGCTCCGTAGCCCTGAGAAAGCGGAGCGGCCAGGTCGTCGCGGGCTTCCTGGAAGCGAGACGTGACGGTGCGGTTCTGCGGTTGCGGGTCGGCGTCCTCGGGCCGCCAGATGCGGGTGGCGAACAGCGAGACGACCCGCACGCCGGCGACGGTGGTGGCGTAGTAGCGCTCTGCGCCGGCAGCGGAGGCGGGCAGCGAGAAGATCTCCTCGTAGGTCGTCGTGGAAAACGAGTTGTCCTCGATCCACCGGGCCCGCACGGCCGGGTCGCCGGTCGGGTTGACGACATCGGCCACCGCGTCGTACTGCGCTTCGGCGACGGCCAGCGGAACCGGGTTGTCGAAAGACTCCTGCAGCGACGTGTGCCCGGCGCGACGGCCCTGCACCTCGTGATTGCCGAGCGCCGGGTACACGGGCGCGTGCTGGATGATCTGCCCGCCCCGGTAGGTGGTGCCGTCGGGGGCGGTTCGCCCGCCGCGGCCCTGCATGACCGGGAAGAACGCGGCGCCGCGTTCGTCGTCGAACCACTCCGAGGCGCGATCGGGGACGTTGACCAGGTCGCCGGGCAGCAACACCGCGTCGATCGGGCCGAGTTCGGCGCCGATGGTGCGCGCCGCCAACTCGAGGTTGGCCGGGGTGTTCTTCTTGAGCTGAAGGTCGGAGGTCAGCAGGATCACCGCGGGGTCGTCGGGGCCGAGGGCGCCGCGCAGCGTGAAGGGATCGGAGGCCACGAGCGCGCCGCCGCGGCTGCTGAGCACGCGGTAGGGCTCACGCGCCGCGCCGGCACCGGTCACCACGGCGTGATGGCGGAAGACCTCGCGCGCGGCGATACCCGCTGCCGGCTTGCGCTCGGCGGGCAGTTTCGAGTCGGCGTCCTCGGCGACTCGGGACAGCTGATCGGACTGCGCGGTGAAGACCCGCACACCCGGCACGCCGCCCCGGGTCACCGCCTGGTGCAGGTCGCTGTCCGAGAGGTCCCCGACGGGCGCGCCGACCAGCACGTGATGGGAGTCCCCGGCGAACTCGGTGAACCAGGCCACCTCGACCGAGCCGGGGCCCGGTTTCTGCAGGAACGGATCGGTGAGCAGAACGGGCGGCTCGGCGGCCCGCACCGGCGCGATGCACAGCGTGGACGTCACCACAGCAACCCACGCGATCATGAGGGCGATCCGGGGGCCGGCACGAAGGATCGTCAGATGCACCGCCATCGTCCCCACTGTCCGGCATCGGGGTGGCCAAAGCCTTTCGGCGAGGTTACCGCGCGCGGCAGGGTTGGGCCGAAGCCCGGCTGAACGGCGGGCCCGACCGCGCCTCGTCGACGAGCAGCGCAAACACACCGGCGGTCACGGCGCAGGGGTGACGAGCGCGATGATCGCGGCGCGATTCGGCGCGAAACACACCCTGGCCGCGGGCAAGGAAATGCTGTGAATATGCCAAGTAGCGCGTATGTTGACCCTGGGCGGGTTTGTCGATTGGTAGGTGGGGCCGGATGCACGTTTCAGCACGAGCGGTGCTCACCGCCGGAATCGCCGCACTGACCGGCGGCGCGCTGGCGTTCACCCCCTCGCTGCTGCCCGGCTCGATGCGCACCATCGAGGTGCTGCGCCCGGTCACCTTCACCGCGGACAGCGGCCTGATGGCGCCGGTCACCGACGACGACGTGCGCGCCGCGCTGGACCTGATCGGCGAGCTCGGTTCACTCCCCGGCCGCGGCAAGATCACGGTGCGGCTCGGCGACGAGGCCGCGACGGCGTTCCCCGCCAATCCGGCACGCGGCATCTCCAATCAGGCGCCCGCCGCGCCCGTGCCGTCGCCCGGCGATCCCGTCCCCGCGGCCGGCCAGGCGGCCGAGATCACCGCCCTGGAGGTCCTCGACGATCCCGTCGCACTCAATGCGGCCTCCGACCTCATCGACAGCGTCTATTCGGTGACGCGGTACTGGGCCAATTACGTCTCCCTGGAGCTGGGCCCCTGGGTGCTCGACTGGGTGCCGCTGGGCTACCTGGTCTCCGACCAGATCTACATCTGGTATCCGGACTTCGTCCTGCCGGTCACCGACAGCTTCGTCTACGACTTCCTGGACCCGGTGGTCAACGATCCGCTGAACCTGCAGGTCTGGCAGCAGGGTGTCGGCGACATCGTCAACACCGCCGTCAACGGGTTGTACAACGGGGTCACCAACGAGATCCAGTACATCCTGGACTTCGGCTGGTTCCCCATTCCGCTTCCGCCGATTCCGCCGCTGCCGTTCGCCGCCTCCACCACCGAGACCGCGTTCGCGCTGACCGCCGCCGAGGCCGACGAGACGGCGACCGAGGACGCCGAGGAAACCGGTCTCGTCGGACTCACCCGCGGTGGTGGCCTCGTCGGTGGTCTCCTCGGCGCCGGCTTCCTCGTCGACACCGG
>JAXHTL010000063.1:0-22344 GCA_034190095.1 Actinomycetota bacterium
GTGGTTTTTGTATATGATGCGGACGCTAATAAGCCCTCGGACAGTTTTGGTTCCGTAAAGCTGCTGAGTTACGAGAAAATCGAGGATGCATACTGTGAGAAGGGCGTAGAGAATCTGCTACCTGAGCATGTGTTCACCGATGATATGTATCAGCGCATCGAGAAGCCGAGCGGCTATGGAAGGCCGACTGTGGTTTACGAGCCCAGAAAAACCGACTTGTGTGAAGCACTGTGCGGCGAAGGTGTGACAGTTGAGACCTTCGAGAATTTCAGACCCACACTAGAATTGATTCAAGCTGCTCTTGTTGATCTAGGTGTTGGACAAGCTCCACAGCCAACCGCTAGCGATTGATCTACCGTCGCAGTCATGAGCACAGCAACCCAACCCGTCATGGCGCACGGTGTCACTGCCACGATGTTGATTCGGAGGACCGAAAGTGAGACGCCTTGGCGCGTCCAATCGGTCACGAAACACCCGACAAGCTCGATCATGTTTTGCTGTCGGGGGAGCGAGGCCAGCTTGCCGACCTGCATTTGAGCGCGTGGGTACAACGCCTGGTCGAGCGCTGATCGGCGGGCACATCCCTGGGCACACTTTGGGCACAGTTACAGACAAATCGGGGCAAATCGGGTGAATCCTGTTGAACCTCGATTGCCTGGTCAGAGCCGTTTCGCCCTCGTGACCTGGGGGTGGAAACGGGTTCGATTCCCGGCAGCTCCACCGAAAGAAGGCCCAGGTCAGGACGATAGTCCAGACCTGGGCCTTCTCGAGATTTCAGGGCCTGGCGGCGACGAGCGGCACAGCGTTCGGTGTCGAACCGAACGCCGGTGCGTGGTCAGGCGACGAAGTCGTCCGGAACTCGGCCTGTCGACGCCGACTCCTGCCGGACGAGTTTCGCGACCCGCGGACGATGCGGGGCGACCAGTGTGCCCGAGCGGACGACGCCCAGCGGTCCGGGACCGGCGAAGCGCGCGATCCCCGCTGCCCGCAGCGCCAGTCCTGCTTTGGCCTGGCGGTATCCGATTCGTATTCCGGCTCCGTGGATGACCAGGAGGCCGCAGAGGGCCGGCACCACCACGGCGGCCAGCGCCATCAGCGAAAGCGGCACCAGCAGCGCCCCCAGAATGCCCTTGCTGAAGGACAACGCACCGGACGCGGACGTCGTTTCCTGGGCCGACGGTGCCGCCTCGGCATTCACGGCGCCGTGACCGAGGGGCGCGGTCGCGAAAGAGTCGAGCGTGCTCAGGCTGACCTCTTGGTCCGACATCGGCACGCCCAAGATCTGGGAACCGGGCGAGGGCACCGACAGCGCCGGCTGAGGCGCGGGCGCGGGCACGGGGATCGCTTCGCGCGTGACCGTTGGGTCGATCGGCGAGTTCATCACTGGTGGATTCGCCACCTGAACGCCGAGCAAGGAGGACAGGTTGACCGGCAACTCCACCAGCGAGACGGCCACACCGCCGACCGAGGTGAGCATCTTCTCGATCAGCGCTATCACGTCGGAAACCGGGGTCGCGGAAGCGGGCAGCATCAGCACCGTGCCGGGGGTCGACACCAAGACCTCGGCGAGCGAGAGAGCCGCAGCCAGTACGGGCTCGGCCGCGGTGGCCATCGCCACCGGAATGGGAGTGCGCTCCACGGTGCTGGCCGCCACCGGAGTAGGTCCGGCCGCGCTGTCTGACGCTGTGGACGTCGCGGCGGGTTCGGAGGCGCCGTCCGGCTCCGACACCGGGGCTGAGGTCTGCACATCCTCCGTTACGGCGGCGGGTTCGGTCTCGGTCGCGGCGCCGGGTTCGGTCTCGGGCGCGGGAGTGGTCTCGGTCTCGGTCTCGGTCTCGGCGACGAGATCTGTCTCGGTCTCGGTCTCGGCGACCAGATCCGCCTCATCGGACGTGCCGGTGTCCGCGTCACCACCACCAACGTCGATGACGTCGTCAACCACCTGTCCCGGCTCCGGGGTCTCGGATCCGCTCGTTGTCGAGGATTCGGTCACCCCCGATCCCTGGCTTGCGGATCGGCCCTGGTTCGGCTGACCGAACGAACGACGGGCGTCGGCGACGTCGTCCGCCGCGCTTCCGGACGTGTCAGCGCCGCTGCCGACCGACCGCTTCCCGGTGCTGGAGCTCTCGCCGGGCGTGCTGGCACTCCGGTCCTGATCGGCCGACCCGGCAGAACCGGTATCTGCCAGGGCGATCCCGCCGCCGGCGCTGCCGATCAGCAGCGTGGTG
The DNA here is from genome assembly GCA_034190095.1 of Actinomycetota bacterium. Taxonomy (GTDB): domain Bacteria; phylum Actinomycetota; class Actinomycetes; order Mycobacteriales; family Mycobacteriaceae; genus Mycobacterium. The sequence goes on from JAXHTL010000063.1 coordinate 2,229, forward strand.
GAGACCAGACAAACACCCGCTGCGAAACGCAGACCCTCAGACATCAAGGCCCCTTCCCGCATCGATGAAACGCCTGCCAGGTTGCCGCTGCCTGCGATCGCGGTGTCGCGTTGGCGAGTAGCTACCGAACTCTGTTGTCGTATTGTCCCATGGACTCGACCAGCAGCGAGGCCATCTGCGCCATCCGCCGTCGGGAACACCCGGAATCTGGCCGTCAGCGAGGCGTCGGCCGGTGCCAAGATGGGCAGGTGGCTGCACGAGATCGGGACGAAACCGGCCGGCCCCGCAACGACCGCCCCCGCGACGCCCTCGGCCGGCCCCTTCCGCACGGCAGTGTCGGTGTGCCGCGTGTCCCCGACGACCTGGAACTGCCGCCCGCCGAAGCCCTGAGCTATGCGCAGGAGCTCCTGGACCAGGGTATGGCCTTCCACGCCCACGAGGTCCTCGAGTCCGCGTGGAAGGCCGGCCCGGACAGCGAGAGACCACTGTGGCAGGCGTTGGCCCAGCTCGCCGTCGGCATCACCCACGTCCAGCGCGGCAACACCAGAGGGGCGATCACCGTGCTTCGGCGGGCGTCGGCCGCGCTGGCGTGCGAGGCGCAGGCGCCGTACGACATCGACGTCACCGGACTGGCCGACTACGCCGCCGCGCTGACCAGTGAGCTCGCTGCGGACGCCGCGATCACCCCGGAACGGCTGCGACCCCGGCTCGTCACCGCGACCGGGTAGTCGTACCTGGCTTCACGGGCCGAGCCCACGGGATCCATGCGGGCAAGTCCGCGCGGCCCCGGCGCTGATCCCGCACCATGGGAGCGGTGAGACAGCCGTGTGGGGAGGGGACACCGCGATGACCGGCACCGCAGCCGAACCCGACCCGGCCAGGCACACCGTGCTGGCCGAGGCCGACGGCGGCGACTACCGGTCCCTGCTGCGCCGTCCGGTGACCCGGGCCGAGCGGTACGCCCTGGGCAAGAGCCTGCGCAAGCGCATGCCGCGGCGGACGCTGGCGCAGTGGTCGGCGCCGCCGGACCGGCCGGATCCGATCCGGCTCATCGAGGAGAACCACCGCGGACGGCTGGCCTCGCTGATCCCGGTGCGGGTGGGCCGCATGATCGCCTCGCCGTACGGCTTTCTGCGGGGTACCGCCGTGGTGATGGCCGACGATGTGGCCAAACTGCCCTCGACCGGCATCACGCCGGTGGTCTGTGGGGACTCCCATCTGGGCAATTTCGGCTTCTATGCCTCACCGGAACGCGATCTGGTGATCGATCTCAACGATTTCGACGAGGCGCATCCGGGTGCGTGGGAGTGGGATCTGCGCCGGCTGGTGGCCAGCATCTGGGTGGCCGGGCGTCACAACGGCACCGCTGAGGACGACTGCGCCGCGGCGGTGCATTCCTGCGTGTCGGCCTACCGGCTGGAGCTGCGCCGGCTGGCCGACGAGCCGCTGTTCTCGCGGTCGTTCACCCGCCTCGACGTCGATCGCCTGGCCGGCGAGGCGGCGGGCCCGCTGGCCGACGAGGTGCAGCGGTCGGCCAAGCGGGCACGCAACCGCACCAGCGACCGCGCGCTGCCGCGATTCACCCAGGAGGTCGACGGCGAGCGCAGGATCGTCGAGGAGCCGCCGCTGATCACCCGGCTGCCGGCACTCGAAGCCGACGCGTTGGCCGAAGCGCTCGACGACTACCTGACGACGCTGTCCACGCACTGGCGCCGCGTGCTGGGCGGCTACACGCTGCTCGACGTCGCGCAGAAGGTGGTCGGTGTGGGCAGTGTGGGGTTGCGCGCGTATGTGGCACTGCTGGAGGGATCGTCACCCGACGACGTGGTGTTCCTGCAACTCAAGCAGGCCCGTCGCTCGGTGCTGGCGCGCTACGTGCACGGCGAGTCGGCCTGGCACGCCCACCAGGGGCAGCGGGTCGTCGAGTACCAGCAGGCGCTGCAGACGGTCAGCGACCCGCTGTTGGGCTGGACGACCATGGACGGGGTGCAGTTCTATGTCCGGCAGTTCCGCAACATGAAGGGCACCATCCCGTTGGACGCGATCGATTCCACAGCGCTCATCGACTACACCGGCGTGGTGGGTCAGCTGCTGGCCAAAGGACATGCCCGCACCAGTGGCGCCTCGATGATCGCCGGCTACCTGGGACGCTCCGACCGGGTGGCCGACGCGCTGAGCGTCTTCGCCCGCCGGTATGCCGACCAGACCGAGGCCGACCACGCGGCGCTGGTGGCCGCGGTCGACACCGGGCGGTTGCCGGTCGAGCGGGGTGTCTAGGCAGGCTGAACCCGCTGCCTCACCCGGCCGCGTCGGCGCGGTCGACGTGGGCGCGCACCAGGCGGGGATAGCGGGTCCGGTCCGGGCGGAAGATGTCGTGCGGCGAGTCGTCGAACTCGACCAGCTGCGCCCCGGGGAAACACTCGTGGAGTCGGGCCCAGACGTCGTCGCCGACGATCGCGCTGCCCCCGCTGCGGATCGCCAGCAGCGGCCGCCCCAGCCGCGCCAGCGGTTCCCACATCGAACGATCCCGGGCCGCGGCGAACGTCCGCAACGCGGCCCGGGTGTCGAGCCGGTCGCGAACGGCAGAGCCACGCCAGCGGCCCTCGATGAGTGCGTGTGCCTGGCCGTCGGTCAGGGTCTTCTCCTCCGGCGGGTAGTCGCCGGTCGCGATCGAGCGCACCCGTGCGGGGTGGGCCAGCGCCCACCCCAGCGCATAGCTGGTCCCGCGGGAGAACGACGCGATGTGCACCGGTCCGTCGGTCACCGCGTCGACCACGGCGCCGACGTCGCCGCACAGTGCGTCGAAGTCGTACCCGGCGGCGGGCGCGCTGCTGCGGCCGTGACCGCGCAGTTCCACCACCGCGGTGCGGCGGCCGAACGAGTCCAGCACCGCGGTGTAGTCGTCGGCGACATCGGTCATCCCGGGCACGAACACGATCGGGGCGCCGCGGTCGTCACCGCCGGAGTCCAGATAGTGCAGGCGCACGTCACCGTGGCGGGTGTAGCGCGATGTGGCTGTCGGGCTGGGCGAGTCGGCGCCGCTCACCGCGGGGCTTTCTTCGATTCCCGCTCGGCGGCGTGGTCGTCGATCGCCTTGCCGATCGCGTGGGCCGCGCGGTCGACGAACTCGGTGCCGCTGGCGGTCACCCAGGCGCACGATGCCTCGGGGCCGGCGAGCTGGCCGGTGAACCGGGGGATCACGTACTGGGCGAACAGTTCGTAGCTGTGCATCTTGGCCGCCGGGGGCGCCCAGTCGTGGTCGAAGAGCAGGAACGCGCCGAACCCGCCGTCGCTGGCCTCGATCAGCTCCTCGATCTTGGCCACCGCATCGTCGGGCGTGCCGATCACCGCGAAGCCGGAAGCCTTGTTGTTGGCGATGATCTCGGCGGGCGTGTCACCTTGTACCGGCCCCGCGGGCAGGATGTGGCTGAAGTAGCGGGAGAACTCGGCGATGCCGTACTCGACGTCGCGTTCGGCCTGTTCGCGGGTGTCGGCCAGGTGCATCGGGCCGACGAGGCGCCATTTCGACCGGTCGGCGACGTGGCCGTGCTCGGCGGCGACCTCCTGCCACGTCGCCCAGTGCTGGGCGAGCATGTCCATGCCCTGCTTGGCGGTGGCCGCGATCGAGAGCATGCCGATGCCGTGCCGTCCGGCCCCGCGGGGACCGGTGGGGGAGAACGACGCCGCCACCGCCACGTCGAAACACGGCTCGCTGTAGGGCTTCAGCTGCAGCCGCGCGTCCTGCAGGGTGAACCCGTCGGTGTGCATGGTGACTGTCTCGCCGCGCAGCAGCCGCATGATCGCGTCCAGGGACTGCTCCATGCGCGGTCGTTGCTCGTCGGCGGGGATGCCGAGCATGTGTGCGTCCGAGGTCAGCTGGCCGGGACCACAGCCGAGCATCACCCGGCCGCGGGTCAGGTGGTCGAGCAGCACCATCCGGTCGGCCAGCATCAGCGGATGGTGGTACGGCAGCGAGCTGACGCCGGTTCCGAGCTTGATGTGCTTGGTGCGTTCGGCGGCGACGCCGATGACGACCTCGGGTGAGGCGATGATCTCGAACCCGGCGGAATGGTGTTCGCCGATCCACGCCTCGTGGAAGCCGAGCCGGTCCATCGCCACGATCAGGTCCAGGTCACGCTCGATGGCCAGGGTGGGGTTCTGTCCGGTCGGGTGGAAGGGTGCCATGAAGTTTCCGAAACGCATCCGGTGATTCTCGCCCGAAGCGCATCGCCGTCGGCCCGGAATGGGTTGCCGGCCCGCGGTCCCGGCCGAATTGACTCATCGGTCACCATGTGGTCGGCTCAGTCGACCTAGCGCCGAAGGGGATGATCGATGGCCGACGCCGACGCCGCTGCGATTCGCGCCGAACGCAGCGACTGGATGACCGAACACCTCGCGATGTACCTGGAGTCGGGCGGAGCGCGGGGACACATCGTGGACCTGAGCTCTGTCGGCGGCCGTGAGCTGACCACCCACTGCCTGATCAGGTGTACGGGACGCAAGTCGGGGAGGACCCGCGTCACCCCGCTCATCTACGGCAATGTCGGTGGCGAGATCGTGGTGGTCGCGTCCAAGGGCGGAGCGGACGTCCACCCGCAGTGGTATCAGAACATCGTGGCCAGCCAGTCGATCGGCGTGCAGATCGCCACGCAGGCTTTCGAGGCGACCTGGCGCGAACCGGAAGGCACCGAGCGGCATGAGGTTTGGGAGTACATGTGCCACCTCTACCCGCCTTACATCGCCTATCAACGGTCGACGAGTCGTCACATCCCGGTGGTGATGCTCAAGACGGTGCGGCCCATCGAGGTGTTCCCCGCGTCGAGCTGAGCTACCCCGCCGGACGCAGCACCACGATTCCGGGCACGGTGGACAGGTAGTCGGGCAGCGGGCTGTCGACCACCCGCTGGTCGGCGCGTAGCGACGAGGCGTTGCGCAGCACCGGTCCGGCGGGCCCGTCGACGACGATGCCGACGTGCGTGACGTCGAGGCCGCCGTCCTCGGCGTAGGCGCCGATGTAGTCGCCGGTGCGCAACCGGCCGAGCACACCCTCGTCGACGTGCCGGCTGGGGATGTAGGTCACCGTCCGCTCCACCGCGGGCAGGCCGGGCAGGTAGAGCCCACCGGAGTCCTTCCGGTTGAGGTGTTTGGTGACCGTAACGGCGTGCGGGCTGGTTGATGCGGTGATGTCGGTGGCGACCGCGGGCGCGGCCGCCGACCAGTCGGTGAAGAAATGCCTGCGGTTCGTGAAGTCGACGTCCCCGTCCCGGTAGCGGATCTGGATCAGCGCGTCGAGGAACTCATCCCGGTTCGCGGACCGCTTCAGCGCCTCGACATAGTCGGCCAGGGTGAAGCAGTCGACTCGGGCCAGCTCCACGACGAGCTGCTCGGGTTCGGTCGCCGATCCGATCAGGGTGTGCGCGCCGTAGGGCGTGCCGAGGAACTGGCCCGAGAGGATCTCGGACCGCCGTTCGGGGCCCGCGCCGGACGCGTCGCGGCTGACGGCCAGCAGGCGCTCCAGGAGCGCGGCGCTCTCGGCAGACATCCGCACCTCCGAGGCCGCCGGGTGGTAGCGGCCGAGGTATTCGGAGACGGGAATCGGGGCCGGCTGTGCGTAGCCGACCGGCAGCAGGATGTCGCCGGCGGTCGAGTTGTAGTACACGTCCCAGCGGTGATAGCCGGCGAACGCCGCGGGGTGGGCCGCGATGACGGCGGCGTAGTCATGGACCGCGGCCACGTACTGGTCGGAGTTGTTGTACCGGTACAGCGCGTGGTCGGGGTCATCGACGAAGCCGTTGGCGGCCAGGTAGCGGCCCGCTGCCATGATGGCGTCGCGCGGGTCGAGGATGTCGCCGCCCGCGCCGTAGGCGGCGAAGGTCGCGGGCATGAACTGCATGGGCCCCTGCGCACCGGCCGTGCTGACACCGGCAACCCGCCCGAACGCGGTCTCGATCAGGTTGATCGCCGCCAGATAGTTCCAGGGCACACCCGAGGCCGCCGCGGACTCTCGGTAGTAGCCCATCAGTTCCCCGGCCGGACGCGGCGCGACGATGCGCCAGGCCGGCAGGGTGTCCTTGGGCCGGCTCATCGCCGACAGCTGCCGGCGGGCGTCGATGTTGCGGTCGAAGGTCTCCAGCAGAGCCTGCGGGATGCGCGCACGGGTCACCGGGTCCCAGTCGGGGTGGCGTCCGAGCAGGCGGTAGGCCGCCTGCTGGCGGTGCGCCGCGGCCGCCAGCACGGGCTCCGGCGAGGTGGGGTCGCGCAGTGCGAGTTCGTCGGCGACGAGTTCGTCGGCGATCTGGACCGGGTCGGCGGCCAGCTCCCGGCTCGCGGCGGCCGGCGGTGCAGGTGCCGGGGTTGCCGCCGGTTTCTCGGGCGCGGTCGTCGCGGCCGGTGGGGGCGAGCTCGAGCAGCCGATGGGCACCAGCATCAGCGTGACGACGAGCAAGAAGACCACGCGTCGCATCGCACGGATGCTACCGCGGCGCGGTGAACGCGAGGCGCTGTTGCCGGCCGGCCCGGTCCCGGTTGCCGGGCACACACCCGATTCGGTTTGTCGGACCGCAACGGGTGGAATAATGCTCCAATGCCGGATCCGGTTCGTGCCCACGACCAGCACGTCGACGATGTCGTCGCCACGACGGCCGAGGTGCGCGCCGGCGGCTTCCGGTTCTGGTTCGTCGGGCAGCGCTGGGAGTGGTCCGACGAACTGGCCAGGATGCACGGCTACGAACCCGGCGCGGTCACGCCCACCACGGACCTGCTGCTCTCCCACCAGCACCCCGACGACCGCCGACACGTCCAGGAGCTACTGGATCACGCATTGCACCACGGCGGCTCCTTCTCCAGTCGGCACCGGTTCCTCGACACCGCGGGCGCCGAGCGCAGCGTGATCGTCATCGCCGACCGCATCTACGACGGCGCCGGGGCGGTGGTCGGCACCGAGGGCTTCTACGTGGACCTGACCGGAACGCTGGACCGGGCCCGCCGCGATGTGCTCGACCAGTCGCTGCCCGAGCTCTTCGCCGCCCGGGCCGCGATCGAGCAGGCCAAGGGTGCGCTGATGTTGGTGTACCGCATCGACGCAGATCAGGCGTTTGCGTTGCTGCAGTGGCGCTCTCAACAGACCAACACCAAACTTCGGGCACTGGCTGCCCAACTCGTGTCCGAGTTCGATTCGGTGGATCCGCGATCCGACGAGTTGTGCCGCCAGCTCGACCATCTGCTGTTGTCCGTGCATCAGCGCATCGGCACGTGACGCCACTGACCGGGACAATCGGAGGATCGTGGGGCTGCTCGACGTAACGCAAGATGTCGCCGACGGCGCTGTCGTCGTGCACACCAGGGGTGAGGTCGATTCGAGCACCGTCGAATCACTGACGACCGTGCTCGATGCGGCGCTGACCGCGGCCGCAACGCCGCCGGCGAAGATTCTGGTGATCAACCTCGATGACGTCACCTACTTCGGTAGTGCCGGCCTCAATGCGGTTCTCGGCTGCTACGAGCGGGGCCACGCCGACGGCGTGACCGTGCGGGTGGTGGCCAGCAACGCCGAAGTGGTGCGGCCGATCGAGGTCACCAAACTCGACGTCGTGCTGCGGCCCTATCCGAGTGTGGCCGATGCCCTGACGTCTGGTCCCGGGTGAGCGGCGGGGACGGCGAAAGCGGCTCGCTGCCAGCATTTTTCGCCGTGGGCGGCGACGTGGGATGCGACCATGCGCGGGTGGACTGGGCGGCGACCCCGCTGGGGCCGGTCGACGACTGGCCGCAGAGCCTGCAGACGGCGGTCAGCATCGTGCTGTCGTCGCGATTCTCGATCTGGATGGCCTGGGGGCCCGAGCTCACGTTCTTCTGCAACGACGCCTACCGCCGGGACACCTTGGGGCGCAAGTATCCGTGGGCGCTGGGCAAGCCGTTCCGGGAGGTGTGGTCGGAGATCTGGGAGGAGGTCGCCCATCGCATCGAGCACGTGATGGCGACCGGCGAGGCGACCTGGGACGTCTCCCTGTTGCTCTTCCTGGAGCGGGCGGGCTACCCCGAGGAGACCTACCACACCTTTTCCTACAGCCCGCTACGCGACGACGACGGTGGCGTGGTCGGCCTGCTCTGCGTGGTCAGCGAAGACACCGTGCAGGTGATCGGTGAGCGACGGATGGCCACCCTGCGGGACCTGAGCTCCGATCCCACCGTGGTGCGCACCGAGGCGGAGATCGTGGCCTACGCCGACGCTCAGCTCGGGCGTAACCCCCGGGACCTGCCCTTCACGCTGACCTATCTGTTCGACGCAGACGGCACCGCTCGGCTGGTCGGGTCCAGCGGGTTCGCCGCAGCCCATCCGGTCGCTGCGGAACGGCTGACCGACGACAGCGGCCCGTGGTCCCTCGCGCCGTCCCGGCGCGGCGAATCGGTGCTGGTCGACCTCGACGGTGCCGGGTATCGCGATCTGCCCAGAGGCCATTGGCGGGAGCCCCCGACCCATGCCCTGGTCGTTCCGCTGCTGCAGCAGGGCGAACCGCCCACCGGTTTCCTGGTGGCCGCGCTGAACCGGTACCGGCCACTCGACGAGGGGTATCGCGGGTTCGTGTCACTGGTCGCGGCCCGCATCGCCGCCGACATCGGGCTGGCCCGCAGCTACCGGACCCAGCAGTTGCGGGCCGAGGAGCTCGCCGAGCTGGACCGCGCCAAGACCGCGTTCTTCTCCAACATCAGCCATGAGTTCCGAACCCCGCTGACCCTGATCCTGGACCCGGTCGCCGAGCTGAGGAAAGACGACAGCCTGGCCGGCCCGGTGCGCGGCGAGCTGGATATCGTGTGGCGCAACGGATTGCGGTTGGCCAAACTGGTCAACGCGCTGCTGGACTTCTCCCGTATCGAGGCAGGCCGCGCCCAGGCCCGCTATCAGCCGGTCGACCTCGGCGCCCTGACCGCCGAGCTGGCCAGCGTGTTCCGCTCCGCCGTCGAGCGCGCCGGGCTGTCCCTGGTCGTCGAATGCCGGCCGCTGGACGCGCCGGTGTACATCGATCAGGACATGTGGGAGAAGGTCGTCTTCAATCTGCTGTCGAATGCGCTGAAGTTCACCTTCGACGGCGGCATCGCGGTGCGGGTGCACCGCGTCGGCGATGCCGCGGAGGTCGTCGTCGCCGACACCGGCACCGGCGTACCTGCCGCCGAGATGCCCCGGCTGTTCGAACGTTTCCACCGGATCGCCAACGTGCGGTCGCGATCCCACGAGGGCAGCGGAATCGGGCTGGCGCTGGTGAAGGAACTCGTCGGGCTGCACGGGGGCGCCATCACGGCCGACAGCGTCGAAGGCCACGGCGCCACGTTCACCATCCGGTTGCCCTTCGGCGCCGCACACCTTCCCGCGGATGCGATCGAGCGCTCGCCCACGGATCGCCGGGCGGTCGGCCGCGGCGACGCCTACGTCGAGGAGGCGCTGCGCTGGTCCCCGGACGAGGCGCTGCCGCCCCGCGAATCCGGCCTCCCGGCACCGCGCACGTCGGAATCGGTGCCGATGCGGGTGGTGATCGCCGAGGACAACGCCGACATGCGCGATTACCTGACCAGGCTGCTGCGCTCCGAGGGCTACGTCGTCGACCCGGTCGTCAACGGTCGTGCGGCGCTCGAGGCCGTCCGCAACAGCCCGCCCGACCTGGTGATCAGTGACGTGATGATGCCCGAGATGGACGGTTTGTCCCTCGTTGCCGCGCTACGGGCGGACCGTCGCACCGCGACGCTACCGGTGCTGCTGCTCTCGGCACGGGCCGGGGCCGACGAATCGGTCACCGGGTTGCGCGCCGGAGCCGACGACTATCTGGTCAAGCCGTTCGCGGCGGTGGAGCTGCTGGCCAGGGTGCGCACCAACATCGAACTGGCGCGCGTGCGTGACCACCACGCCCGCTGGCGCACCGCGCTGGTCGACTCGTTGCAGGAGGCGTTGTTCGTCTGCGACGAGCACGGCGCCGTCACCGAGATCAACGCGACCTTCACCGAGATGCTCGGCTACGACACCGCCGGGCTGCCCTATGGGCCGCAGTACCCCTGGTGGCCCTCCGCCGACACCGACCCCGACGCGCACGCGCAAGTGGGACAGGCGCTTTCGGAGCTGGTGCGACGGCCGCGTGGTGCGCTGACCGCGATCCCGGTCACCCACCGCGACGGTCACCGGCTCTGGGTCACCGCCACCTTCACCCATGCCGAGGATCCCGACACCGGCCGCAACGTCATCGTCGGCACCCTGCGTGACGTCACCGCCGAGCACTACGTCGTGGTGCGAGAGACCGCGCTGGCGGCGCTGAGCGAGGATCTCGCCCAGGCCGATTCGCTCGGCGACGCCGTTCTGACCGCGGCCGAGCGGCTGCGCGTGGTGTTCGCCGCCCGCCGGGTGGTGGCCGCGACGTGGCGCAGCGCCGACGGTGCGGACCGCGCGGCGCCGTCGCTGGTGTGCGTCGGGGAGACCGCCGGCTGGGACGATCTGGGCGCCTCGAGCCGCGAGGAGATCACCGCGCTGCGTGAGCACGACCTGCTCCACTCCGTCGCCCCGCGACCAGCAGTGGCCGGAATCGCGTTGCAGCATCCCCGCGGGGTGCTGGTCATCTACCTCGAGTTGTTCGAGAATCGGCAGCTCACCGCCGAGGAGCACACGCTGCTGACGGTGCTGGCCGGCCGGCTGGGCCAGGGACTGCAGCGCGTCCACCAGATCGACCAGCAACGCGAGACCGCGCTGGCCCTGCAGCATGCGATCCTCGGTCCGGCGGCTTCCGGCGGCTTCGCGGTCCGCTACCAGCCCGCCACCCGGCCCCTTGCGGTCGGCGGCGACTGGTATGACGTCGTGGATCTCGACGACGGCCGTATCGGGTTGGTGGTCGGCGACGTCGTCGGGCACGGGCTGGCCGCCGCGACGGTGATGGGTCAGTTGCGCAGCGCCTGCCGGGCTCTGCTGCTCGAGTCGCCCAGTCCGGCCGCGGTGCTCTCGGCGCTGGACCGTTTCGCGGCGCGGTTGCCGGGGGCGCGCTGCACGACGGCGTTCTGTGCGGTGCTCGATCCCGGTGCGGGGGAGGTCGTCTATTCCTGCGCCGGCCACCCGCCGCCGGTCCTGGTGCACGCCGACCGCGGCATCGGTCTGCTCGACGGTGCCCGCGCCACCCCCCTCGGGGTGGTGCACGACGGTGCCCGGCCGGAGAGCCGGGAGGTGCTGCCGGCCGATGCGACGCTGCTGCTCTACACCGACGGTCTGGTCGAACGGCGTCGGGAGTCCATCGACACCGGGATCGCCCGGGCCGCAGACCTCGTGCTGACCCATGGCGACCTCGCTCTCGAGGCGTTGGCCGACCTGATGATGACCGCCCTTGCGCCCCAGGACGGTTACCGCGACGACGTCGCCGTGCTGCTCTACCGCCAACCCGTGCCGCTCGAGATCGTGCTGGCCGCCGACGTCGATGAGCTCGCCGAGAGCCGGCGTGTGTTGCGCGAGTGGCTGACCGTCTCCGGGGCGGGCGTCGAGGAGGGTCTCGACGTGCTGATCGCGGTGGGAGAGGCGTTGGCCAACGCGATCGAGCACGGTCACCGTGACGATCCGGGCGGGACCGTCCGGCTGCACGCGGTGGTGGTGGCCGACCGCGTCTACGTGACGATCGTCGACACGGGCTCCTGGAAGACGCCGCAGCCGGTCGCCTCCCGGCATCGCGGTCGGGGTCTGCAGCTGATGCGGGCGCTGATGCAGGACGTCACGATCGAGTCGCTGCCCGCGGGCACGACGGTGCACATGCACAAGAAGATCGCCTGAACCCCCGGCGCCGGTCCGGGGCCGCGGAATCGCCTCAACCTGTGAAAACGCTGTCAGAAATCAAGATCATCCGATGATTGACAGGTGATGGTTTGACTGACTAGATGTATTACACACGACACACGAAGTGTCACTCCTGCGGCGTCGAAGCGGGCCGACGCCTGGGCCTGATCGGGGGCAGTGCACGTGCCGGACACGAGAGCTGTTCAGGGTGCGCCCCCGGGCACCGGCCGGTCCGGTCCGGGCCGGGTGATCCGACTGCTCGCGATCCCGATCATCCTGGGCTGGGTCGCGCTGACCGTCGCCACCAACGTCTTCGTCCCGTCGCTGGAACAGGTCGGCGAAGAACACACCGTGGGGCTCAGCGCCCGGGACGCGCCGTCGATGGTCTCGATGAAGCGCATCGGCGCCGAGTTCGAGGAGTTCGACTCCGACAGCAACGCAATGATCGTCCTGGAAGGCGAGCAACCGCTCGGCGACGCCGCGCACCGCTACTACGACGAACTCGTCGACAGGCTCGAAGCCGACACCGAGCACGTCCAGCACGTCGCCGACTTCTGGGGTGATCCGCTGACCGCCTCGGGAGCCCAGAGCAAGGACGGCAAGTCTGCCTACGTCCAGGTCTACCTGCGCGGCAACCAGGGCGAGTCGCTGGCCAACGAGTCGGTCGCCGCGGTGCGTGATCTGGTCGAGCGCATCCCGGCCCCGCCGGGGGTGCAGACCTACGTCACCGGTGGGGCTCCGCTGGTGGCCGACCAGCACCACGCCGGAGACAAGAGCGTCTTCCGGGTCACCCTCATCACCATCGGTGTCATCGCGGTGATGCTGCTGCTCGTCTACCGCTCGATCGCCACCATGGTGCTGATCCTGCTGATGGTGTTCGTCGAGCTCGGCGCGGCCCGCGGAATCGTGGCCCTGTTGGCGCACAACGAGATCATCGGGTTGTCCACCTTCGCGGTCAACCTGCTGACCCTGATGGTCATCGCCGCCGGCACCGACTATGCGATCTTCGCGATCGGGCGATACCAGGAGGCCCGGGGGGCGGGGGAGGACCGGGAGACCGCCTACTACACGATGTTCCACGGCACCGCCCACGTGGTGCTGGGGTCGGGGATGACGATCGCCGGGGCGATGCTGTGCCTGAGCTTCACCCGGCTGCCGTACTTCCAGACGCTCGGCGTGCCGTGCGCGGTCGGGACGTTCGTGGCCGTGGTGGCGGCACTGACCCTCGGGCCCGCGGTGGTGGCGGTGGCCGGCCGCGTCGGGGGGTTCGAGCCGAAGCGGGCCATCAACTCACGTGGCTGGCGGCGGGTCGGTGTGACCGTGGTGCGCTGGCCGGGCCCGGTGCTGGCCGCGACGATCGCGCTGGCCCTGGTCGGCCTGCTCACCCTGCCGGGCTACCGGACCAACTACGATGCGCGCCAGTACCTCCCGGCCGGCATCCCGGCCAACGTCGGCTATGCCGCCGCCGACCGCCACTTCGGCGCCGCACGGATGAATCCGGAACTGCTGATGGTCGAGACGGACCACGATCTGCGTAACTCTGCCGACTTCCTGGTCATCGACAAGATCGCCAAGTCGTTGTTCCGGGTACCCGGGGTCGCACGCGTGCAGGCGATCACCAGACCCGACGGCAAGCCGATCAAGCATTCGACGATCCCGTTCCAGATGAGCATGCAGGGCACCACCAATCAGCTGAACCAGACCTACCTGCAGGACCGGTTCGCCGACATGCTGGTCCAGGCCGACGAGATGCAGGCCACCATCGACACGATGGAGAAGATGTCCGAGATCACCGGGCAGATGGCCGAGACCACCCACCGGATGGTCGTCAAGACCAGGGACATGACCATCGACATCGTCGAACTGCGCGATCATCTCGCCGATCTCGACGACTTCATCCGTCCGGTTCGCAGCTACTTCTATTGGGAGCCGCACTGCTACGACATCCCGGGTTGCTGGGCGCTGCGGTCGGTGTTCGACACCCTCGACGGGATCAACCCGCTGACCGACGACATCCTGGAGCTGCTGCCCGACCTCGAGCGCCTCGATGTGCTGATGCCGCAACTGGTCGAGTTGCTGCCGGGGCAGATCGAGTCGATGCGGACGATGAAGTCGATGATGCTGACGATGTACCAGTCGCAGAAGGGGATGCAGGACCAGCTCGCCGCCCTGCAGGAGGATTCCGATGCGATGGGCGAGGCCTTCGACGACGCGATGAACGACGACTCGTTCTACCTGCCGCCCGAGGTCTTCGACAACGACGACTTCCGGCGCGGCATCGAGAACTTCATCTCCCCGGACGGCACGTCGGTGCGCTTCATCGTCAGCCACGAGGACGACCCGGCCACGGTCGAGGGCATCGCGCACGTCGACCCGATCAAGACGGCGGCCAAGGAGGCGATCAAGGGCACGCCGCTGGAAGGGTCGACGATCTACCTCGCCGGTACCGCCGCCACCTACAAGGACATGCGCGACGGCTCCTACTACGACCTGTTGATCGCCGGGATCGCTGCGGTGACACTGATTTTCAGCATCATGCTGATCATCACCCGCGGGGTGGTCGCCGCCGGGGTGATCGTGGGGACGGTGGTGCTGTCGCTGGGCGCCTCGTTCGGGCTGTCGGTGCTTCTGTGGCAGCACCTGCTCGGTCTCGAACTGCACTGGATGGTGTTGCCGATGTCGGTCATCCTGCTGCTCGCGGTGGGGTCGGACTACAACCTGCTGCTGGTCTCGCGGTTCAAGGAGGAGCTCGCCGGTGGACTCAAGACCGGCATCATCCGCGCCATGGCCGGCACCGGTTCGGTGGTGACGTCGGCGGGGTTGGTGTTCGCCTTCACGATGGCCTCCTTCGCGTTCAGCGACCTGAAGGTGATGGCGCAGGTGGGCACGACCCTGGCGATGGGTCTGCTGTTCGACACCCTGATCGTGCGGTCGTTCATGACGCCGGCGGTGGCCGCACTGCTGGGCCGGTGGTTCTGGTGGCCGCAGCGAGTGCCCGATCAGGCGTCGCAGCGCCGGTTGGCGGCCATCGGACTCGGGCCCGCCGCAGCGTCTCCCACCGCCCCGCGCTGACGGCAGCCGGGTACCTTTGACTGCCATGACCGCTGTTGCGATCACGGGGGCGCGATGAGCGCGGGTTTGTTCGCCCTTCTCGACGATGTGGCGGCGCTGGCACGGTTGGCCGCCGCATCGGTCGACGACATCGGCGCGGCCGCCGGACGGGCGACCGCCAAGGCCGCCGGCGTGGTGATCGACGACACCGCGGTGACTCCGCAGTACGTCCACGGCATCGCCGCCGAGCGGGAACTGCCGATCATCAAGCGCATCGCGGTCGGCTCGCTGCGCAACAAGATCGTCTTCATCCTGCCCGCGATCATGTTGCTCAGCCAGTTCGCTCCGTGGCTGCTGACCCCGATCCTGATGCTCGGTGCCACCTACCTCTGCTACGAGGGTGCGGAGAAGGTGTGGGCGAAGATCAGCGGCCACAGCGGACACGCGGTGCCGGCGGCCGCGGTCGGGCCCGATGCGGAGCGCTTCATGGTCACCGGTGCGATCCGGACCGACTTCATCCTGTCCGCCGAGATCATGGTCATCGCGCTGAACGAGGTTGCCGAGCAGGCGTTCTTCCCGCGCCTGATCATCCTGCTGGTGGTGGCCGTGGTGATCACCGCGGTCGTCTACGGCGTGGTCGCGGGCATCGTCAAGATGGACGATGTCGGTCTGCGGCTCACCCAGCGGTCCTCGGCGTTCGCCAAGAAGCTCGGCCGCGGCCTCGTCGCCGGGATGCCCAGGCTGCTGTCCTCCCTGGCGGTCGTCGGCACGGTGGCGATGCTGTGGGTCGGCGGCCACATCCTGCTGGTGGGCACCGATGAGCTGGGCTGGCATGGGCCCTACGCCCTGGTCCACCACGGTGAGGAGCTGGTGCACCACGTCGCCGGTGTCGGCGGGGTGTTGGCATGGCTGGTCAACACCGCGGCCTCGGCGGTGATCGGCCTGCTGGTCGGTGCCGTGGTCGTCGCGATCATGCACCTGCTGCCCTTCGGCAAGAAGGATCCGGTCGAGCCGGCCACCCGGCACTAGGGTGCAGTCCATGACCGCTGCCGCCGCTGTCGCGACCGCTGCGACGTTCCTGTGGCTGGGAATGGTGCTGGCGATCTCGTTCCTCGAGGCGCCGCTGAAGTTCCGCGCCCCGGGGGTGACGCTGCAGGTCGGGCTGGGCATCGGGCGGCTGGTGTTCCGCGCCCTCAACGGCTGCGAGGTGGTGTTGGCCGCTGCGGTGCTGATCGGGGTGTGGGCCGGCGGCGTCGCACCGCTGGCGGTCGGTGCGGCCGTCGTGGCCGCCGCGATGCTGGTGGCGCAGCTGGTGGCGGTCCGGCCGGCGCTGACACGCCGATCGGATCAGGTGCTGGCCGGGGCGCAGGGGCCGCGCTCGCGGGCGCATCTGGTCTACGTCGGGCTCGAGGTCGTGAAGGTGGTCGCGTTGGTGACCGGCGGAATCGCGCTGCTGACCTGACCGTCCAAGGTAGGTAAACCTACCCTCATATTGCTCGGGTAGGCTCTGCGAGCACGATGACTGATGTGCTGCCGATCCTGGCCCGTGAACTCACCGATCTCAGCGACGAGGTTCGCGCCGTCCCGGCTCCGCCCACGCCGCAGCTGAGCGATCCCTTCTCGGTCACGCCGGTCGACCCGACTCGCGACGCGGACATGATCGCGGAGTGGATGAACCGGCCGCACCTGGCGCAGACCTGGGAGTACGACCGGCCGGTGACCTGGTGGCGGGGCTATCTGCAGGCGCAACTCGCCGGCGAGTACTCCCGGCCCTTCATCGGGAAACTGAACGGAAAGCCGCACGGCTACATCGAGGTCTATCGCGCCGCCAAGGACTCCATCGCGCCCCGCTACGACGCCGACCCCTACGACCTCGGGTTGCACGCCGCGATCGCCGACCTCGACATCGTCAACCGCGGGATCGGGCCGCTGCTGCTGCCGCGCCTGGCCGCCCACCTGTTCGAGGTCGAGCCGCGGTGCCGGCGAATCATGTTCGACCCGGACCACCGCAACACCGGTGCGCGGCGGCTGTGTGAGTACGCCCGCTGCGAGTTCCTGGGCGAGCATCAGATGGCCAACCGCCGGATGGCGCTCTACGCGCTGCACCGGCCGGCCGACGGCTGAACCTGGATCAGTCGGTCGGCGGGCCGATCAACGCGTCGTACCCGTCGTAGTCGGGCTTCATCGCGGCGGCGACCAGTTCCCAGAGCACCTCGTCGGTGCCGCCGCCCACCCGGGCCAGCTTCATGTCGCGCCACCAACGTCCCAGCGGGGTCTCGTCGACCAGATAGCCCGCCCCGCCGAAGATGTGCATGCATTCGGAGAGCACCTCCTCGCCGAGCCTGGCCGCGGTGACCTTCACCGCCGCGGCGGCCCGCAGGTCCAGCCGGCCCTGGGCGGCGATGCCGTGCAACCCGTGGCGCAGCAGATCCACCCGCGCCTGCAGATCGGCCATCCGCATCCGCAGCGCCTGATGTTCGAACAGGGTCGACCCGAACTGGCGGCGCTGCATCATGCGCGCGTGGGTCACGCCCAGCACCCGCTGACACGATGACGCGACCTGCCCGGCGATCGACATGCGTTCGTGCGCGAGGCCCCACGAGATCGCCGCCAACCCGGTGCCGGCGCGCGCGACCAGGTGGTCGGCGGGCACCCAGGTGTCGATGTGCACGGCCGCGGTGTCGAGCGGGCCGGCGCCGACCTTGCGGTACGGCGTCTGCACCGCGACCTGCGTGGTGGGCACGGCGATGACGAGGACGTTGCCGTGCCGGTTGGTCGGGTCCCGGTCGGCGCCGCGGGCGACGACGATGATGTGATCGGCGATCGGGGAGAGCGAGACGAACTTCTTCACGCCCTGGATGGCGAAACCGTCACCGGCAGAGCGGACGACGGTTTCGACGATCTGCAGATCGGAGCCGCCCGACTCCTCGGAGGCGCCGATGCACAGCACGGCCTCGCCGGCGATGGCCTGTTCGCAGACGGCTTTGAGGTGCTCGGACTTGCCGAACCGCCGCAGGATCGCGATCGCCGAATCGTGCAGGCTCACCCCGACACCGATGCCGGCGGAACCCAGCCGGCCCAGGCTGAATGCCAGCTCGATCAACCTGGCGACATCCGGCTGCTGTCCGCCCGCGGGGCCCCACTTGTCGCGGAAGACCCCGCGGGCCCCCAGGTGTTCGATGATCTTGCGCGGGAACCTCTCGCAGGATTCGGCGTCGTCGGTCCAGTCGGCCAGGGTCTCGTCGAAGACCCGGCCGAGCAGTTGCCGGTATGCCCCGATGTCGGTGTCCAGTGATCCCAGTGATGTGGTCATGCGCGGGCGGCCTCGAGATTCTGCTTGACCTCGAGTCGGCGCAGCTTCCCGGATGAGGTGCGGGGCAGGGATCCGGGGGCGAGGAACACGACGTCGGCGGGTACCACGCCGCACTGGGAGGCGATCCGTTGCACCACCTCGTTGCGGGCGCCGGCCTCGTCAGGTCCGCGGAATTCCGCGGCGACGACCAGGCCCTGCCGGGCCGAGTCTCCTTCGGTGCCCACGGCGACGACGGCGCCGTCGCGCACGCCACGCACCTGGGCGGCGATGCGCTCGACCTCGCTGGGGAAGATGTTGCGCCCGGC
This sequence comes from Actinomycetota bacterium, assembly GCA_034190095.1. Lineage (GTDB taxonomy): Bacteria > Actinomycetota > Actinomycetes > Mycobacteriales > Mycobacteriaceae > Mycobacterium. The sequence continues at coordinate 20,683 of JAXHTL010000063.1, forward strand.
GACGGTGATGAGTTCCTTGACCCGGCCGCACACCACGAGCCCGCCGTCGGTGAGGTAGCCCAGGTCCCCGGTGCGGAACCATTCGTCGGGGCCCAGCGGCTGCCGGCCCAGGTATCCGGACATCATCGAGGTGCCGCGGATCTCGATCTCCCCGATCTCACGCTGCCCGGTGGTGGTGTCCGCGTGCTCTCCGGTCGGCGCGATGCGCAGCTCCATGCCCGGGACCGGGTTGCCGAGCACGGCGTGCCGGTTCACCGAGTCCGTTGCCGGGTCGATGATCTCATCGACCAGCAGGCCCTCGCCGGGGCGTGGCGCGGTCACCGCGCAGGTCGCTTCGGCCATACCGTAGGACGGTGCGGCGGCGTGCGGGTCGAGCCCGAAGCGGGACAGTTCGGTGAGGAAGACCTCGAGGCCGTCGCAGTCGATCGGCTCGCCGCCGTTGATGGCGAACCGCAGCCGGCCGAGGTCCACATCGGGTACCCGGCGTGCGTATTTGCCGATCACCGAGTAGGCGAAATTCGGTGCGGCGGTGAGGCTTGCGCGGCTCTCCGACAGCCAGGACAACCACCGGAACGGCGACGCGGCGAAGGCCGAGGTGGGGGCCAGCCACATCTCGGCGCCGGAGACCAAGCCGGTGAGCAGGAAGGTCAGGCCCATGTCGTGGTAGAGCGGCAGCCAGGTCATCCCGACGTCGGCGGCGGGGTCGGTGCGGGTGTGGGTGAGCAGGGCGGCCACGTTGTCGGCGACGGCTTCGGGGGAGAGCATCGCCGTGCGTGGCGTGCCGGTGGAACCCGCGGTGCCCTGCAGCACAGCCGGGGCGCCGGGCGAGGCCGGCTGTGGCGCCAGCGTGCTGGCCCGCCGGGAGTGCCCGACCTCGGTCAGTTCGTGAACGATCAGGCCGGAACCGTTGGTGTGCAACAGTTCCAGGTTCTTCCCGTGGGTGAACACCTGGGTGGCGTCGATACCGGCGAAGCGTTCGGCGGTGGCGTGAGCCCACTGCCGGTCGTCGGCGCCGCGGACGGGGCCGGGCAGGATCGACAGCGGTCGCCCGGCGAGCAGCGCCGCCTGGATGGTGGCGACGAGCTCCACGGTGGGGTCGCCGACCACACCGACCGCCCCGGCCGGCCCGTTGAGAATGCGTTCGGCGATGTTCTCGGCGCGCGCGTGCACCTCCGGCCACGGGTGACGCACCCATCCGTGGGTCGGATCGAGGACGACCAGATCATGGACCGACTCCGTCATCGCCTGCGACGATGCGGCCGCAAGCACACTCACCGCTCGGCCGGCGCCTTCGCCGCGATCGCCGACTCGAGCTCGCCCACGGTGTTGCAGGTCAGCAGGTCCTCGGCGGTCAAGGCCACCCCGAGCTTGTCCTCGATGGCCACCACGCCGATCGCGAACGCGACCGAGTCCAGGCCGACGTCCTCGACGAGTCGGGAGTCGCGCGTCACGCGGCTCAGGTCGACCTGCAGGTCGTCGCGCAGGATCTCCTCGAGGGCGGCGCTGACGTCAGGTAGTGGTGGCGTCTCCATGCGGCAGCAGGTTACACCTCTAAGTAAAGTAAGGCTACGCTTACCACTGTGTCCCGGACCGCGGCCGCGGTCACGGCAGATGCAGGCTTCCCACGTTCTGGCCGTAGTTCAGCGCGAGCATCGCCGGAAC
>JAXHTL010000064.1:0-4614 GCA_034190095.1 Actinomycetota bacterium
CTGACCGCGGATTTCCCGGCGTCGCTGGTGGTGCCCGCCACGAGCAGCCCGGCCATCAGGTCTTCCTGACCAGGAACACGTCCATCACCCAGCCGTCGGCCCGGGCGGCCGCGTGACGGGCGTCGGCGACGGTGGGCAGCACGTCGCCGACGCGGCCGGTGACCAGCTGTTCGCCGGGTGCGCCGAGGTTGGCGCCCCACCAGAGGGTCCAGTCGGCCAGCCCGGTGAAATCCAACCGGTCCGGCGGCGGGTTGAGCATCGCCAGGATGTTGTCCTGGCCCGCCGCCACCGCATCCTGCAGCCGGCGCCCGGTGGTGATGTGCACCGGGCGACCGACCTCGTGCAGCACGATGCGGTGCCGCGCGGCAAGCAGCTGAGGTGCGCTGATCCCCGGCAGCACCTCGTAGTCGAGGGCCACCCCCAGCTCGCCGATCTTGTCCAGAATCCTGATCGTCGAGTCGTAGAGTGACGGATCGCCCCAGACCAGGAACGCGGCCGTCCCGCCGCGCTCGGTGAGCAGCCGCGCGTACTGGGCGGCGCGGGCGTCGTGCCAGTCCGCCACGGCGGTCCGGTACCCGTCGGCCGACAGTCCGGCCGAGCGGTCCCGTTCCGGGTCGGGCACCGCGACCACCTCGGCCGGCCCGCCGGGGCCGGGGTGGGCCGCCACGATCCGGCGGCGCAACGCGAGCAGCTGGTCGTCGGCGGCCTTCTCCGCGGCGAGCACATAGTCCACCGAGCGCAGCGCCTGGGCCACCTCGGCGGTGACGTGCTGGGGACCCATACCCACGCCGAGCACCAGCACCCTGACCGTGGCATCCACCCGGGCAATTCTGCCTGGCGCGTTCATCGTGCCCGCCGCAGCCCCGCCGCGGCGCCGGTCACCGCGTCGGTGACCTCGGTGATCGTGGTCGAGTCCAGCTTCCAGCACTGCCAGTACAGCGGGACGTCGAGATGGTGGTCGGTGATCGGCACGAACGAGCCGTCGATCAGCTGCTGGGGATACATCCCCCAGCCCAGTCCGGCCCGCACCGCCGCCCCGAAACCCTCGGCGGTGGGGATGTAGTGGATCGGGCGCCGCACCGCGCGGCGGAACACTTTGCGCAGCAGCTGATCCTGTAGCGCATCGTCGCGGTTCCAGGCCAGCGAGGGTGCCGACGCGGCCGCGTCGGCGGTGAACCCTGCCGGGAGGTGCCGCGCGACGTAGTCGGGGGATGCCACCGGCAGGTAGCGCATCACCCCCAGCCCCTGCACCCGGCAGCCGCCGACCGCGACGCGCTCGGTGGTCACCGCCCCCATCACCACTCCCTCGCGCAGCAGCCGGGCCGAATGGTCCTGATCCTCGATACGCACGTCGAAGAGCACGTCGGGCAGCAGCTCGAACACGTCGGTGAACCAGGTCGCCATCGAGTCGGCGTTGACGGCCAGCGCGACCCGGGGCTGTCCGGGTGGGCCGCCGCGCATCTCGGCGAGCGCCTCGGTTTCCAGCAGCGTCATCTGGGCGGCCAGCCGCAGCAGCGGCAGCCCGGCCGTGGTTGGCACACAGGGTTTCTCCCGTAGCACGACGACCTGGCCGACGTGCTGTTCGAGAGCTTTGATGCGCTGGCTGATCGCCGACGGGGTCACCTGCAGCTGCTCGGCGGCGGCGTCGAAGCTGCCGAACTCGACCACCGCGGCGAGCGCTCGGAGCTGTCCGACGTCGAGGTGCTCGCCCACATCAGCGATGCTAACTCCTCCGAAAAGTCTTCATTGGGCCTAATGCCGCCGCCGAGCTGTCGTCCACTGCACGACAGGGCGAGGGGGTCTATGGTGAATTAATAATTAGCGCAACTAACAAGGATGGTCTCGCGATGCTCGTCGACAACCCCGAGGTGACCTTGGACGAAGACGGCCATGGCTTCCCCGACGAGGCCCGCGGCACCGCCTTCCTGGACTGGATGGTCACCTGCGTCGCCGACGGGGATGACGGGCGCCGCTACTGGTTCGGGTGCACACCCCTGTCACTCGCGCTCGAGGGCAGCGACATGTGGCATGTCGACATCGGTTGGGATACCGGAGAGGTGGTGCAGTTGCCCGGCTCGATCTACCGGCTGGCCGACTTCCCACAGACCGCACGCACCGGCGGACAGAGTTTCGGGGGCGGAACACTTTCGGTCGAGCGCTGCACCGACCACGTCACCGTGGATCTGGGCGACTTTCACCTGGTATGCCGACCCGACCACACCTGGCACTACGCTCTGGAAGACAAGGACGCCGGGATCAAAGCCGACTTCGTCCACACCGGACAGGGGTATCCGACCTGGTACGGCAAGGACGAACCGTCCGTGCTGACCCAACACAGCATCGCCTACGGCTACAACTGGTCGGGGCGCATCGACGGCACACTCACGATCGACGGCCGGACGGTCCGCATCAGCGGAAAAGGAGTCCGTGAGCGCTACTACTCCGTCGACCAATCCGCAGCCGAGATCGGCGGTTGGGAAGACTGGGCCTGGTTCCACTTCGACGAGGTGTTCGGCAGCATGTACGAGATGCGCCTGGGCAACAAAGACATGTCGCTCAACACGGCCGACGGGCAGTACTGCCCCGTCGGGGATTTCACCATCGCGCATCACGACTGGGCTTTTCTGCCCACGATGGGCGCATTCATCCCGTCCCGCTACCAGGTCACGATGAAAACGCAGGCCGGCATCCTCGACTTCACCGCACGCGCGATCGGGGCGTCCACATGGAGCGGGGGCGACAAGGTCCCCGAGACCGCGGTCGCCACCCTGTACTGGGACACCCTCGACGGAGTCTTCACCCATGCCGACGGCCGCAAGGAGGTGCTCACCAACGGACGCGGTGGCACGTCCATTCGACAGTGGAAGCCCTACCCGAGCGTCTTCGCGCCCGAACTCGCCGGCCATTCAGCGCCGGTGAGCCAACGACTCTCGACGCTCTGACCGCGACACTCCGTGCCCGCCGAAATATCACGACATTGCGCAAGCCCCACTCGGCACGCCGGGGGGATGGACGGAATTGACCCGAAAGCTCCGATCGGCCGCCGCGTCCTTTGCGGATGATCGAGGACACTGTCGAGACAACGGTGTGCCACACCCCGTCGAGATTGACATCGAGCCGACCCGACCGCGGCTCATTAGGTGGGCGGGGCAGCCCCGGCGTCGGAGTCCGACTGGGGCCACACCGGGTGTTGTACCCATCTGCTCTCCTCACAGAGGGACCGGCTTCGCCAGCCGTCGGCTGTGCGTACCAGTTCATGGTGGTGGTAACCACCGCGGTAGCTGAGTTCAGCGCTACCGGTCAGCCGCATGGGGTTGTAGAACATCGCGCGCACCGTGGCGGTGTCGCCGTCGATGTCGCTTTCGATGTTGGTGATGTAGTGCATCGTCATCGCCACTGCGGCTCCGAGACCACTGCAGAGCCAATCTGCGACCTGGTCGCGCGTACCGGCAATCGCACCCGCCGAGGTGTAATCGACGCGGGCGTCGTCGGTGAACACCGACCTGTACAGCCACCAGTCTTGAGTGTCCATCGCAGTGGCGTATGTGGTCAGGAGCCCGGCGATTTCGAGCTCGTCACTGGTTCGTTGCGGATCCATCGCTAGAGCGTCACTCCGATCAGGTCGGCTTCGATGGCCGCACCGCCGGCCCACTCGTCCGCCGGATCGGATGCGACGGTCCAGGTCCCGGCCTTCCGGAGTCCCCCCTGTCTGGTCATTCGTCTTTCGTCCATCAGCACAACCGACTCAGCCCGGGCTTCCATCGCGCACGACTCCTCCACTCGGCCCACCGGCCCGCTCGACCATGGCGGTGCGGGCTCCTGCAACCCGTAACCCACTCTATCAACATAGAGTCAGAAAAGTAGAGTACCGGATCGTCACCGACCCGCAGGATGGTTCTGCCCAAATCCGTGCTGCCGGACAAATGCGTTGCGGCGGTGGACTTCCCTGTTGTCAGCCGGGCCCGCAAGCAGCATCCGCACGGCAGCCGCGGGGACGGGCTGGCGGCCGCGTCCCGGAACTCCAGCGCGGCCGAGCGAGCAGGTCCCGGCCTCACCAGGGGCGAGGTCGCGCCGAACTCACTACAGCGCAAACGAATAGCCGCCGTTGACCGGGATGGTCTGGCCAGTGATCCACGACCCGTATTCGCTGGCGAGTAGCACTGCCAGGCCAGCCACGTCTGCGGGTGTCCCGGGGCGACGGAGAACGTAGCTCTGCAAGATCGCCTTGGCCTGCGGGGAGTCGGGCTCGGCCCACAGCGGCTCGGTCAACGGAGTGCGCATGGTCCCCAGAGCGATGTTGTTGGCGGTGATCCCATGTCGCCCGTTCTCCAGCGCGACCGACCTGGTAAGACCCGCCGCGCCGGCCTTCGCCGCGGCGTAGGCGGCCCCATTCGGATCACCGGTGCGGCCCGCATCGGAGACGATGGTGACGATCCGCCCCCATCCCCTGTCGATCATCGAGGGCAGCGCGGCGCGGACGCAGTGCAAGACGCCATACAGGTTGACCCGCAGGAAGGGTTCCCAGTCACCGGGTTGGGAATCGGCGAAGCGCATCCTGCCTGCGAATCCCTCGGCCCCCGCGTTGCCCGCATTGTTGACCAGGACGTCGATGCC
>JAXHTL010000064.1:4714-10754 GCA_034190095.1 Actinomycetota bacterium
GGTACCGCGCTCACCGTCACCCCCTGCTCGCCAAGCCAACTCAACCGATCGACGATCTGCTCGGCGCTCATCCCCGGGCGAGCATTCGGGTCGTCGCGAGCCACGTGCCCCTCCCCGACCAGAGTCGTCGACATTCCGTGCACCACGTCGAAGGGGCGGCCATCATAGGCAGGCTGAGATTTGATGAACGCAATCCGCTCGGCGAGCTTCTCCGGCGGAGTCAGGAACGACCACCACCCGGATGCATACTTGGCTGCTCTACGCAGAGCCGCGTCCGCATCACCTCCGATCCAGACCGGCAGGTGCGGCTTCTGGATCGGCTTGGGTTCGAATGCGACGTCGTCGAACGACACATACTTGCCGTCGAAGCTCGGCGACTCGCTGGTCCACAGCTCGACGATCGCAGCCAGGTACTCGTCGGCGATGCGCCCGCGTTCCCGAAACGGGACGCCGAGCAGATCGAACTCCTTCTCCAACCAGCCCACACCGAAGGTGACCATCATCCGCCCACTGCTCATCCAGTCAGCGGTGGACAGCGCTTTGGCCAGCACGATCGGGTGCTGCAGCGGAAGCACGGTGATGCACGAGTTCAGCAGGATGCGCTCGGTCGCACCGGCAAGGTATGCCTGAGCGACCGTCGAATGCATGTAGTGCGGCCCGGACAGCTCCACGTGTTCCTGCGGGATGATGAAATGTTCTGGCACTGCGACCATGTCGTAGCCCCACCGGTCAGCGCATTTGACCATCCTGGTCTGATCGGCACCGGTGACGGCGCCTTCCCACGGCTGCGTCATCGCCTTGAGTCTGAGCATGTGCGGCAGTGGGAAAACGAGTTTCATTCCGACGCCCCTAGTCTCGCCAGAAATCCACGGGCGTCGGACTGGAGGGCCTGACGGCCTGCTGCCCGACGTCATCGGGGATTCCCGACGTTGTCGAATCGAACGATGCGGCCGCATCGACGGCTCACCAATCTTGCTCTACGAAAATAGAGTGTAGGACGGCTGTGCGGCGCAAATCGGCGTTTCGCCGAGAACGACCACTAGACTTCCGGACTGATATGAGACGAAAGCCCAACCCCGAGCAGCGTCGCCGCGAGCTGTGCGACACCGCGATTCGCCTGTTGGCCGAGGACGGATTGAAAGGCGTCAGCCATCTGAAGGTGGACCGCAGGGCCGGTGTGCCCGACGGTACGACCTCCTTCTACTTTCGCACCAGGTCCGCACTGATCCATGCCGTCGCCGCACGTGTTGCGGAGCTGGACCGCAAGGACTTGACGGCAGCAACCCGAGAGCGCGCCGAGAACGTCGGGTCGCAGCGGCGGTCACCCTCGGGCCTCGCGAAACTCGTGATAAGTGCCTCCAGTGGTGCGCGATTGACCAGAACCAAAGCCCGCTCCGAACTCGCCCTGCAGGCACCGCGCGACCCTGAACTCGACGAAGCCTTCCGCGGCTACACGGAGGGGTTCCTGGCAATAATCAAGGATGCGGTCGAACGTGCCCAGGCCAGCCGGGGCAAGACCGACCCGGCGCTCGTCGACGAGCAGGCGCACGTGGTGATGATGTTCCTCAGCGGCCTGATGCTGTCCTTCGCCAGCGGTGTGCGCCGCACCTATACCGCCGAGGACGTCGATCGCGTCATCTCCGCCATTGTCGACGGCATGCACACGAGCTTCGGCAGCAGGAACCCCGGCCAGGGCGCAGCTCCAACGGGTTAAGAGCTCACCCGCACCGGCACATGTGAGTAGCCGGCGACGCTCGTCATCCGCACCCGCCGCAACGCGGACTCATCGACGTCGAACTCGGGCATCAGGTCTAGCAAACGGTCCAGCGCGATGGAACTCTCCAGGCGTGCCAAGGCCGCGCCGAGGCAGGAATGGATGCCGTAGCCGAAGCCCAGGTTCTGGGCCACCGTGCGGTCGCGATTGATGTCGAACCGGTCTGCGTCAGGGAACGCCCGCTCGTCGCGGTTGGCCGACCCGATGATCAGGAGCACGGCTTTGCCTGCGGGAATCACCGTCCCACCTACCGAGACCTCTTCCCGCGTGCAGCGCACGTCATACTGGACCGGCGGATCGTAACGCAGCACCTCTTCGATGGCAGCCGGGATCTTGCTGCGGTCGTTGCGCAGTTCCTGCCACTGGTCCTGGTGGCGGGAGAAGTGCACCACCGCGTTCCCGACCAGCTTGGTCACGGTCTCCGCACCCGCTCCGCCCAGCAGCGTGCAGAATCCCGCGATCTCGATATCGTCGAGCCGGGTGATATCGCCATCGCGCTCGATGTCGGCAGCGATCAGAGCGCTGATCATGTCGCCGGTCGGTTCGGCGCGACGCTCCTGGATCAGGTTGAAGTAGAGCATCGCGGTGTTCATCGCGGCTTCGACACCGGCCTCGCTCATCGCCAGCTGACCGGGCTCTCGCTCCAGCAGAGTATCGAGCCACAACCGGACCTGCTGACGGTTCTCGGCGGGCACCCCGAGCATCGTCGAAATGATCTCGACGGGGAACAACGCCGAGAACTCCGCGACCACATCGAAAGTCTGTGGGTCCACGGCCGCCAGGTAGCCATCGATGGTGCGGCAGACCAGCTCCTCCTGCGCGCGTATCGCCCGTGGTGTGAACACCTTGTTGACCAGGCCCCGCATCCGTCGATGATCCGGCGGGTCCATGGAGATGATGGATTGCTGGCCCTTCTCGCCCGACAGTACTTCTTCGAGTATCGCCCCGCTGGCCGACGAGTAGACCCCGTTGTCCGTGAAGGCCGCCGCGACGTCGGCGTGCCGGGTCAGCGCGTAGAAGTCGTACTTGTCGCTGTAGTAGACCGCAGCCTCACTACGCATTCGCCGATAGGTCTCGTAGGGGTCGTCGAAGTACTGCACCGAGAACGGATCGAAGGCCACTTGTGCCGATGCCATGCGCTGCTTCTTTCGCTTGGTGTTGGCGGCGTTCCGCGCGAATGCCTTCCCGGACGCACTCTATGTTAGTAGAGTGTGATGCTGGCGGGGTTTCGGAAAATCCTGTAGTCCATTGGCTTTGGCTACGACATACAGAACGGGAAAGGGGCAGTGGTGACTGCTGTGCAGCCGGATGCAGGTGTGTTGGCCGGTGACGAGCGAATGTTGATCGACGGAGAGTTGGTCGGCGCCACCGGAGGTGCGGTGTTCGACGTGGTCCACCCGGCCAGTGAGCAGGTCGCCGGGCGGTGCAGCGATGGCACGGCCGCAGACATGGAGCGAGCGGTGGGTGCCGCGCGCCGCGCCTTCGACGAAACCGACTGGTCGCAGGATCTGGAGTTCAGGTACCACTGCCTGATGCAGTTGCATGCCGCCCTGGAGACCGAGGCCGAGCGGCTGCGGCGGGTGCTGGTGACCGAGGTCGGTTGTCCGATCACGGTCACGGGCTCGCAGATCGAGAGCCCGATCGAGGAGGTCAAGCACTGGGCCGAGCACGGCAAGGCATTCCAGTACACGGTGGACACCGGCCTGCACGAGACGCAGTTGGGACCGGCACGACGTAAGCTACACCACGAAGCGATCGGGGTCGTCGGGGCGATCACCCCCTGGAACGTTCCGTTCTACCTCAACATCGCCGAGACGATACCGGCGTTGATGGCCGGCAACACCGTAGTGCTCAAACCGGCACAGCTGACGCCGTGGTCGGGCTCCGAGTTGGGCCGCATCGTGGCCGAGGACACCGACATCCCGGCCGGGGTGTTCAACGTGGTCACCTCCAACTCCAACGAGGTCGGCGCGGCGCTGACCGCCGACCCGCGAGTGGACATGATCACCTTCACCGGGTCGACGGCTACCGGGCGGGCGATCTTGGCCGCCGCGGCTCCGACGGTGAAGAAGACCCTCCTGGAACTGGGCGGCAAATCGGCGCACATCGTGCTCGACGACTCAGATCTGTCCTCGTCACTGCCACTCGCAGCGATGATGGCGTGTGTGATGAGTGGACAGTCGTGCATTCTGCCGTCACGGATCTTGTTGCCGCGTTCGCGTTATGACGAAGGCATCGAACTACTGAAGACCAGCATGGAGAACTTTCCCGTCGGCGATCCATGGACGCAGGGCGTCATGCAGGGCCCGCAGATCAGCGAGGCCCAACGGCAGAAGGTGCTCGGCCTCATCCGAAGCGGCGTCGAATCAGGTGCACGGCTGATCACCGGTGGTGGCATTCCCGAGGCCCTTGCGGTGGGTTACTACACCCAGCCGACCCTGCTGGTCGATGTCGATCCGAATTCGGTTATCGCTCAGGAAGAGATTTTCGGCCCGGTCCTGACCGTAACCCCGTACGAAGGCGACGAGGAAGCCGTCGCCATCGCCAACAACACCATCTACGGCCTGTCCGGTGAGGTATCGAGCGCCGATGTGGACCGGGCGTTCGACGTGGCCACCCGGATGCGCACCGGCAACGTCTCCATCAACGGCAAGAGCCATTTCGGTATCGACAGCCCATTCGGCGGCACCAAGCAATCGGGACTGGGATACCGCAACGGGGACCAGGGCTACCAGGAATACCTGCACATCAAGACGATCGGCATGCCTGGATGACCCGGGGCGGTCTCGGCCAGCCCGCTTGACGAGATGAGAACACTGTATCGATGCCGACCCGGTCTGCGGTGTTCGAGGCCATCTTCTCCGAGGAGATCACACTGCCCTCGGAGGGCGATATGTTCCGGCCACCGCAGTACAAGGAGGTGGACGGCGACGACATCGCCAACTCACCGCCGACAGATCCGCGCGCGGTCGAGAAAGCAGCTAGGCCAGTCCATTTGGGTAATGAAGGTTGCGGCGGTTGGTCAACGGACGTTGGTAGGATGGGTCGCTGCGATCCCGGGCCGGCGCGCCGTTGACGGCGATATCCGGCACATCGGCAAATGGGATGGGCATGGTCGGCACCATCCCTGACCATTCGATGACGTTGGTGCGCAAAGCAATACGCCAGTGTCCGGCCCGGAGTTCGACTCGATCGAAATAACGACCACCGGCGATCCAGTTCGTCTCATCGCGGTTTCTGGCCGCAAACAAGTAGTAGGTCTCGCAGTGCGCGGTGTCGCCGTCGATGTCGCAGGTGTGGTTGAGCAGGTTGTGCTGCGTGGAGATCTGCCCCTGTTCGTGCATGGACCGGGCCCACTCGTAGAGGTCGGCAGCACCTCCGACGAAGTCACCGGCGGCGATGACGGCGTCGGGATGGAACGCCGAGAGGAACACCTCCTGGTCGAACCGGTCCATGCCGCGGCTGAACCGGGTCAGACAATCGACGATGTCTTGGCGATCCAGCAGAATGCCGAGCCGCTCCAATTGGTCAGGATTCATGTCCATCTTCTGAGATCGGGCGCCAGATCGGGGATCCGCGCTGTGCGCGTAACGACGGGACCGTGCGTCCGTCCACGTCGGTGAGCCCGTACCGTTGGGCGAGCTCGGCGGTGATGAAAGTGCCGCCCGACAGGCTCATCACGTCGGGGTCGGTGGCCAGCGCCGCGACCACCCGCCCGGGGAACTCCGGCGAAGACGCCACCGCGGGCATGGTGACGACCGAATCTGTCATCTCCGGACGGGCAGCGAGATTGCGTTGTGCCCGTTCTGTCATGGTCAACCCTTGCCACAACGACACCGAGGCGACATGGTGCGGCTGAAGTTCGACAGCCATGTCACGGGCCATCCGATCCACCGCTGCCTTGCACAGTCCGAACACCACCCCGTAGGTGTAGGTGACGCCGACGTAGCCGGAGGTGGCCACGATCAGTCCGGACCCTTGCGCCACCATGATCTGGGCGGCGTGACGTGCCGCGGTGAAGTTCGACCGAACCCCCACGTCGACCATCATCCAGTTCGAAACCGGCTTCTCCCAGAACGGTTCGGGGTCGGTGAGGTCCTCGGGCAGGGCGAAGGCGTTGTTGACGAGGATGTCCAGCCGGCGCTGTTCGGTGCGGACCCTGTCGAACAGCGCCTCGACCGCAGCGTCGTCGGCGTGGTCGACCTGGACAGCGATACCGGTACCGCCGCGTCGGGTGACCTCGGCGGCGGTGTCACCGACAGTGCC
>JAXHTL010000064.1:10854-22281 GCA_034190095.1 Actinomycetota bacterium
TCGCGGCGGTCCTCACCGCGCGCCAGCCGTGCCAGGCAGTGCCGGATCTTCTCCCGGTCCAGCAGTTCGGTCAGCTCGTCGTCGCTCATGTCAGGCGAACGGTTCTTCGCCCTCGAGCTTGGTGCGGGTCAGCAGCCGGCCGGAATCGGGGTTGTAGGGCATGGCGCGGTGCATCGTGCCGGTGTTGTCCCAGATGACCATATCGCCGACCGTCCATTGGTGGCGATAGACGAACTCTGGTCGAGTGGCCCAGTCCCGCAGTCGCACCAACAGCTCGGCGCTCTCACGATGATCCACGCCGACGACATGACCCGCGGTGCAGCCCAGCACCAGCGACTTTCGCCCCGAGTGGTGTGTCCACACCAACGGTAGCTCCTTCTCTCCCATCCGCATCGCGCCCCGCAACTGCTCGAAGGTCGGTTCGGGTTCGTAGTAGAACAGCGAATTCCACCCCGAGTGAACCACCCTGAGGTTCTCCAACTGGGCCTTGTCCTCGTCGGACAGAGCGTCGTAGGCGGCATAGGTGTTGCAGAACTCGGTGTCACCTCCACCGTCAGACGGCAACACGCGACTCGACAACAGCGATGCCCGGATCGGCACATCGTTCATCGTTCCGTCGATGTGCCAGTACAGCGAGCCCTTCAGGTAGTCGGCCGAGCTGTTCACCGTGGCGTCCAGGGTGACGCTGTAGAGCTTCTCTCCGGCCCGCTCCGCGGCCAGGGAGCCCAGGGTTTCGGTGAACGCGACCTGCTCGTCGTCAGTGAACCCGATCTGCGGGAACACCAACACCCCGCGCTGCTCCAGCAGGTCGCGCAGCGCCTCGGCGTGCTCACCGCTGAGCAGGGTTTCCTTGCCGGCACGGATCTCGGTACCAATGTGTTCCTTGACCTCGCGGGCCTGCAGGGTGTCGACACTGGATGTCGTCATCGCTGAAAACTCCGTTCCTTCCACCTGGGCTCGGTCCGCCGTCGCGCGCGCAAATCGCCTGATGCGTCGACTCGCCGCGGCGCGGGGCGGTCCGAGATATTTCCTGCTATTCGTATTTCTTGCTATTCGTAAAGTAATATCTATCCGATCGTAAAGCAAAGGTTTTTCTGGGCGTCAGACCCCGCAACCGGCCGGCGGCTATCGTTCTGTCGCGGAATGAGCGGCGAACGGTGCGCCGGCGGCCCGCGGCCCACTGGGGTTCTCGATTAGGAGGCGTGATGACCGCAGAGTCGGTCGACAAGGCCAGCTGGCCGGCAACGACCCGGCGGCGGCTGTTGGATGCGGCATTGGAGCTCTTCGGCCAGTACAGCTTCGCCGGAACGTCATTGCAGATGATCGCCGACGAACTCGGCCTCACCAAGGCCGCGATCTACTATCACTTCCGCACCCGGGAGCAGCTCCTGCTCGCGCTGATGGCCCCGATCCTCACCGAGGTCGGCGCCGCCGTCGACCGGGCCGAAGCCAAGCGGGGCGCCAAGGCCCGGGCCGAGGCGATGCTGGCCGGATACGCCACCGTCGTCGCCGCCCACCGCACCCTTGCCGGCATCACGGTCTTCGACCCGAGTGTGCGCACCGTGCTGCGCGACCAGCCCGAATGGTCGACGGTGATCGACCGCCAACTGGCCCTGCTCACCGCCACGCAGCCCGCCCCCGGCGGATCCATCAGCGCCGCGGTCGTGCTGACCGGTCTCGCCGGCGCGGCGTCGACGGCGCCACGCGACCTCGACGACGACACCCTCGGCCGCGAACTCATCGACGTGGGGCGTCGCACCCTGGGATTGTGAGGCCTGTTGGCTACCGTAGCCATATGGCTACACGATCGGCGAGGAAAGCGGCCTCGGCGCCGTTCGGAAAAGACGAGGTCGCCGCGGCGATCCTGGCGGCGGCCTCCGACCTCTTCGCCGAGAAAGGGCCTGCGGCGACCTCGATCCGTGAGGTCGCCACTCGTTCGAAAGTCAACCACGGCCTGGTGTTTCGGCATTTCGGCACCAAGGACAATCTCGTCGGCGCGGTGCTCGACCACCTCGCCGGGCAGGTCACCGCGCTGATCACGGCGAAGGCGCCGGGTGCCGAGGTGGAGCAGGCACTGACCCGGCACGCCCGGGTCATGGCCCGCGCGATTCTGGACGGCTATTCCGTCGGGGAGTTGCAGTCGAACTTTCCGAACCTGGCCCTGCTGCTGGACCGAATCCGGCCGAACTTCGACGACGACCTCGACGCACGCCTGGCCGCCGCCAACATCAGTGCACTGCAACTCGGGTGGTATCTGTTCCGCCCGTTCCTGCAACGCGCCCTGGAACTCGACGAGGTGGACGACGAGACGCTGCGCGGGTCGATCAGCACATCCGTCGCCGCCATCATCGACGGCTCCCAGACCCGTTGACACTGCGTTCAGGGTGCGAAAGTGCGAGTGCGGGCCGCCCCCACCGCAGTGTGAACGGGGGTGTTCAGCTGAGCGAGTCCGGGCCCGCAGGCTCGCCGCCGTTGGCCACGGCGAGCAGTTCGTCGATCATCGCCGGGTCGACCGGTGCCCCGGTCGCCGCGGCCAGCATCCCGATCTTGCCGATCGGAAAGGAGTCCAGCATCCGGGCCAGGTCGACCCCTTCGGGCATGAGGGCCCCGGCCCCGGCGGCGTCGGGCATCTGCTCGGCCAGCTGCGCCGCCACCATCGGCCCCGCAACCGGATGGGCCAACACCTCGGCCAGGGACGACTGCCTGGTCAGCGGCATCGCGAGGTGGTCACCGCCGAGCTCGACCTGCACCGAGCAACGGATGTCGCGACTGGATGCCGCCACCTCGATCGTGTAGCACCCGCCTTCGACGATCCACGATTCGACCCGAACATCCCAGTACGCCAGGTCTGCACGGCGCACCGGCAGGCGGACCTCCCCGGTCTCACCGCTGTCGAGCCACACCGTGGCGAACGACTTGAGCTCCCGGGGCGGCCGGGTCACCGCGCTGCCGGGCAGGGCGGTGTACACCTGGACGATCTCGCGGCCGGGCACCGCCCCGGTGTTGGTGACCGACACCCGGACCTCGAGGTCGCCGGCGTCGGTGACGGTGACGGCGACATCGCCGTATTCGAATGTCGTATAGGACATCCCGTGTCCGAAAGGGAACGCCACCTCGAGTCGGCGCGCGTCGTACCAGCGGTATCCGACGAACAGTCCCTCGCCGTAACGCACGTGGCCGAACTCCCCCGGGTAGTCGAGATAGGCCGGAGAGTCCTCGAGCCGCAGCGGGACGGTCTCGGTCAGTTTCCCGGACGGGTTCACCTCGCCGAAGAGCACGTCGGCGACGGCGCGCCCGCCGCCCTGGCCGAGCAGCCAGCCCTCCAGGATCGCCGGCACCTGCGCCGCGAACGGCAGCGCCACCACACCACCGTTGGACAGCACCACCACCGTGGCCGGGTTGGCCGCCAGTATCTCGTCGAGCAGCGCCAACTGCGTTGCGGGCAGGTCGATGCCGTCACGGTCGAAGCCCTCGGATTCGTCGCGCGCCGGCACCCCGAGGAACACGACCGCGGCATCGGCGTCGACCGCGGCGCGCACGGCCTCGGCCCGCAACCGCGCGACCTCCTCGTCGGGTACCTCGGCCGTGGTGCGATAGCCCGGCGAGAAGCTCACCCGGCCGGTGCAGAGCTCCCGGATCTCGTCGACCGGGATGTCCAGGCGGGTCGGGTTGATCGCCGACGACCCGCCACCCTGGTAGCGGGGCTCGGCGGCGAACGCGCCGATCACGGCGACGTCCGTCCCCTTCCCCAGCGGAAGCACCGCGCCGTCGTTCTTGAGCAGCACGACGGACCGGCCGGCGGCTTCGCGCGCCAGCGCATGGTGGGCGTCGACGTCGAACGACCCCGCAGCCGGGCCCCGACCGGCCCCCACCCGGCCGAGCAGCCTCAGCACCCGCAGCGCCGCCCGGTCGAGAAGCCCGCCCGGCAGTGTGCCCGCCGCCACGGCGTCGACGAGCCGCGCATCGGATGCGCCGCCCGAGCCCGGCATCTCGAGGTCCAGCCCGGCAACCAGGGCCGCAACGCGGTCGTCGACCGCCCCCCAGTCGGACACCACGAGCCCGTCGAAGCCCCATTCGTCGCGCAGCACGGCGGTCAGCAGCCACGGGTCCTCGGCGGTGTGCACCCCGTTGATGCGGTTGTAGGAGCACATCACCGTCCACGGCGCGGCCTGTTCGACGACGCGCTGGAAGCCCCGCAGATAGATCTCCCGCAGCGGACGGGGGTCGATGTCGGCACTGACCCGCATCCGGTCGTGCTCCTGGTTGTTGGCCGCGAAGTGCTTCGGTGAGGCGCCGACCCCCCGGGACTGGATGCCGGTGACGATCGCCGCCGCCAGCACCCCGGAGACGACGGGATCTTCGGAGAGATACTCGAAGTTGCGCCCGCACAACGGCGAGCGCTTGATGTTCAGCCCCGGACCCAGGACCACGGCGACATCCTCGGCCGCGGCCTCGGCACCGAGGGCGGCGCCGACGCGTTCGGCGAGGCCGGCGTCCCACGACGAACCCAGCGCCACCGCCGGCGGGAAACAGGTGGCGGGCACGCTGTCACCGATGCCCAGATGATCACCTGCGCCACGCTGCTTACGCAGGCCGTGCGGGCCGTCGGTCAGCATGACAGAGGGAATGCCCAGCCGTTCAACGGGTTTGGTGAACCAGAAGGCGGTTCCGCTGGTGAGAGCGGCCTTCTCCGCCAGGGTCAGCTCGGTGAGCGCAGCGTCATCGGTGCGTGGGGTGGTCACGCTTTCCATGGTGCCCGCTGCCCGGCGCCGCGTCAGCCCACCGCACCGGACGCACTGACGACGGGCGCGCCGGCCGGGCCGGCGCCGATCCTGGCGGCGGCGAAGTCGGCGGCCTGCTTGGCCATCCCCGCCTCCACGTAGCGACTGTGCGCGGCGCGGTCGTCGCCGTTCGAGCACACCGGGTCCGCGCCGTTGCACAGGTCGAGGGTCTTCGCCCCGTAGAGCGGGCTGATCGCGCTCAGCGGCTGACCGATCCTGCCCGACGGGTTGCCGAAGACCGTCACAGCTGAGACGTGGTCGGCGACGGCCGCGGGCATCGGCTGCCCGAACCCGAACGTCGATGCCGGGTCCGCGGTGATCAGATCCATCACCGCGGCACCCTGGGAGTAGCCGCCGAGAACGATGTCGGTGGCCGGGCAGGTGGCCGCGACCGCCTGGATGTGCACGCTCGCGTCGCCGGCACCCAGCGGCGCGGACTGCAGGAAGTCATAGGAGGCCGGGTAGTTCACCGCGTACACGCCCACCGTCCGGCCGCCGAGGTTGCCGCGCAGCTCGTCGAGGAACGCCTGGCCGACGCGCCCCGCGCCGGCGGGTTCGGCGGTGCCGCGGGCGAACACCACCTCCACGTCGGGACAGGAGGACGGTGCGGCCTGGGCGGTGGCGGCCCCGGGGCCGATCAGGCCGGCCGCCAGTGCGCCACCGACACCGGCCGCGGCGAGCAGTCGGCGCACCGTGGTGGCGCGCAGGTGGGCGGTGGAACGGCGTTCGGACATCGGGCCTCCTCGATCACGTGGCCGCCCCTTCCGGCAGCACCTGATGAAAGCCCGGGGATCGTCGAGAAATTCCGGGTGCAGTCAGCGGACAGCGAAATGGGTTCCGGCCCACCGACCGGGCGCCCCGCCGGCGGGCAGCCGGCTGCCCGGCCGGGATGTCACACCGATACGGCTCTGCTCACGTAGTTCTCCGCGGCGCGCGCGATGAATTGCTCGGTGGGCCGTGGCTGCCAGCCCAGTTCGCGGGTGGCTTTGGCGTGGCTGGCCGGCGAGGTGTGGGCCAGCAGGAAGGCGCCCTGCTTGCTCAGCGGCATGTCGCGGCCCAGCATCGCGGCGGCGGAGTCACCCACCCGGCCGAAGCCGTGCACCACCGACATCGGGATGCCGATGCGCGGCGGGCGCGCACCGACCGCCTCGGCCGCCGTGGTGACCAGCTCCTGATGCGTCATGAACCGGTCGGAGATGATGTACCGCTGGCCGACCCGACCGCGCCGGCTGGCCAGCAGCATGGCGTCGGCGGCGTCGTCGATGCCGACGACCTCGGCGCCGATACCCCGGATGTAGAAGGGCATCCGCCCGAGCGCGGCCATCTGCACGAAGACCCCCTGCCGGGGCTGCCAGTCCGGCGGGCCGTACGGGTTGGACACATTGGCCACCACGGCCGGCAATCCCCGTTCAGCGGCATAGGAAAGGACGAGCTCTTCTGCCGCGCGGCGCGATTCGATGTAGCCGCCGGCCCGGTCGGCCCAGTTGAACGGCGTGTCCTCGTCGACGCTGGCCCCGTTGCGACCGACCGCGATCGTGCCGATGGTGCTCAGGAAGACGAACCGCTGCAGACCGGCTCCGACCGCCACGTCGAGGACTGTGCGCAGGCCCTCCACGTTGGTCGCGAACAGCGGCCCGGGGTCACGCAACTCGGCCCTGGTGTCGACGATGCAGTAGTAGACGACGTCGCGTCCGGCCATCGCGGAGGCCACCGTCTCGGGATCGAACGGGTCGCCATAGCGCCGGTCGACGTCATAGCCGTCGATTCCCTTGGTCGAACTCGTTTTTCGCACCAGCACGCGCACATCCGCGCCACCCTCGACGAGCCGGCGGGTCACACACGCACCGACATTGCCGCTGGCGCCCAGGACCAGGGCACGCTGCCCGGCCACCGAACCGTCGTTGTTCTCGTTGCTCATGTCGACGGTCATCCTAACCGAAACAGATACCGTGAGGACGACGGTTTCGCCGGTCAGGCCACCAGTTGGGTCAACTCCGAGCGGCCGTCACCAGCGGTGTCGTAGACCCGCACGACAGCCTGGTCGCCGGGCTTGAGGAAGGTCGACTCCCCCAGCGGGGTGTAGCGGGTGGCGCCGATCCCGATCAGCACCTTCGACGGGTGGCCGCTGGCCACCATCAGCGCTCCCACGTCCTCCAGCGGGGTGTCGGGGGACCCCTTCTGATTCGCCAGCCGCTCGACGATCCAGTCCAGCAGCACCTCCCCGTAGTACGAGTAGCCGATCAGCGGGCTGTCCACGCCGTAGGCGTGCTCGGCACCGTCGCTGCGCAGGAAGCAGACCAGCCTCAGGGTCGCGGTGGGACCGTCGGGGGTGAGGTCGCTGATGTCGAAGAACGTGCCGGCCACCCCCTTGGACGCCGGCCCCCAGTTCTTCTTGTAGCTGATCTTGGGCGCGCCGGGCCGTCTGATCGAACAGTCGTTGAACGCTCCCAGCGCGAACGGGCGCAGGGTGACGACGGTGTCGCCGTCCCACACGACGTCGCAGGCCAGCCCGACCTCGGGTTCGATCTGCAGGTTCAGCGGGCCGTCGCTCTGGTCGGGCAGCACGATGGCGTCGTTGGACAGCGGGAACTCGCTCAGGAACGAGTCCGCGCCCGGGGCGTACCACGGAAAGATGCCCTTGGGGGCGACGCCGTCGCTGGCGACGTTGACGAAGTCGACCGCCTCACCCGCCTGCTCCAGGTGCCCGGCGAAGTTGCCCGCCACGCCGAATCCGAACCAGTCGCGCATCTCGTCCAGTGCGATGTCGATCACGGTTGAGCAGGTTACGCCGACGGCTCTGCGGTGTCGGGCCAAGGTCCACGCTCTGCGAGATCCCGCGGGGTCCTCCTAGACTTCAACGCATGGCCGGAGAGTTCGAGATCGTCGAGGTGGCCATCGACGACATCCGCGCCGGCGACGCCCTCGCCGTCACCGATGAGGACGACCCGCGTGCCGCCGCCTTCCACGTGGCCGGCACCGAGATCGTCCATCCGATGGGCGCCGGCGAATATCACCGGATCGCGCTGACCTCCACCCAGGTGGACCGGGACGGCAAACCGCTGGTGCTGGAGTACCCGCCCGGGACCGTGGTGCGCAAGATCGTGTAGCCCGCCGGGGTGCCGGAGCCCGCTAGCGGGGCGGGTCGCCGCGCCACCGGAAGCTGTTGACGTACTTGCCCATGTCCAGCGCCAGTTGCAGGCTGGCCCCCGACGGCTTGCCCGAACCGAAGTCCGGCCCGAAGGCGCGGAACGGCCCGACCGCACCGGCGATCAGGGCCAGGTCGTTCTTGACCGCGACCATCACGATGACCCGCATCCGTGAATAGCTGGTCACCGCGCCCTGCGGCCAGCAATCGGCGGCAAGCCCGTATCCGGGTTCGTAGCCGACCATCGCGTTCGGGATCTCGTAGGCGGTCCTGGTGTCCGGGAAGGTCCGGTCCACCAGTTCGACGGCGATCTCCCTCGGGGTTCGCCCCTGGGCGGGCATGCTGATCAGCTGCATCGTGCCGCCGTCACCGGCCTGCAGCACCGCGGTGACCCCGTCGGCGTCCTGGGTCACCTCGTAGGCCGCACCCTCGACCGGGTAGTTCACCGAGAAGGAACCGTCGGGTGAGGTGAAGCGGGGGTTGATCTCCACGGCCCGGTTCATCGGCGGATCACCGCAATCGGGCGGGCATACGTATTTGGGCGGGGGTTTGGAGATGCGCCCGGAGAGCCCGACCAGCCCGCCGGCCACCACGACGATGCCGATGCCGAGCGCCAGCGCGACGACGCGGAACGACGCCGACCGTGGCCGGCCGGCCTCGAACGTGCCGGAGTGTGTCGAATAGCCGGGCAGCAACCCGGCACCGTCCCCCGTCACCTCGTCATCGGAAATCCGGGTCGGGCGATCGGCGCGGCGGGCTCGGCGTGAGCGGCGTGAGCACCCACGCATGGCAAAACCGCACATGGCGCAGAACGGCGCGTCCGGCACGACGTGGTTGCACTCGACGCACAGGATGGGTTCGTCGGTACGGGTCTCGTCCTTCGCCTCGTGCAGCAGGGCCAGGTGCAGGCCGATGCGCAGCGCGAACAACGCCAACCCGGTCAGCGTCAGATGCACCGCCAGTTGCAGGAACTGGGGAAGCCGGGCGACGTCGACCAAACCCACCGTCACATAGATGCCCACCACCGCGACGGCGATCAGGACGAGGATGGCGCGGACGAAGCTGCGGTGGTCGTGCGCCTTGGTCGGCGGTCGGGCGAACCAGAGCGCGGTGCCGATCAGCCCGCCGACGGCCGCCGCGGTCAGCGGCACCGCGATCCCGCGGATGCCGGCTTCGACGAGCAGCCCGTCCATCGGACGGATGCGGTTGAACATGCCGAGGCGGAACTGGGGCGCCAGCCGGGTCAGCGTTGCGGCCGCGGTGAACACCAGGGCACCCAGCGCGCCGATGACGTAGCCGTCGAGGGCTTCCCGGTCTCCTCGCCACGACCAGCGGGCCACCAGCGCGGGAACCAACATCAGCAACATGCTGCCCAGCGGCACCCCGATCCCGTCCCGCAGCATCCGCTCGGCACCGATACCTGCGCCGAGCGGAACGTTGTAGGCGCGGGCCACGGCGGCTCCGGTCAACAGCGCCCACCCGACACCGAGGGCGATCGCCAACAGGGCAGTCACCGCCAACGCACCGCGTGGAAAGTCGCCGAACGCATCGGATTCCCGCAAGTAGAGGGCGAACAGCAGCGGAAGGCCGAGTGCCGCGACCGCGATGAGCGCGGCCGGCATACGCAGGACGGTGGCGACAACCAGAGCGGTCGCCAGCAGCGCCAGGCCCATCAGGAACACCTTGCGCGAGCGCGGTGTCAGATGCGGGAACAGCGAACTCGTCAGCCCCGGCGCGAACAGCCGCTGCCCGGGTGCCGCGCTGAACGCTCGCGCGCGCAACCAGTACGGCCCGTCCCCGCTGCGGTGCTCATCGAGCGGGACGCCACACTGCCCGCAGTATTGGCCTGACGGAACGTCGGTCTGGCAGATCGGGCAATGCGTCGTTCCGGGGGCCGCTCCGGGGGCACTCATCAGTGCCCCCGCTTCTTCGCGCGAGCGCTCATCAGGCCAGCCCCTTCTGGAAGATCTCCAGGTTGTGGACGAGGTTGTCGACATCGGGGGTGCCCAGACCGGTGACCAGGTCGTAGCCGGGACCCGCATCGTCGATGGCGTTGCCCCCCAACGTGACATCGCGGTAGGCGGGTCGTGGCGCACCCTCGGCGATGCGGTAGAGCAGCGGATTGATGTCGCCGATGAGCGTTCCGCCGTTGTCCACCAGGTACTGGTTCATCACCGCGGTCAGACCGGCCCAGATGGGCGCCGACTGCGAGGTTCCGCCACCGGCGAAGACCTGGCCGTCGATGACGATCTTCACCCCGGTGAACGGATCGGCGACAGCGGCCACATCCGGCGTCAACCGCTTACCCGTATTGCGCTCGGGCGGGACCGCGCCTGCGGCCACCTCTTGCCACTCCGGCAGGTCGAACAGGGCCGAGACGCCGCCTCCGGTGCCCTGGGACAGCGGCACATCGAACCACGTCTGCTCGGACACCCACTGCCCGTCGGGATCGGTGGACAGGGTGGTGCCGCCGACGCTGGTCATCTCGGGCAGCGAGGCGATCGAGTCGAGGCCGATGTCCTGCTCGCTCGGCGGTGCCGACCAGTCCTGGCCGCCACGGCATTCCATGCCGGCCAGGTCACCGCTGGCGTTGTAGGCGGTGGTTCCGTTCGCGTGGGCGGTGCGCAACGCCGACCGCACCGGGGCCAGGTCGGCAGCGGTGATGAGGCGGTCGCAGCCCCAGCCGATCGAGAAGCTCCACACCGCACCGGGGAAGCGGCGGTCGGTCTCTTCGAGCATCTCGCCGATCTTGCGATAGCCGCCGCCACCCTCCACGGTCGGCATCGCGTTCACGACGACCTTGCGGGCATCTGGAGCGATGGCATGCGCCACCTGCAGGTCCATCGCCAGCTCGCTGCGTGGCTCGCCGAGAGGTCCGTCGACGACCTCCGGGGTGAACTGCGGCAGGCCGAACATGGCGGTGTACGCGTCGAGGTCGGACTGCCGGAAACCGTCGAACGCGAAGATGACGATGGTCGTGCCTTTGCCGGTGTAGCCGGCCCGGGCCAGGTCATCGGCGTTGTAGGTGTTCAGCAACGCCTCGGGCGACAGTCCCCCGTCGGGCACATCGAGCGGCAGGTGGTCCGGACGTGACATGTGGTGCGGGAGGTAGCTGAGGATCCGGCCCATCTCCGACACCTCGTCCCGCAGATGCTCGGGTACGGCGGGCTGATGCGGTGAGGCGTAGAAGAGTTGGCCCTGCCTGCCCCGGTAGTCGCGCACCGAGAGGTCGAAAGCCCGCCCGACGTCCGCGGGAGCGCCCTCGATGATGGCCCAGTCGTCACCGGGTCGCCACCGCACGGACAGCGACTGGCCCCGGGCCCACTCGATCAGCGCGGCGGGCCGCGCCCCCCCGGTGAGCCCGGCGGTGAACTCGATACTGCGTTCACGCGCGGGACCGAGATCGGTCGAGGCCGCCAACAGCGATGCATAGGGGCCCTCGATGAGCCGCTCGTCGTGGCGGTGCTGGCTGACGGACAGGCCGATGCCAGCCAGTACCGC
>JAXHTL010000065.1:0-22234 GCA_034190095.1 Actinomycetota bacterium
GGTTCGGACGACGCGTCGACCCCGGGCAAGTCACGCTCCAGCTCGTACGGCGGGTCGAGCTCCGGCGCCGCATCGGGGGACACCGGGTCGCCGACGTCGTCGGGGGACGACTCCGACGCGGGCGCCGAAGCCGGCGACGACGATGACGACTCGGGCTCGCTCACCTCGCCAGAGTCCGAGTTGGACGTCGACGCGGAGCTGGACGAGGACGACGAGGACGACGAGGACGACGACGTCGATGCGGACTCCGGGCTGAGCTCCGGTGGCGACCCACAGGACACCGTTTCCGACGAAGAACCACAGCTGGAGACCGACGAGGCGGACGAGCTGCCCACGCAGTCACCCGAGACCGAGGCCGAGGAGGACCCTGACGTCGCGCCGCCGGTCGAATCGACACAATCGGTGCCGGACGCCGATCCGGCCGCGGCGACCGAGACCGCATCGGCGGCACCCGAGCCGGATCCCGAATCGCCCAGCCAGACCGAGACGCCGACGAGCGTGACGTTGAGCGCCGCCGCGGTGCCGGAGCCGGAAGCGGTGACCGCCGCACCCGCAGCGGTGACCGCCGCTGCTACCGCCGCGCCCGGGACGGGGGAGTGGTATTTCCTGGGCACGTTGGAGCGGGCGGTGCGCCGGCTGGCGGGCTGGCCGGGAACGCCGCGAGACTTCGTGGACATCACCAACTACCAGACCGATCAGAGCCTCGATGCCGCCAACGACCAACTCGACAACCTGGTCTTCACCGTGCCCACGGGGAGCCCGGCGCGGTGGCTTCCGGATCTGTTGAACATGGCGGGAGCGTTTTTCGTCGCGGCGATCCCGGGCTCGTTGTTCACCGACAGCCTCAACGCGATGGGCGACTTCCTGAACCGGGTGGTGCCGCCGTTCAAGATCGCGCCCGGTGCGGACACGTTGAACGTCATCACGCCCTACAAGATCATGGGTGCTGCCGTCGTCGGGACGGCGACCGTTCTGGAAGACATGCTCAACGGCGAATACGATCCGGCGCAGTGGGCGATCCATGTCATCAAGGCGACGACCGGGGCGAACGTCACCACGTCGGATCTCACCGACTTCGGCAGCCTGTCCGGCAAAGTCGTTGCGGCGCAGGCCGCTGCCCTGCTCGGCGGCGACGGCGGCGCCTTCGACGAACCCGAACGGGCCTGGGACATCACGCTGCCCACCTGGACTGCGGCCCAGGTGAATCCGTTCACCGTCGTCACCTACGTCGTGTTGGTCGGGATGTACAAGCGGTTCCAGGAGATGGCCGTCCTGACCACCTTCACGACCAGCACGACCTACGAGAGTTGGCATTACAAGAACGCATTGGGCATGTACGCCGCCGGGTCGTTCCACGCGGTCGACCCGGACGGCAACCCGGTGGACTTCTTCGGTGTGTCGCAGGGCGGGACGTATTCCTCGGACACCAACGCGCTGGTCACCATCAACACCGCCAACGGTGGCTACACCTACACCCCGCCGGCGGTGTGGGACCCCAACTTCCATGACGCGGAGTTCTTCCACCGGTCGACCTCGGAGAACCCGGCCGACAGGTACGACTACGTGAACATCCCCGTGCGGTCGGCCGATGGCGTGCGGTACACACTCAGGTTCGGCGTCGAGATCATCGGCGGGACGAACGCCAACCCCACCGGGTCCTTCTCGGTGATCAACACCGATGCGGCCGGCGTGGTGAAGGGCAGGGTCAACGGCGCCGACTCCGACGGTGACACGCTGACCTATTCGCTGGTCGCGTCGTCGGTCAACGACCTGGACGGCAACTCCGCCTACACCAAGAACGGTTCGAACAACGGCGGCATCGTCACCCTCAACGAGACCACCGGCGACTTCACCTACGTCTCGTCGGCGACGGCCGGCGCCACGCAGAGCTTCCAGGTGATGATCAACGACGGCCACTACGGCAACACGCCGATCACGGTCACGGTGCCCAACACCACCACGATCAACCCTGCCAGCGTGGACACCTCGACAGAGAATGTCGTCACCGGCACGGTGCCAGGCTCGACCAACTACCCGGGACTGTTCACCGGCTACGCGCTGGGTACCGCCCCCACCAAGGGCACCGTGACGTCGTTCAACCCGGCCACCGGGGAGTTCACCTACACCCGCAATGCGGGCCTGGGGCACACCACGACCTCCGACGATGTGGTCACCGTGCTCGCGACGGACGCCAACGGGCGCACGGTCACCCTGCGGATGGCCGTCCAGCCGACAGTGGACAACAACGCGCCCACGCTGACGTTGACGACGGCCCCGACGGTCGGCACGCTGTCCGGCACCACCCAGACCAGTACCGGGAAGGTGACCTACTCCGACCCCGACGGTGATGCGCCGATCTGGCCGTCGAGCGTGACCACAGCGCGCGGCGGCACCGTGACCTTCGCCTCGGACGGTTCGTTCACCTACACGAGCAACCTCTCCACCGCGCAGCGCCACGAGGCGGCCAGAATCGGGGCCGCGGGCAGTACCTACAACGGTGTGGCCCTGGCCGCGTACGAGGACGCGTTCACCGTCACCGTCGCCGACGGATTCGGAGGCACCGCACAAGTCACGGTCACGGTCCCGATCTACGCGATCAACAGCACCCCCACGATCAGCGGCTTCGGCAGCCAAGCGTGCGCATTCTGGACCTGCACGGTGGGCACGATGACGGTCAGCGATCCCGATGGCGACAACATTCCCAGAACAGCGATAACCCCTGGTACGGGTGCCGGGTACACCCTTGATGCCGGATCTGTCACTGTCTGGGGCTCCGGCACGACCACGATCTCGTGGCCTGCCAGCGGCACCTTCGGCACCGGGAGGAGCGCCAACACCTTCACCGTGTACGACGGCTACTACACCGTCACCAACGGTGTGGTCAATGTCGGCACCCCGGCGAAGTTCTGGGCGAATTGGGCCGCCGGTTCCGGTAACCGGACCACCGGGAACTAGCCCGAATCCCGTTGCGAGGGTGCGCAAACTACCGATAACGCGCGGCGTGTCGACTGCAGACACGCACGCTCGCGGGGGAACGGGTCAGATCGCCATGGCGGCGCGGACGTCGGCCTCCGACGACGAGCCGCCGGCGCCGCTGGAGGTGATCCGGCCGGACTCGAGGACGTAGTAGCGCTGCGAGGACTCCAGCGCGAACCCGATGTGCTGTTCGACGAGCAGCACACCCAGGTTGCCGCGATTGGTCAGCGCGGTGATGGCCTCCTCGATCTCGGCGACCACCGACGGCTGGATGCCCTCGGTGGGCTCGTCGAGGATGAGGCATTTCGGCGTGGTGATCAGGGCGCGCGCGATGGCCAGCTGCTGACGCTGACCACCCGAGAGCAGACCGGCGCGGCGGGTCAGCAGCTCCTTGAGCGCGGGGAACAGGTCGAGCTGTTCGTCGATGAGCTGCTTGCCGTTCTTGCGGCCGTCGGCGACGACCTGCAGGTTCTCGGCGGTGGTCAGCTGCCCGAAGGACTGCTGGCCCTGCGGCACATAGGCCAGACCTCGGGCCACCCGCGCGCTCGGGCGCAACTTGGTGATGTCGTCGCCGTCGAAGAGCACCTTGCCCTTCGAACATTTCAGCAGGCCGACCGCCGCCCGCAGCAGTGTCGTCTTGCCTGCGCCGTTGTGGCCCATCACCGCGGCGACACCATCGGAGGGCACCTCGACGTTGACGCCGTGGATCACCTCGGTGCGGCCGTAGCCGGTGCGGACGTCGACCAACTCGAGCATCAGGACTTCTCCTCGATCAGTTCGGCTGAGTCGTCGTCGGTGGAGGCGACCGCCGCGGTCCCGAGGTAGACCTCCTGGACCTTCGGGTTGGCCTGCACCTCGGCCACCGATCCCTCCGCGATCACCTGTCCGCGGGCCAGGACGGTGACCGAGGTGGCGAACTCGCGCATGAAGTCCATGTCGTGTTCGACGACCACGACGGTGCGCTCTCCGCCGATGCGGCGCAACAGGTTTCCGGTCTCCTCGCGTTCTTCGTGGCTCATGCCCGCGACCGGTTCGTCGAGCAGCAGCACGTCGGCGTTCTGCACCAGCAGCATTCCGATCTCGAGCCACTGTTTCTGCCCGTGGGCCAGGATCCCAGCCGGCTTGTCCATCAGCGCACCCAGGCCGGTGACCTCCACGGCCTCCTCGATGGCGGGCAGCACCCCGGGGCGCCGTCGCAGCATCGTCCACGGTGACCGTCCGGCACCCGCGGCGATGTCGAGGTTCTGCAGCACCGTCAGCTCCTCGAACACGCTGGCGGTCTGGAAGGTTCGTCCGACGCCCCGGCGGGCGATCTGATGGACCTTCTTGCCCAGCAGTTCTTCACCGGACTTGTTGATCGACCCGGTGGCCGATACCAGGCCGGTGATCGCGTCGATCACCGTGGTCTTGCCGGCGCCGTTGGGGCCGATGAGGAACCGCAGGTCGCCCTGGAAGAGCGTGAGGTCGACGTCGCTGACGGCCTTGAATCCGTCGAAATCGACTGTCAGGCCGCGCACTTCCAGGTACTGGGTGCCCATGCCGACGTTGCCGCCGGCAACCGGTGACTTGTCCGCAGTGGGTTCGGCGTCGCTCATGAGGGTGCTCCCACCTTCGTCGCCTCGTCTTCGGAATCGGGTTCGGGTGCGGCGTCGGACTTCCTGCGACGGCGGGCCCACAACATCCCCAGACCGGCCAGACCGGCCGGGAAGAACCCGACCACCACGATGAACAGCGCGCCCTGCGCGTAGATCCAGCCCGACGGGTACTGCTCGGACAGCAGCGTCTGGGCCCACGCAACACCGATGGCGCCCAGCACCGGCCCGAGTAGCGTGGTCCGGCCACCGATCGCGACACCGATGAGGAACGCGATCGAGGGCAGGATGCCGACCTGCGACGGGGTGATGAATCCGACGATAGGAGCGAAAAGCGCTCCGGCGACGCTGGCGAACAACGCGGCCACGGTGTAGGCGACGACCTTGGTGTTGGCGGGGTCGTAACCCAGGAACCGGACGCGCTCCTCGCCGTCGCGCACCGCGACCAGCAGCTCGCCGTAGCGGCTCTGCATCAGCTGGCGGGCCAGCGCGACGACAGCCAGCAACACCCCGGCGGCGATGAAGTACAGCATCTGCTGATTGACCGGATCTGCCAGCCGGAAACCGAAGAACGTCCGGAAACCGTTGAGCCCGTTGGACCCACCGAGCAACTCGGCCTGACCGATCAGCAGGATCGCCATGGCCGCGGCCAGCGCCTGAGACAGGATCGCGAAATAGGCGCCCTTGACCCTGCGCTTGAACACACCCAGACCGAGCAGAGCCGCGATGGCGCCGGGGACGATGAGGATCAACAGCAGAGTCACCAACGGTGACGAGAACGGCACCCACAGCGCGGGAAGCTCCGAAACACCGGCGATCTGCATGAAATCCGGCACCGCGTTGCCGGCGATCTCGGCGTCGGCGAGCTTGAGGTGCATGCCCATCATGTAGCCGCCGAGGCCGAAGAACACGCCCTGGCCCAGCACCAGCATGCCGCCGCGGCCCCAGGCCAGACCGATGCCGACGGCGACGATGGCGTAGCACAGGAACTGCGCGAGCAGGCTCAGCCGAAAGCTGGACAGCACCGCGGGGGCGATGCCGAAGAGCACCACCGCCGCGATGCCGAAGCCGGCCCAGGTCTGCCAGCGTCCCAGCAGTGTCGGAATCGCTCCGCGCGTCGGCGGCGTCGTCATACGAGACTCCTTGTCCGCACGGTGAACAGGCCCTGCGGGCGGACCTGCAGGAAGATCACGATGATCACGAACACGATCACCTTTGCCAGCGACGCGGTCGTGTTGTACTCGATGAACGAGTTGAGGAAGCCCAGCGCGAACGCCGCGATCACCGTTCCCTTGATCTGGCCGAGTCCGCCGACGACAACCACCAGGAACGCGTCGATCAGATAGCTCTGCCCGATCGTCGGGCTCGTCGAGCCGATCAGGGTCAGTGCCACCCCGGCCACGCCGGCCAGTCCGGAGCCGATGAAGAACGTGGTGATATCGGTCTTGCGCGACGAGATGCCGCTGGTTTCAGCAAGATCGCGGTTCTGCACCACGGCCCGGATGCGGCGGCCCATCGGGCTGGCCTTCAAGGCGATCGCCAGCGCGGTGACGCACACGATCGCCAGCACCAGGATGAACAACCTGGTCTTGGGGACCACGGCGCCGAAGATCTCGACACCGCCGGACAGCCACGTCGGGGCGAACACGTTCACCGCGGGCGCCCCGAAGATGTCGCGAGCCAGCTGCTGCAGCACCAGACCGACGCCGAACGTCACCAGCAGGGTGTCCAGTGGCCGGTGATACATCCGGTTGATCAGGGTGACCTCGAGCAGCGCGCCCATCGCGCCGCCGACCAGGAACCCGACCACCAGGGAGACCAGCAGTGACACCCCGGCGCTGGAGATGACCTGCTGGACCACGTAGGCGGTGTAGCAGCCGGCCATGATGAACTCGCCGTGCGCCATGTTGATGACGCCCATCTGACCGAACGTCAGCGAAAGACCCAGTGCAGCGAGCAACAGGATTGAGCCGAGGCTCAATCCTGTTGCCAGCTGTCCGACTAAGACATCCATCTGTGGGTCAGCCCGACAAGCCTTCGGCCCACGGGTACCCCTCGAGGTAGGGGTCCGGCTCGATCGGGCCGGGTGACTCCCAGATGGTGTAGATCAGGCCGTCGCCGCGGATCTCACCGATGCGGGCGGTCTTGGTGATGTGGTTGTTGTCGCCGTCGATCTGCACCAGGCCCTCGGGTGCGTCGAACTGGACGCCTCCGGCGGCCTCCTGCACGTCGCCCACGGCGAACGACTCGGCCTTCTCGACGGTGTTCTTCCACAGGTAGACCGACACGTAGGCGGCCTCCATCGGATCGGAGGTGGGCTTGTCGGCGCCGAACTTCTCCTTGTAGGCCGCGACGAACTCGTTGTTCACCGGGCTGTCGATGGTCTGGTAGTAGTCCCAGGCGGTCAGCTGCCCCTCGATGTTCTGCACACCGATACCGCCGACCTCTTCCTCGGCGATCGACACCGACACGACCGGCATCTCCTGCGGGTTCAGGCCGACGTTGTTGTATTCGCGGAAGAACGCCACGTTGGAGTCGCCGTTGAGGGTGTTGAACACCGCATCGGCCCCGGAAGCGCGGACCTTGTTGACGATCGTGGAGAAGTCGGTCGAACCCAGCGGGGTGTAGTCCTCGCCGAGGATCTCGATGTCGTTGGCCGCCGCGTAGGCCTTGATGATGCGGTTGGCGGTCTGCGGGAAGACGTAGTCACTGCCGACCAGATACAGCGAGGTGACGCCCTGCTCCTTGAGATAGTCCAGGGCGGGCACGATCTGCTGGTTGGTGGTGGCCCCGGTGTAGAAGATGTTGGGCGACGACTCCAGGCCCTCGTACTGGACCGGGTAGTACAGCAGTGCGTTGTTGTCCTCGAACACCGGCAGCATGGCCTTGCGGCTCGAGGACGTCCAGCCGCCGAACACCGCGGCCACACAGTCGCTGCTGATCAGCTTCTGGGCCTTCTCGGCGAACACCGCGGGCTCGGAGGCACCGTCCTCGGCGACCAGCTGGATCTGCTTGCCCATCACACCGCCGTCGGCGTTGATCTGCTCGACAGCCAGGTCGATGGCGTTGCGGACGGTCACCTCGGAGATCGCCATCGTGCCCGACAGCGAGTTCAACGCGCCGACTTTGATGGTGTCACCGGAGGTGTCCACGCAGGACTCTGCGTTTGCTGCGCCTTCGTCGCCGGCCCTGCTGCCGCAGCCGGCCAGCACCAGGCTGGTGGCTGCCAGGACGCTTCCGGCGGCCAGTGCTGATCGTCGGATCGAGTACCGTCGAGGGTGTTGCATGAACGGCCTTTCTGCGTGTCGGCAACGCTCATCCGCAGATGAGGCGTTATGTGGAGGATCTACAGAACGCTTGGAATCTGTCGCGGCGGTCACAGCTCGCGGCGTCGTCTGGGGACGTTAGAGCGCCTGTGTTTCTGTGAAATGTCTGTGTGTGACATCTGTATTAACGCAACCAAAGCGTCGCAATTGGTTTGCCGTTAACCCACGCCGTCGTGCGAAACGTTCGCCCGGGTAACGATCGGGTACCGTCCGGCGATGTGACCAACATGCGAACAGCTACAGCCAGAATGACTGCTGCGGTCGGGGCGGCCGTGGTGGCGGCGGCGTCGTCGGCCGCCCTCGGACCCGTGACGGCCAACGCCCAGGAGGCGCATCAGGTCCGGTACACCCTGGTCTCGGCGGGGGCCTACGACTTCGACATCTTCTATCTGACCAGTCAGCCCCCGAGCATGGAGGCGTTCAACGCCGACGCCTACGCGTTCGCCAAGAGGGAGAAGGTCAGCCTGGCCCCGGGCGCGCCCTGGGTGTTCGAAACGACCCTGGCCGACCCCCAGTGGGCGATCATGCAGGTCAGTTCCACCACCCGCGGTGGCCAGGCGGCGCCGAATGCGCACTGTGACATCGCCGTCGACGGTCAGGTCGTGGTTCAGCACGACGATCCCTACAACGTGCGGTGCCAACTGGGTCAGTGGTGACCCACAGGTCGACTAGCCGGGACTGACCCGGTCGCAGACCACGGTCGAGCCGGCCAACGGCGCCGGCAGCGGCTCGCAGTGCAGTATCCCGAGCCGCTGGGTGGCCCGCGTCAACGCGACATACAGGTCGGCCGCGCCGTTGGGGCCCTCGGCCAGGATCCGGGCCGGCTCGACGACCAGCACGGCGTCGAACTCGAGGCCTTTCGTCGATGAGGGCGGCTGCGCCCCCGGCACCCCGGGTGGCCCGATGACGACACTCGTTCCGGGACGCTCGCCCTCGGCATCGGCGAACCCGGCGATGGCGGCGGCGAGCTCTTCCGGGTCGATGTGCCGGGACCAGGGCTGGACACCGCTGGCGCGCACCGAATCCGGGGGCGTGACCCCGGGGGCGAACTCGGCGAGGATCGCCGCGGCCACGGCCATGATCTCGGCCGGGGTGCGGTAGTTCACCGACAGCTTCCGGTAGGCCCAGCGGCCGGGCACATATGGCTGCATCGCCGCCTCCCAGGAGTCGGCCCCCGCGGCGGAGCGGCGTTGAGCCAGATCGCCGACGATGGTGAAGGAGCGGCTCGGGCAGCGCCGCATCAGCACCCGCCAGTCCATCTCGGAGAGTTCCTGCGCTTCGTCGACGACCACATGCCCGTAGGTCCAATTGCGATCGGCGGCAGCACGTTCGGCGAGATCGCGGGTGTCGCGTTCGAGGAAGCGCTCCGCGAGGTTCTCGGCGTCGATCACATCGGAGGCCAGCAACTGGTCCTCGTCGTCCATCAGATCCTCGCGCCCGATCATCAGGTCCAGCACGCCGGCCGCGTAGGCGGCCTCCTCCTGGCGCTCCCGCTCGGCGGCCTCCTCGCCGGAGCGGTCATGCCCGAGCAGGTCGACCAGCTCGTCGAGCAGCGGCACGTCCGACACCGTCCAGGCGTCGCCGTCGGTGCGAAACAACACCTCCCCGCCGCCCGCGGCGGCCAGCCGCTGCGGCGACGAATAGAGCTCGGCGAGCAGGGTTTCCGGGGTCAGGACGGGCCACAGCGCATCGAGCGCAGCGGTGAACCCCGCGTGGTCGCCGAGCTCGTCGAGCAGGTCGGCGCGCAGGTGCTCCCAGGCCGCCTTGTCCTCGCGGGTCAGCCAACCGCGTCCGATCTTGGCGATCGCCCGTTCGGTGAGCACCCACGTGAGTACGTCGATGAACACCGCACGCGCCTCGTTGTGCGGCTGCCCGCCCGAGCGGGCCTCCGAGATGGCCCACTCGACGGCTGCGGGCTCGAGGCGAACCTCGACGTCGGACAAAGTGATCGTGATGGGTTCGTCGGGGACGGTCTGCCGGTCGGCCACCGCGGCCTCGAGCACGTCGAGGATCGCCAACGAGCCCTTGGCCCGCGCGGCCGCGGGGGGGTCCTCGGCCGTGATCTGCCGGCCGGGCACCAACTCACCGGTCGTGGTGAACACCACGTTCGTCTCGCCCAGCGAGGGCAGCACCCGGCCGATGTGATCGAGGAAAGCCGCGTTGGGTCCGACCACGAGGACGCCCTGGCTCTCCATCCGCTTGCGCTTGGTGTAGAGCAGGTAGGCGACGCGGTGCAACGCCACGACCGTCTTGCCGGTGCCGGGTCCGCCCTCGATGACCAGCACCCCCGCGTGCTCGGAGCGGATGATCTCGTCCTGTTCGGCCTGGATTGTCGCGACGATGTCGCGCATGCCCGCTCCCCGCGGGGCGTTCACCGCGGCGAGCAGCGCCGCATCGCTGGAGTGGTCCTGATCGCCCTCCTCGGGTGCACCGAAGACCTCGTCGGTGAAGTCGAGCACCCGGCGGCCCAGGTTGTGGAACTGCCGGCGCCGGCGCATGTTCTCCGGGTTGGCGCCGGTGGCCACGTAGAAGGGGCGGGCGGCCGGGGCGCGCCAGTCGATCAGCACCGGCTCGTGGTCGTTGTCCTCGCCGAACAACCCGATGCGGCCGATGTAGGTGCGTTCGCCGTCGCGGCTGTCCAGCCGTCCGAAGCACAGCCCGTGGTCGGCCACGTTCCACCGGTGCATCTGCTGGGCCAGGGCCCGCACCTCGACATCGCGGTCGAGCAGCGTTTCACCGTGTCCGCGCAGCGCGGCGGCGTATCGGGTGTGCAGTCGTGACCGTTCGGCGTCGAGGCGCTCGTAGAGTCCGGCGACATAGGCCTGTTCGGCGCGCAGTTCTTCGTCGTGATCGGCAGCTGACATGGGTTTCGTGGTGTTTCGGTCCTGGTTCGTGATCGGGGTGGGGTGTTCTTGACACCCTATCGAACATGTGTTCGCATGAGGTATGCGATGGGCGGATCAGAGGATCGGCGCCGATGACGGCGCGCTGCCCGGTCTGCAGCGTATCGGTCTGATCCGCAGCGTGCGTACGCCGCAGTTCGAGGGGGTCACGTTCCACGAGGTCGTGTGCAAGACGGCGTTGAACAAGATTCCCAAGTCGTCCTCCGGTCTGCCCTTCCAATTCACCGTCAACGCGTACCGCGGGTGCTCGCACGCGTGCCGGTACTGCTTTGCCCGCCCCACCCACGAGTACCTCGAGTTCGACAGCGGGCATGACTTCGATACCCAGGTCGTGGTGAAGACCAACGTCGCCGAGGTCCTGCGCCGGGAACTGCGTAGGCCGTCGTGGACCCGTCAGACCGTCGCGCTGGGCACCAACACCGATCCCTATCAGCGGGCGGAGGGCCGCTACGAGCTGATGCCGGGCATCATCGGGGCGCTGCGCGACTCGGCCACGCCGTTCTCCATCCTCACCAAGGGCACCTTGCTGCGCCGTGACCTCCCGCTGCTCGCCGAGGCGGCGCGTCGGGTCCGGGTCGGGGTGGCGGTGTCGTTGGCGGTCGGTGACACGCGGCTGCACACCCAGGTCGAACCCGGCACGCCGACACCACAGGCCCGGCTCGGGCTGATCTCGGCCGTGCGGGAAGCCGGTCTGGACTGCCACGTCATGGTGGCCCCGGTGCTGCCGTACCTGACCGATTCCGAGGAGCACCTCGACGGGCTGCTCGCGAGCATCGCCGCGGCCGGGGCGAGCAGCGCGACGGTGTTCGGCCTGCATCTGCGTGGCGCCACTCGTGGCTGGTTCATGGACTGGCTGGCGCATGAGCATCCGGAACTGGTGGGGCGGTACCGCAGCCTGTACCGGCGCGGGGCCTACCTGCCGGTGGAATACCGCACGATGCTGCAGCGCCGGGTGGCGCCGTTGGTGGCCAGACATGGCCTCAACGGCGACGGCCGGGCCTTCCGTGAGGCTGCACCCGAGCCAGCGCCGGTGGCGGCGTACCAGGCCGCCCTGTTCTGAGCGGCTGGACGGCAGACCGTGCGACTCCGCTCAGCTCTTGTTGCGCTTGACCTGGTTGAACGGCACCCCGCGATCGGCGGCGAACTCGCGGGGGAAGCCCAGGATTCGCTCGCCGATGACGTTGCGCGCCGTCTCGGAGGTGCCGCCGCCCAGCGACCCGGTCTGGCGTGACAGGTAGCGCACCCCGACATCGAGCAGGCCGGCGCCGTCGTCGACAACCCCGGCGGTGCCCGAGATGGCCAGCGCGGTGTCGACTTCCAGCTCGGTGGTCTCGGCGTGGAACAACCGGATCAAGGTGCCCGACGTCGGCGGCAGTGACCCGTCGGACACCCCGCGGAACACATGCTCGATCAGCTGGTCCTTGACGATTCGGCGGACCAGGGCCCGGCCGGCCAGGTCCTGAACACGCGGATCGTCGCCCTGACCGGTCGCCTCGGCCAGCGAGATGTGGTTGGGCGGCATCTCGCTGGCGTTCTCGGCGCCGGACCCGCTGGCGAACTCGGACCCGCCGCCCACGGCGCGCCGCTCGTGGAACAGCTGGCGCGAGGCCACCGTCCACCCGTCGTTGACCTCACCGACCACCGCGTCGTCGCCGAGTTCGAGCCCGTCGAAGAACTCCTCGCAGAACTCCTCGTTGCCGTTGACCTCCTTGATCCGGCGCATCGTGATGCCCGGCGCGTCGAGCGGCACCAGGAACATCGTCAGACCCTGATGTTTGGGCACGGTCCAGTCGGTGCGGGCCAGCATCAGCCCGTAGTCACCGGCGAACGCGCTGGTGCTCCAGGTCTTGGCGCCGTTGATGATCCACTTGTCGCCCTGACGGTCGGCGCGGGTGATGACCCCGGCCAGATCCGATCCGCCGTTGGGTTCGCTGAGCAGCTGCACCAGGATCTCGTCGCCGCGGATGGCGGCCGAGATGCGCTCGCGCTTCTGCTCTTCGCTGCCCATGTCGAGGATGGTCGCCGAACAGATCGTGAACGACGGCGTGTTCAGGATCAGTGGCATCTCGTAGAAGCGGCACTCCGCGTTGAAGGCCCGCTGGTAGGAGAAATCCAGGCCCAGGCCGCCGTACTCTCGGGGAAAGCAGATTCCGGCGAATCCGCCTTGATAGAGCCGCTTCTGGAGTTCCTTGGCGCGTTCCCAGGATTCGGCTTCGGCGCGCACCGAGAACGGCGGGTCCTCCGGATCGATGGGGGGCATGTTCTCGGCCAGCCAGCTACGGGCGCGCGCCGCGAACTCCTCGACGGTCTCGGTGGTCTCGGTCGGGCTCACGGTGTCGGTCATGCCTGCGTCTTCCTGCTCAGCGCGTAGACGGCGCGGTGGTGGTCTTCGGGTGATCCGAACATGGCTCGATTGAGTGAAACGCGGCGCAGGAACAGGTGCAGGTCGTGTTCCCAGGTGACGCCGATACCGCCGTGCAGCTGGACGCAGTCCTGAACCATCACCGGGGCCCTCTCGGCCACATAGGCTTTGGCGACGCTGACCAGCTTCGCGGCGTCCGTGCTGCGTCCGGACACCGCGGCCACGGCAGCGGTGGTGGTGCCGCGACAGGCCTCGAACCACATCTTCATGTCCGCGGCCCGGTGTTTGAGCGCCTGATACGACGCCAGCGGACGCCCGAAACTGTGCCGGTCGAACAGCCATTGGGTGGTCATCGTGAGCACCGCGTCCAGGATGCCGACCAGTTCAGCGCACTGCAGCACCAGCGCGATCTGGCGCTGGCGCTCGATGATCGCGGGTGTCTGCTCGGCGGTGCCCACCGCCGCACTCTCGGGGACCTCGACACCGTCGAATTCGATTCTGGCGTAGCGCTTGACCAGATCGACCGACTGCTGCTCGGTCACCGTGACCCCGGCGGCATCGGTGGGCACCAGGAACTGGCGGAGCAGGCCGTCGCACTCGGCGACCACCAGCACCGCACCGCTCTGAGCGCCCGCTTCGACCCGGTCCTTGACGCCGTCGATCCGGAAACCGGACTCGGTTCGGGTCGCCACGGTCGCGATGCCGGTCTGCTGCGGCGCGAAGGCCCGGCCTGGCTCGTAGGACGCCCAGGTGGCGATCAGCTCGCCGGATACCAGTGCTTCGATCGAATCCTCGTGACCGGCAGGTGCTTCGACGAGGCCTGCGAGTACCACGCTGACCGGATGCAACGGGCCGGGTGCCACGGTTCGGCCGACCTGTTCGGCGACCAGCGCCAGATCAGCCAGTCCGTCCCCGGACACGCTGCCGCCGCCGAGTTCCTCGGGCACCAGCAGGCTCGCCCATCCGAGCTCGGCGGCGCGCTGCCACCACTGCGGATCGAACGAGACGTCGGTGTCGTGCAGCCCCCGCACGTGGGACAGCGACCCCTGTTTCTCGAGGAATGTCTGTGTCGTGGAGGCGAACAGCAGCTGTTCCGGGTTGGCGGCGGTCTCGGTCATGGGTGGGCAACAGCCTCTCGGGGGTGAAAGCCGGTCAGCCGCGACCGCACCGGCTGGTGCCGGTGCGGCCGCGGCTGCTGGACGAAGTGATGATCAGGCGATGACGAGGGCGGGCACGTCGGGCTTGAAGACCTTCTTGTTCGGAACCTTGAACAGGTCGACCAGGTTGGCGCCCATGACCTTGCGGATGCCTTCGGCGTCGAGACCCTGCGCTTCGAGGTCGCCGACCAGGTTGATCGGATCGGCCAGGCCCTCGGGGTGCGGCCAGTCCGAGCCGAAGATGATGCGGTCGATGCCGCACAGCTCGGCCATCTGCTTGAAGTCGTCCTCCCAGAACGGTGCCACGTACACGCAGCGCTTGAACGCCTCGATCGGGTCCTCCGGGAACTCCTGCGGCATCTTCGAGTACACGTCCTTGAACTGGTAGAACAGGTACGGCACCCAGGATGCGCCGTTCTCGATCGACAGGATCCGCAGATCGGGATTGCGGGTCAGTGCGCCGTGGCAGACCAGCGCGGCCATGGTGTCCTCGATGGGGCGCTTGCCCATCGCGACCATCCGGAAGGACGTCGGCTTGAAGGGCAGGAACTCCTCGGCGGGCTCCCAGTCGTTGAGGTACTCGGCGTAGCCGCTGTCGGAGGCGTGCATGCACACCGGGATGCCGGCCTTGACGCACGCGTCCCAGAACGGGTCGAACTCGGGCAGACCCATCGAGCGGGTGCCGCGGAATCCGGCCACCGGTGCGGGCCGCACCAGCACCGTCTTGGCGCCGCGCTCCAGGCACCACTCGAGTTCCTCGAGGGCGCGGTCGACGATGCTGAGGTTGATCACCGGCGTGGAGAAGATCCGGTCCTCGTAGTTGAACTGCCAGGTCTCGTACATCCACTGGTTGAGCGCGTGGACGATGTCCAGGATCAGCTCCGGATCGTCCTTGAGCCGCTCCTCGACGAGGCTGGCCAGCGTCGGGAACATGATCGTGTAGTCCAGGCCGAGCCCGTCGAGGACCTCGATGCGGGCCTCCGGGTTACGGAACGCGGGGATGGCCTTCATCGGTTTGCCCATCACCTCGCGGTAGCTCTTGCCGCCGCTGCCGTGCCGGAAGTACTCCTCCTGGGCGCCGGGCCGGGCCACGACCTCGAAGGTCGGGTTGGGGATGTAGTCGCTGATGTGGTTGCGCACCACGATCTTGGTCCGGCCCTTGACGTCGATGTAGTCGATCACGCCCTTGCGGTTCTCCGGGAGGAACTGCGTGAGCGCTTCCTTGGGCTCGTAGAAGTGGTTGTCAGCGTCGAACACCGGATAGTCGAGATCGCGTGACGGCATGATGTGGGCTCCTGACATGTGATGTGGCTGGTGTCGGTAATGGCATTACCGCGTCAGTGGTAACGACATTACCACGCTCGGGTGTAACGCCGCCAGAGCCTGTTCGGCCCGTAATAATCCCTGTTCAGAGTCAGATTTGACGGAGTCAGCGGGTAAGGCCGCGAACGCAGAAGGTGTACACGTGGTCACCGTCGATCGGCACCCCGTTGAGCTCGGCGCCGAGATCGCGCAACCGAAGTGCGCCCAGCACGGTCTGCATCAGGATCGCGGCGTCGGTGTCGACGTCGAGGTCGGTGCGGAACGTGCCCTCGGAGATGCCCCGCCGCAGGATGTCACCCAGCAGGCGGTGCAACGGTGAGAGAACCTTCGCGAACTCCTTGGGCCGGGTCTCGAGCAGGTGATCGTTGTAGTAGGTCAGGCCGCGGTTGATGCTGTCCTGGGTGCTCGACTCGGCCGGGGCGCTGATCCGCAGGATCAGCGTGCGCAGCGCCTCGGTGCTGGTCAGTGCGTCGGTCTCGGCCCGCCACCGCTCGCTGGCGTCGGTCATGATGCGCTCGACCAGGGCCAGCAGCAGTTCGTCCTTGGTGGCGAAGTGCTGATAGAACGCCCGCAGTGAGGTCTTGGAGCGCTCGACGACCTCCAGGACGGTGAAGTCGGTGCGCCCGGTCTCGCCCAGAATCGCCAGGGCCGAGCGCATGAACCGGTTCGCGCGGGACTCGGTGTCGGAGCCCGCGGACCGGCCTGGTTGCGCCTTTGCGCCACGTGCGGCCATCGATGCGCCATCCTTGTCAACTCGGAGCCGGCGGAGAAACGATCGGTAATGACGTTACCGCTATCGGCCAACCTCGGTTAGGGTTCCGTCTCGACGATCACCGAGCGGAGGGCGAAGGCACATGACGACGGATCCGGCAGACACACAGTGGACGGTGCAGGGGTTGCTCGACCTGTTCGACGCAGCACCCTCCGGGACGGACACTTTCACCGCGCAGACCGGTCCGGCCGGCACCGACGAACGACAGGTGGTCGAGGGCACCCAGATCCTGGCGGCCTCGATCGTCGCTGCGGCCAAACGGTTCCCGGAGAAGTCGATCCGCTCGGTCTACGCGGTGTTCGCCCGCGCCGTGCTGGTGGGGGCCGGTCCGGTCGAACTCGACATCGACGTGGTCAGCGAAGGACGCTCGACGGCCAGCGCGGTCGTCACCGCCAAACAGAACGGCAAGGCCTGCATCACCACGACGGTCCTGGCCGATGTGCCGACCGCCGACGTGATCCGCCACCACCTGGCCAAACCCGACGTCGTCGCGCCCGCCGACGCCAACCCCTCGCCCATGCCGATGATCGGCCGGGAACTGCGGCTCGTCGACGTGGTCGACGTCAACAGTCCCGACGAGGTCGGCCCGCCGGAGCTGTTCGCCTGGCTGCACTACGACCCCATCCCGACCCGTGACGACCTGGCCAAGGCGCTGATCGCCTACTTCACCGGGCATCTGGGGATTTCCACCACCATGCGGGCCCACGAGGGCATCGGCACCAGCCAGGCCCACCTGACGGTGTCGACCGCGCCGATGACGGTGTCGGTGAGCTTCCACGAGCCGGTGCGCTGGGACGGCTGGCTGCTCTACACCCACGAGAGCACCCAGGTCGGGGCGGGGATGTCCTATGTCCGCGGCACCGTGCACACCGAGGACGGCGAACTCCTCGCGTCGTTCACCCAGGACGCGCTGATCCGCCCGCTGCGCACCACCGACAGTGCGATCAAGGAGCAGTCACGACTCTAGAGCTGCGTCAGCAGCGCCGACCGCAGCACATCGAGCGGCAGCCCGCCCAGATCGAGTGCCCGGCTGTGGAACTCCTTGAGCGTCAGGCCCCGGGCGAGCATGTCGTCGCGTAACTGTTGCCAGATCCGCTGGCCGATGGCGTACGACGGTGCCTGCCCGGGCCAGCCCAGGTAGCGGTCGAGTTCGAAGCGCAGGTTCTCCTCGGCCATCGCGCTGTGCGCCTGCAGGAACGTCCAGGCCCGCTCGGCGTCCCAGGTTCCGCCGTCGGGTGCGGTCAGCCCGCAGTGCACTCCGATGTCGATGACCACCCGGGCGGCCCGGAACCGTTGGGCATCAAGCATTCCCATCCGGTCACCGTCGTCGTCGAGCCAGCCCAGCTCGGCCATCAGCCGCTCGGCGTACAGTGCCCAGCCCTCGCCGTGGCCGGACACCCAGCAGCCCATCCGGCGCCACCGGTTGAGCTGGTCGGCGAGCACCACCGCGCGACCGATCTGCAGGTGGTGGCCGGGAACGCCCTCGTGGAACACCGTGGTGGTCTCCTGCCAGGTGTGGAAGGTGTCCACACCGGGGGGCACCGACCACCACATCCGGCCCGGGCGCGACAGGTCCTCCGACGGGCCGGTGTAGTAGATCCCGCCGGTCTGGGTCGGGGCGATGCGGCACTCGAGGCGCCGCAGCGGTTCGGCGATGTCGAAGTGGCTGCCGGCCAACGAATCCACCGCGCGGTCGGACAGGTCCTGCATCCAGTGCGCCAGCGTGTCGGTGCCGTGGATGACGTAACGGGCCTCGCCGTCGAGTCGGCGCAGCGCCTCGGCGGCGGTGGCCCCGGGGTAGAGGCGACCGGCGATCGCGTCCTGTTCGGCGACGATGCGCGCCAGCAGATCCAGGCCCCATTCGTAGGACTCGTCCAGGTCGACCGCCGAGCCCAGGAAGCTGCGCGAGAGCACCCGGTAGGCCTCGCGTCCGCAGCCGTCGACCTCACGGGCGTGCGGCCCGATGTCCTCGCGGAACACCCGGACCAGCCCGGCGTAGGCGTTGGCCGCATCCTCGGCGTGCCGGCGCAACTCGTCGTGCAGCGCAACGTTGCCCGGGGCGGCGTCGGCGACCATCCGGGTGAACAGGTACTGGATCTTGCCGGCCTGCTCGACGCCCCGGCGCACCTGACGGGCCGCGGGGGCCCGGCCGGCCGCCACCGCGGCCCGCAGCGCGTCGGCGTAACCCGCCGCGCGCTGGGGAATCTGCGACAACCGGGCGCTGACCACGGCCCAGTCGTCGGCGGTGTCGGTGGGCATCAGGTCGAACACGTCGCGCATCGTCTGCAGTGGCGAGGCGATCACGTTCAGTTCACCGAGGTCGAGCTTCGCGTCGTGCATGTCGAGCAGGACGCCGAGGCGTTCGCGCATCGCGGCCATGGTGACCGCGTCGGCGGCGTCCACGGGTTCGGTGGCGTCGAGCTCGCGCAGCGCGGTGCGGGCGGCGTGCGCGCGCGCCGAGAACCCGTCGGGGGAGTAGTCGGTGATCTGGTCGTCGTAACCCGAGATCCCCGACTCGGTCGCCGCGCAGGGGTCGAGGGCGGCCATCGTCTCGAGGTAGCGGTCGGCGACGGCGTCGACCGCTGTGGCCACCCTAGCCAAGGTTGTCGGTGGCGAACGTGTCGCAGCGGGCCGGGTCGCCGGTCTGATAGCCGACGGTGAACCATTTCTGGCGCTGTTCGGAGGAACCGTGCGTCCACGACTCGGGGTTGACCCGGCCGGTGGCGGCTTGCTGGATCCGGTCGTCGCCGACCGACGACGCGGCCGACAACGCATCGGCGATGTCCTTGTCGCTCAACGGTTCCAAAAATGGCACTCCGGTGCTCTCCTGTCTGGTTATCGCCGCGTGGTGGGCCCACACCCCGGCGTAGCAGTCGGCCTGCAGTTCGGTGCGGACGCCCGCGCCGGTGGCCCCCTGCGGATCACGTTGTGCGCGCCCGAGCACACCCTCCAGATTCTGCACGTGGTGACCGAACTCGTGCGCGACGACGTACTCCTGTGCCAGCGGCCCGCCGCTGGAGCCGAACTGGTCGACCAGGACATCGAAGAAATCGGTGTCGAAGTAGGCGGTCTGGTCCACCGG
Source organism: Actinomycetota bacterium (assembly GCA_034190095.1). Classification (GTDB taxonomy): domain Bacteria; phylum Actinomycetota; class Actinomycetes; order Mycobacteriales; family Mycobacteriaceae; genus Mycobacterium. The sequence continues at coordinate 19,494 of JAXHTL010000065.1, forward strand.
GCAGTAGAAGGGGCCCACCTCGCTGGTGGCCGGACCGCAACCGGTGCTCACCGAACCGCTGAACAGCCGGATGCTGGGGCGGGTGTAGCCGGGCATCAGCTGCTCCCACACCCCGTCGACCGAGTTGCCCGTCGCCACCACGCGGCACTGCACGATGCGGTTGGCGTCCTCGCCGGTCTGGCACCGGCTCAGGTCGAACCCCGCCGCGTCCGCTCCGGCGGTGTCGATCTGGGTCTGCTGGGGCACCACGGTGCTGGGATCGACGCCGAGGAACAACGCGACGACGACGATGAGCAGTCCGCCCAGGCCGCCGCCGATCGCGATGCCACGGCCGGGTCCGCGCCCACCACTGGTGGAGGTGGTGCTGGTGTCGATCTGCATGCCCTCGTTGAAGGTCATCGCCTCACCCCGTCTCGCCGCCCGGCCAACCAGGCAGGTTCAGCTTTGCACACTACGATTCGGAATGTGCCTGTCGTCGCCGGAGATCCCAGGATCGTCACGACCCCGTCGGGCGACCTGCGCGGCGAGACCGAAGGCGGCGTCGTGGTCTGGCGGGGCGTGCCCTACGCCGAACAGCCGGTGGGAGCACGCCGGTTCCTCGCGCCGGCACCGGTGCAGCCGTGGACCGGGGTCCGCGATGCCCGCGACCACGGACCGCTGCCGCCGCAGACCAAGTCGTTCGTCGGAGGCGGGCGCGACGACCCGAAGGTGCGCGACGAGGCGTGCCTGACCCTGACGGTGTGGTCGCCGGACACCACCGCCTCGCTGCCGGTGATGGTGTGGATTCCCGGCGGCGCGTTCGTCTACGGCGCCGGGCAGTTCCAGCTCTACAACGGCTCGCGGCTGGCGGCCAACGGCGACGTGGTCGTCGTCAACGTCACCTACCGGATCGGGGTGTTCGGTGGCTTCGAGCTCGGTGATCTGGGCCCGGGATTCGACGACAACCTCGCGCTGCGGGACCAGATCGCGGCGCTGCGCTGGGTGCGGGAGAACATCACCGCGTTCGGCGGTGACCCCGACCGGGTCACCGTGTTCGGCGAGTCGGCCGGCGCAACCTCGGTGCTGGCGCTGCTGGCCAGCCCGGCCGCGAGCGGACTGCTGCACCGGGCCATCGCCCAGAGTCCGGCGCTGCCGCTGATCGCCGACCGGGAGGTGCGGGCGGCCCGGGCCCGCGACTTCGTCGCGCGCCTGGGTGTCGGCCCCGGCGAGGTCAAGGCGCTGCCGCAACGGCAGTTGCGCCGGGCGGCCGGGCAGGTGCAACTCAAGAGTGCGGCCGCCACACCGACCCTGGCCTATGGACTGACGCACGGCACCGACCTGTTACCCCGCCACCCGCTCGAGGCGGCGCGAGACGGGCTACTGGCCCGGGTGCCGCTGATCATCGGCACCAACAGCCACGAGGCCTCGATGTTCGCCTGGACCAAGCCGCCGATGCTGCCGACCACCCGGGCCTCCATCGACGCGTACTTCCAGCGGGTGGCGCCCTGGGCCAAAACGTCGGTGCTGCAGGCCTATCCGCACTATCCGCGGCGAAGCGCGCTGGTGGCGATCGGCTCCGACGTCATGTTCGGCGGTCCCACCTGGGCGTTCGCCGACGCCTACAGCGCGCACGCACCGACCCGGGTGTACCGGTTCGACCACTTCGGCCTGAGCCTGCGGATGTTGGGCCTCGGAGCCACCCACGGCAGCGAGATCGTGCACATCCAGCACAGTTACGCCTCGTTCATCGGCCGTAAGCTGCACCCCCTGGGCCGGCGGTTCCAGCCCTCGGTCGGCAGGCGGATGCAGCGCGCCTGGCTGGACTTCGCCCGCGACACCGAGAGCGTCGACGACGAGCACTGGCCGGTCTACGAGACCGGCGAGCGGCTGACCCGGCTGATCACCTCCACCCGCGACGTGATGGCCGCCGACCCCGACGACCCGCGCCGTTCGGCCTGGTCGGCGGTGTACTAGTTCGGCGCAGCGGGGTAGTGCTGCTCGGTGTACCGGCGCAGATTGTGCAGGAACCGCTGGAACAACCACCCCATCACCGGGCGGCCGGCGAACAGTCCGAACCGCCCGGCCACACCGTTGGGTCGCAGCGCCATGATCCAGGTCAGATGACACCCGGTGGCGGTCTCGACGACGCGGTAGTCCTCCGCGAAAGCCGAGATGCTGCCGGTGGAGGACTCGTTGAACCGGAAGGCCATCCGGGTGTAGGGCTGCCAGACCAGGTACTCCTCGTCGCCGACGATGCCGCCGCGCATGTGGACGGTGCGGGTGGTGCCGACCCCGCGCGGCTCCGGGCTGGTCCAGGTCACCTTGGTGATGACCGTCGCCCACTGCGGCCACGAGGTCGCGTCGGCGAGTACCTCGAAGAGCTGCTCGGGGGTGATCGCCAGGTCGACGGTGCTGACGAACCGGTACGGGGCGGAGTCGACGAAATCCATGTCGACCCGCATGCACGGATGACGTTTGGCCACGGTCCCTCGTTTCGGGCTCGCCTGCAGGAGACAGATCACGATAGCTGTCTAGTCGGGACCGCCCGGGGCGCCCCTTAGACTGAGCAGTCGTTTGCACCCCCGACTTCGAGGAGTACTTCGTGCTGCGCACCCGCACCGCCGGCTCGCTGCGGTCCGCCGACGCCGGTCAGACGGTCACGCTGGCCGGCTGGGTGGCCCGCCGCCGTGACCACGGCGGCGTCATCTTCATCGACCTGCGCGACGGCTTCTCCGGAGGGCAGGAGCGTAGCGACCCGGGAT
>JAXHTL010000066.1:0-22220 GCA_034190095.1 Actinomycetota bacterium
TACGCGAGAACCAAACGGATGCAGGTCGTGCTGGCGGATGCGTGGGCGCAGCGGTTGGCGCGCACCGGTGTTCACGTCTACAGCGCCCACCCCGGGTGGGTCGAGACGCCGGGGGTGGCCGACGCGCTGCCGGTGTTCCGCAGTGTCACCAGGCCACTGCTGCGTGATCCTGCCGACGGTGCCGACACCCCGGTGTGGCTGGTGGCCACCTGCCCCGACTCCGGACCTGGGTATTTCTGGCACGACCGCGCCCAACGCCCCACGACCTTCGGCTGGCAACGCCCCCACGACCCCAAGGCGGTTGCGGCCCTTCTCGATGCAGTCACCTCGATGACCGCCACCCCGCGCGGTTTCCGCACCGATCCCGGTTAGCGCTGCCCGGCCGCACAGCCCGCGATCAGGACAGACCGCCGGCCGATCCCGGCGAATTGTCCGAGCGGGTCGTGCCGCGGCCGTAGTCGGTTCCGGTCGAGGCGGCGGTCGTCTCGGAGGCCACGACGGCGGTGGATGCGGCGCCGCTTCCCGCCGTCGCGCCGGTGCCTGCCGTCGCGGGCCCCGCGCTGACCACCGCGAGCCCGGTCATGGCGGCGCCGACGACGATCGTCTTCCAGAGGCGGGCTCGAGTCATGGCGTGCTCCTGTTCGGCTCGGTGCGGACACATCCAGAGTCGCCGCCGATGATGAACGTCGCGGGAGACGTAGATGAGTGAACTCTCATCAATGCCGCAACCGACCGGGGCGAACCGCCGCTCCAAATATTCACGGCGAGCGAAAGGATGGGTGCGGGCGCCGCGGATGGCGAATATTGCCGCCATGCTCTCCATGTACTTCTACGGGGCCGTTCTCACCGCACTGGGCGGATTCCTCGTGGCCGACCGCCGTTGCGGGCGGCGGGTGCCGCCGGCCACCCGCGCACTGGTGGTCGTGGTCGGCGCGGCGGGGTGGCCGATCCTTGCCGTGGGCCTGATTCAGGCCGTCGGGATCGTCGGCATGGCCGAGTCGGTGAGACGCCGACACCGGCGGTCACGCCGGCCCGCCGGTCTGCCTCTCGAAGTCGAGGCCCGTCAATCGCGCGAACCTGTTCTCCAGCAGCTTCGTACGGTGCCCGTTGCCTGACAGCGCGATGTAGCGCGCACCGAACACCGCCAACAACACGTCGTCGAGGCGCCGCACCGCCCCCGCCGGGTAGCGATACTCCATCACCGCGTTCACGCGATCGGTGTCGACACCGTTGAGCAGCGCGTCCAGCCTGTCGACCGAATCGATGTCCAGATCCAGCAGCAGACCGGCGATCCACGCGTAGTGGTCGGTTCTGGACCACCCGGCATCGGGGAACCGGTTGCCCAGATACGTCGCCAGCACCGGGGTCGGAATCCGGGGGTCGGAGGTGGCATCCGATGCGCGCTCGGCGGGAACGGTCGAGCGCAGCCGCTCGCGAATGGCGGAGAACTCGCGGTCGGCCAGTTCGAGCAGGCCCGCGGCCAGGGTGAACCGCCGGTCGAGATCCGGTGCGTCCTCTTCGGGGATCGAACCCTTGTAGCGCACATCGTGTTCGAACTCGGCCCACGCGTGCTGAAGGATCGTCCGAACCTGCACCGACGCCGGCTGCGTCTCACCCTCGACCGCGACGAGCAGATGCCTGCTCGCATAGCCCCAGCGGCCCTCGCTGGCGGTCTCCACCCCCATGTCCCGGTCGTCGAGCAGCCGCATCTCCTCGCCGAGCAGATTGGCTACCGTGGTCACGTCGTCGCGCAGATAGGTGATCACCCGCAACCCGATCTGGTCGGTGATCTCCGACAGCGGGTCGGTGTAGAGCCGGCGTCCATCGAGGTGCCGATCCGCCTTGGCGGCGAACGAGGCCACCGACTTGGTGCGGGCGGTGACGCTCAGATAGTTGATCCCGGCATCGTCGAGCAGGGCGGTCACCGCCGACAGATAGCGCTCGGTCGACTGCGCCAACTGCGGGCGGCGCTCGGCGAACGTCGCGATCGCGTCATGCACCGCACCGGGGGTCGGCTCCGGCGGCGCGGGCCCCAGACCGGGGGGCAGCGTGGGGGTGACGATGTAGCCGGTGTCCGCATCGCCGTAGACGGTGACATCGTCGGGTCGTCGCGTCGCGTACAGCGCCACGTACGCGCACAGCACCGCATCCACCGGATCCTCCACGCGCCGCAACTCGCTCTTGCGTTCGGCGTTGTCCACCATGGAGCGCAGCTGGGCCCAATCGTCACAGTCGCCGACCCGCAGCGGTGGCTCGGCACCGGCCAACGCTTCGATGTGCTCCATCAGCCGCTGCAGTTCGGTGCGCAGCTTCGCGACCCCGCGACCCGGCTTGGCCTTGTACTTCAGCGTGCGTCCCAGCCGGAACAACGCCACGGTGGCCGCGTGCGGGTAGACCTCCATCGCCCGGCGCGGCGCATCCGAGTACGGGTCGATGTCGAGGGCCAGTTCGGCGGCCAGCCGCCCGGCCCGCGTTCCGTCGGCGAACTCCGGCTTGCCGGTGTTGGACGGATGCGCCCCGGCCTGGAACCGGGCGAAGTCGGCGTTGAGCTCGCGCTCGGCCGGACGCTGGCCGGTGGGGTTGACCACGACGATGGGCGCGTCGATGCCGACCACGCAGTCCCCCTCGGCGTAGGGGAGCAGCGCCGCCCGGATGGAGGCGTCGTCGGTCGCCGCGGTCGCCGACAACAACCGCCCGGTGTCGTCGACGACCGCGACCCCGGTGGGTTTGCGCTGGCCCCATGCGAGATCCAGCCCGACGAAGAACATGTGCCTACTGTGCCTCATGGCCGGGGTGCCTGATGGCGGGCTCGGCCGGCACACCTGTTGGCCGACCGGCCGGCCGCGCTCGTAAGCTAGATGTCCGTGAGCATCCCCAACGTGTTGGCCAACCGCTACGCCAGCGAGGAGATGGTCGCGATCTGGTCCCCGCAGGCCAAGATCGTCGCCGAGCGCCGGCTGTGGCTGGCGGTGTTGCGTGCCCAGGCCGAGCTGGGCGTGCCGGTCCCGGACTCGGTGCTCGCCGACTACGAGCGGGTGCTCGACCACGTCGACCTCGATTCGATCGCCGCGCGTGAGCGGGTGCTGCGCCACGACGTGAAGGCACGCATCGAGGAGTTCAACGCGCTGGCCGGACATGAGCACGTGCACAAGGGGATGACCAGCCGCGACCTCACCGAGAACGTCGAGCAGATGCAGGTCCGCCGCTCGCTGGAGCTCGTGTTCTCGCACGGCGTCGCGGTGGTCGCCCGGCTCGCCGAGCGCGCCGCGCTCTACCGCGACATGGTGATGGCGGGCCGCTCGCACAACGTCGCCGCACAGGCCACCACACTGGGCAAGCGCTTCGCCTCGGCAGCCCAGGAGATGCTGGTTGCGCTGCAGCGGGTGCGTGAGCTCATCGATCGCTACCCGCTGCGCGGCATCAAGGGCCCGATGGGCACCGCCCAGGACATGCTCGACCTGTTCGACGGCGACACCGAACGCCTCGCCGGGCTGGAGAGCCGGGTCGCCGGGTTCCTGGGCTTCACCGACATCCTGACCAGCGTCGGTCAGGTCTACCCGCGCTCGCTGGACCACGACGTGGTCTCGGCGCTGGTGCAACTGGGCGCCGGACCGTCGTCGCTGGCCCACACCATCCGGCTGATGGCCGGCCACGAGCTCGTCACCGAAGGATTCGCGCCCGGGCAGGTGGGTTCCTCGGCGATGCCGCACAAGATGAACACCCGCAGCTGCGAGCGGGTCAACGGGCTGCAGGTCGTGCTGCGCGGCTACGCCTCGATGGCGGGCGAGCTCGCCGGTGCGCAGTGGAACGAAGGCGACGTGTTCTGTTCGGTGGTGCGCCGGGTGGCGCTCCCCGATGCGTTCTTCGCGCTCGACGGGCAGACCGAGACGTTCCTGACGGTCCTCGACGAGTTCGGCGCCTACCCCGCGGTGATCCAGCGCGAGCTCGACCGCTACCTGCCGTTCCTGGCGACCACCCGGATTCTCATCGCCGCGGTGCGGGCCGGCGTCGGCCGGGAGACCGCCCATGAGGTCATCAAGGAACACGCCGTCGCGGTCGCGCTGGCGATGCGCGAGCGCGGCGCCGAACCCGACCTGCTCGACCGGCTGGCCGCCGACCCGAGGCTGCCGCTGGACCGGGCAGCCCTCGACGGCGCGCTGGCCGACAAGCAGGTGTTCACCGGAGCGGCCGGCGACCAGGTGGACAGGGTCGTCGCCGCGGTCGACGACCTGGTCGGTCAGTTTCCCGAAGCCGCCAAGTACACCTCGGGGGCCATCCTGTGACCTTGGCGGGGGAGCTCGCCCGGGTCGATCTCACCGACCTGGACAACTTCGCCGACGGTTTCCCGCACGCCCTGTTCGCGACGCACCGCGCCCAGGCGCCGGTGTACTGGCATCCACCCACCGAGAACACTCCCGACGGGGAGGGCTTCTGGTCGGTGGCCACCCACGCCGAAACCCTTGCCGTCCTGCGCGATCCGGACACCTATTCGTCGGTCACCGGCGGTGACCGGCCATTCGGCGGCACCCTGCTGCAGGACCTGCCGATCGCCGGGCAACTGCTCAATATGATGGACGACCCCCGGCACGCCGCGGTGCGCCGGCTGGTCAGTTCCGGCCTGACACCCAGGATGATCCGGCGGGTCGAAGACGACCTGCGCAGCCGGGCCCGCCGGCTGCTCGATGGTGTCGAGCCGTGCACCCCCGTTGACTTCCTCGTCGACGTGGCCGCCGAGGTGCCCATGCAGATGATCTGCATCCTGCTCGGGGTTCCGGAATCCGAACGGCACTGGCTCTTCGAGGCGATCGAGCCGAGCTTCGACTTCGGTGGCTCGCGCAAGGCGTCGATCACCCGCCTGTCCGTCGAGGAGGCCGGGTCGCGGATCTACGCATACGGACAGGAACTCATCGCCGCCAAACGGGCACAACCCGGCGACGACATGCTCTCGGTGGTGGTCAACTCCGACGACCCCGCCCTCTCGGACCTGGAGAGCTACCTGTTCTTCAACCTGCTGTTCAGCGCCGGAGCCGAGACCACCCGCAACGCGATCGCCGGGGGGCTGCTGGCGCTGGCCGAGCATCCCGACGCCTACCGCGCACTGCGGACCGATCCGGGACTGCTGCCCACCGCCGTCGAGGAGATGGTGCGCTGGACCTCCCCGTCGCCGTCGAAGCGGCGCACGGTCACCCGGGCGACCACCCTGGGCGGGCAGGCCCTCGAGCCCGGTCAGAAGGTGCTGGTCTGGGAGGGCTCGGCCAACCGCGACGCCGCCGTGTTCGCTGCCCCCGACAGCTTCGACGTCCGGCGTAAGCCCAATCCGCACATGGGATTCGGTCACGGTGTGCACTACTGCCTGGGCGCCAACCTGGCCCGCCTGGAACTACGGGTGCTGTTCGAGGAGATCGTGTCCCGGTACCGCGCGGTGCAGCTGGCCAAGCCGGTCGAGTGGGCGCGCAGCAACCGCCATACCGGCATCCGCCACCTGGTGGTCGAGCTGACCGCGTGAGTCAGTCCGGTTGCCGGACCGCCTTGACGCGAATCCCGACCGAACGCAACTCCAGCGCCGCCAACCCGCGGATCGCGATCGGATCCTGATACCGCCACGCCCCGACCGGGTCGGTGCTGACCGCCGCGAGCTTGGCCAACGGGCGGTTGGCCAGCGCCCGCAGCGCGAGCAGCTGCTCCCCGGCAGCCGTCGAGGCCAGCGTCACCGCCGTCCACTTGCGCCGGGCGAAGCGCACCCGCAGGAACAACCACGGCATCAACAACGCCATGATCGGCGGTGCGGCCACCGCCAGCGCCAGCAGCCACGCCAGCCAGCCGGCCGTCACCCCCAGATTCTGTCCGGCCCCGGCGATGCCCTCGGCGGCGTCGGCGGCGCCGATCAGCGGGCCGGCCAGCCCGGATCCGATCAGCGGAATCCCGAAGGCGCTCTCACCGGCGGAATCGAGGCCACCGGCGATGCCGGTGGCGCCGTCTTCGACCTGATAGCCGAAGTCGGAGATCAGCGACACCGCCGAGTGCACCGCTGCGCCGACGAAAATCCAGATCGCCGTCCAGATCACCACCACGACGTCGCTGATCAATTGCCACATCAGCCGTGTCGGCGTGGTGGCGTAGGGGACCCATCGCGAACTCATGGGATCGATCACAACACACGGGAGGGCTCTGGCCGACCGTTAGGCTGACCCGATGCGTCCCGCTCTGACCGACTACCAGCATCTGGCCAGCGGCAAGGTCCGAGAGCTCTACCGCATCGACGACGGGCACCTGCTGTTCGTCGCCAGCGACCGGATCTCGGCCTACGACTACATCCTGGACTCCCAGATCCCGGACAAGGGCCGCATCCTGACCGCCATGAGCGTGTTCTTCTTCGACCTGGTTGATGCCCCCAACCACCTGGCCGGCCCGCCCGATGACCCGCGCATCCCCGAAGCCGTCCTGGGCCGCGCCCTGGTGGTGGAGCAATTGGACATGCTGCCCGTGGAGGCGGTGGCGCGCGGCTATCTGACCGGCTCCGGGTTGATCGACTACCGCCGGACCGGCACCCTGTGCGGGATCGAGCTGCCGGCCGGTCTGACCGAGGCCAGCAAGTTCGCCGAGCCGCTGTTCACCCCGGCCAGCAAGGCCGAGTTCGGCCAGCACGACGAGAACATCACCTTCGACGACGTGGTGGCCGCCCTCGGCGAACAGCGCGCGAGCCAGGTCCGCGACCGCACCCTGGCGATCTACGCCCAGGGCGCCGACCACGCCCTGACCAAGGGCATCATCGTGGCCGACACCAAGTTCGAGTTCGGCGTCGACGCACACGGCGAACTCAAGCTGGCCGACGAGGTCTTCACCCCCGACTCGTCGCGGTACTGGCGGGCTGACGGCTACACCGAGGGCGAGGTCCAGCAGAGTTTCGACAAACAGTTCGTGCGAAACTGGCTCACCGGTCCGCAGTCAGGCTGGGACCGCAGCGGCGACGAACCCCCGCCGCCGCTGCCGGCCGATATCGTCGAAGCCACCCGAGATCGCTATATCGAAGCATACGAACGTATTTCAGGTCTTCGTTTCGAAGACTGGATCGGAGGAAACGCGTGAAGCCACCCGTCGCCAAACGGGTCGACACCCATCGCGAACACCACGGCGATGTCTTCGTCGACCCCTACGAGTGGCTTCGGGACAAGTCCGACCAGGAGGTCATCGACTACCTGGAGGCCGAGAACGCCTACACCGAACACGTCACCGCCGACCTGGCATCACTGCGGCAGAAGATCTTCGACGAGATCAAATCCCGGACCAAGGAAACCGACCTGTCGGTGCCCACCCGGCGCGGCGACTGGTGGTACTACGGGCGCAGCTTCCAGGGCAAGCAGTACGGCGTGCAGTGCCGTTGTCCGGTCACCGATCCGGACGACTGGGCGCCGCCCCAGTTCGACGAGAACACCGAGATCCCCGGCGAGCAGGTGCTGCTCGACGAGAACGTCGAAGCCGAGGGCCATGAGTTCTTCTCCCTCGGCGCAGCCAGCGTCAGTGTCGACGGCAACATTCTGGCCTACTCGGTGGATGTCAAGGGCGACGAGCGGTACACGCTGCGGTTCAAGGACTTACGCACCGGCGAGCGCTACCCCGATGAGATCGCCGGCATCGGCGCGGGAGCGACGTGGGCGGCGGACAACAACACCGTCTACTACGTCACCGTCGACGACGCCTGGCGCCCCGACACGGTCTGGCGGCACCGACTCGGTTCCGAGCACCCCGACGAACGCGTGTATCACGAGCCCGACGAACGGTTCTGGGTGGCAGTCGGGCGCACCCGAAGCAACGCCTACGTCGTCATCGCAGCCGGGAGTGCGGTCACCTCCGAGCTGCGCTACGCCGACGCCGCCGACCCCGCCGCCGAGTTCCAGACGGTGTGGCCGCGACGTGACGGCGTCGAGTACTCGATCGACCACGCCGTCGTCGGCGGCGAGGACCGGTTCCTGATCCTGCACAACGACGGCGCCGAGAACTTCACCATGGTCGACGCACCGGTCAGCGACCCCACCGACGTGCGGACCCTGATCCCGCACCGGGGCGACGTGCGCCTGGACGCCGTGGACGCGTTCGACGGCCATCTGGTGGTCAGCTACCGCGCCGACGCGCTGCCGCGCATCCAGCTGTGGACACTGAGCGAGGCAGGGTACGGCGACCGCACCGACATCACCTTCGACTCGGAGTTGATGTCGGTGGGGCTGTCGGCCAACCCGAACTGGAGCGCACCGAAGCTGCGCATCGGTGCCACCTCCTTCGTCACCCCGGTACGCATCTACGACCTGGACCTCGGCAGCGGAGAGCGCACCCTGCTGCGCGAACAGCCGGTGCTGGGCGACTATCGGCCGCAGGACTACGTCGAGCGCCGGGACTGGGCGGTGGCCCCAGACGGCGCGCGGGTGCCGATCTCGATCGTGCACCGGGCGGGGCTGCAGTATCCGGCGCCGGTGTTGCTGTACGGCTACGGGGCCTACGAAGCCTGTGAGGATCCGCGCTTCTCCATCGCGCGGCTCTCGCTGCTCGACCGCGGCATGGCGTTCGCCGTCGCCCACGTCCGCGGTGGAGGCGAGCTGGGACGGCCCTGGTACGAGCACGGCAAGATGCTCGAGAAGCGCAACACGTTCACCGATTTCATCGCGGTGGCAAGCCATCTCGTCGGCACCGACGTCACCCGGCCGCAGAACATGGTGGCCTACGGCGGCAGTGCGGGCGGGCTGCTGATGGGTGCGGTGGCCAACATGGCGCCCGACCTGTTCGCCGGAATCCTCGCCACGGTGCCCTTCGTCGACCCGCTGACCACCATTCTCGACCCGTCACTGCCGCTGACCGTCACCGAATGGGACGAGTGGGGCAACCCGCTCTCCGACCCCGACGTCTACCACTACATGAAGTCCTACTCGCCCTACGAGAACGTCGACACCCGCGACTATCCGGCGATACTGGCGATGACGTCGCTCAACGACACCAGGGTCTACTACACCGAGCCCGCCAAATGGGTTGCCGCACTGCGCTACGCACAGGCCGACCCCGGCGCGGACGGGGCCAAGGTGCTGCTCAAGACCGAGATGAACGCGGGCCACGGCGGCATCAGCGGCCGCTACGAACGCTGGAAGGAAGCCGCGTTCCAGTACGCCTGGCTGCTCGACGTCGCCCGCATCGACCGCTGACGCCGGTCGTGTGACATGTCCCGGGGCACCTACCATCACGGCGACCTGAAGGCGGTGATCCTCGCCCACGCCGCCACGTTGGTGGCCGAGCGCGGGGCCGACGGTGTCTCGCTGCGCGAACTGGCCCGCGCGGCCGGGGTGTCACATGCGGCGCCGGCGCACCACTTCACCGATCGGCGTGGGCTGTTCACCGCCCTGGCCGCCCAGGGCTGGCGGCAGCTGGCGGTCGCGCTGGCCCAGGCCCGTCCCGAATTCCTGGATGCAGCACTGGCGTATGTGGGGTTCGCGGTCGACCACCCCGGTCACTACGAGGTGATGTTCGACCGCTCGCTGGTCGACCCCGACAACGCCGAACTGGTCGCCGCGCAGGCAGCCGCCGGGGCGGAGCTGGCCGCGGGGGTGGCGACCCTCGACGACCCTCGGGCCGAGAACGACCCGCAGGCCGCCGGGCTGGCCGCCTGGTCGTTGGTGCACGGATTCGCGATGCTGTGGCTCAACGAGGTGATCGACACCGACACCGATGCGGTGGCCACCGCGCAGCGGGTGGCCCGCATGCTGTTCACCAAGTGAGTCGCGGGTACCGTCGGGGTGCATGACGGACTCAGCGCTGAACGACATACCCCTGACCACCCTGGCCGGCCGGCCCACCACGCTGGACGAGCTGACCGACGGCGCCGCGCTGGTGGTGAACGTCGCCTCCAAATGCGGTCTCACCCCGCAGTACGAGGCGCTCGAGCAGCTGGCCAAGGACTATGCCGCGCGCGGGCTGACCGTGATCGGGGTGCCGTGCAATCAGTTCATGGAGCAGGAACCCGGCAGCCCGGACGAGATCCTGACCTTCTGCTCGAGCACCTACGGCGTGACGTTCCCGCTGCTGGCCAAGGCCGAGGTCAACGGCCCGGGCCGGCACCCGCTCTACGCCGAGCTCACCAAGGCCGCCGACGACTCGGGGGAAGCCGGCGACGTGCAGTGGAACTTCGAGAAGTTCCTGGTCTCCCCGGGCGGGGCGGTGGTTCGGCGCTTCCGGCCCCGCACGGCCCCCGACGCGCCCGAGGTGATCGCGGCGATCGAAGAGGTCGTCCCGCGCTGATCGCCGCGGACCGCCGCATGTCCGGCGAAGATGACACCTGCCGTCGTCGTGTTGTCCACCGTCGCGACACCTGAAATTGCGACACTGCGGATGTGGCAGGACAACTGATCGTCTCGATCTCGGGCGTCAGCGATCGCACGATCGCCGACGTGGCCGACTTCCGCGCCGACCTGCGCGACCGCGGGGTACCGGTGTCGTTCCTGGTGGCCCCGCGCATCAAGGGTGGTTACCGGCTCGACCGGGACGCGGACACCGTCGACTGGCTGGCGGCGCAACGCGCCGGCGGTGACGCCGTCGTGCTGCACGGATACGACGAGGCCGCCACCAAGGCTCGCCGCGGCGAGTTCGCGAGCCTGCCCGCCCATGAAGCCAACCTGCGGTTGATGGCCGCCGACCGGATCCTCGAACATCTCGGCCTGCGCACCAGGCTGTTCGCCGCCCCCGGCTGGAACGTGTCGCAGGGAGCTTTGAAAGTATTGCCGCGCAATGGTTTCCGCCTGCTTGCCGGGTTGAGCGGCATCACCGACCTGGTCCGCGAGGACACCGTGCGCACCCGGGTGCTCGGTATCGGCGAGGGCTTCCTGGCCGAGCCGTGGTGGTGTCGGACGCTGGTGCTGTCCGCCGAGCGCACGGCCCGGCGCGACGGCATCGTGCGGGTCGCGGTCGCCGCCCGGCACCTGCGCCGTTCAGGCCCCCGCCAGGCGATGCTCGACGCCGTCGACCTGGCGTTGCTGCACTCCTGCGCGCCCACCGTCTACGACTGGCATCCCCAACCTGCGCTGACCGACGCCGCGTAGCGCGTCGCACTGGCTAGATTGGCGCCATGGCAGATGATGCTGACGTCATCGTGGTGGGTGCCGGTCTGGCCGGTCTGGTCGCGGCGTGTGAGCTGGTAGAACGGGGGCGCCGGGTCCTGGTGCTCGACCAGGAGAACGCGGCCAACATCGGCGGCCAGGCGTTCTGGTCGTTCGGCGGGCTGTTCTTCGTCGACAGTCCCGAGCAGCGCCGGCTCGGTATCCGCGACAGCCACGAACTGGCCCTGCAGGACTGGCTGGGCACCGCCGGGTTCGACCGTCCCGAAGACCACTGGCCCCGACAGTGGGCGCACGCCTACGTCGACTTCGCCGCGGGGGAGAAGCGTGCCTGGCTGCGTGAGCGCGGTCTGCAGACCTTCGCGCTGGTGGGCTGGGCGGAGCGGGGCGGCTACGACGCCCGCGGGCACGGCAACTCGGTGCCGAGGTTCCACATCACCTGGGGAACCGGGCCGGCGCTGGTCGACATCTTCGCCCGTCGGCTCACCGGCGGGGCGGTCCGCTTCGCCCATCGGCACCGGGTCGACGAGCTGATCGTCGAGGGCGGCGCCGTGGTCGGGGTGCGGGGTGCGGTGCTCGAACCGAGCACCGCCGCGCGGGGGGTGGCCTCCTCGCGCGACACCGTCGGGGAGTTCGAGTTCCGGGCCCAGGCCGTGGTGGTGGCCAGCGGCGGCATCGGGGGCAACCACGAGCTGGTCCGCAAGAACTGGCCGGCCCGGCTCGGGCGGGTGCCCGAGCAGCTGCTCAGCGGGGTGCCCGCCCATGTGGACGGACGGATGCTCGGCATCTCCGAAGCCGCCGGCGGCCACCTCGTCAACAGCGACCGGATGTGGCACTACACCGAGGGCATCACGAACTACGACCCGATCTGGCCGTTGCACGGCATCCGGATCCTGCCGGGGCCTTCGTCGCTGTGGCTGGACGCCACCGGCAGGCGGCTGCCCGCACCGCTCTACCCCGGCTTCGACACCCTGGGCACGCTGGAGTACATCGCGCGCACCGGCCACGACTACACCTGGTTCGTGCTCAACGCGCGCATCATCGCCAAGGAGTTCGGCCTGTCCGGTCAGGAGCAGAACCCCGACCTGACCGGCCGCAGCGTGCGCGCCGTCATCGAGCGTGCCCGGCGCGGGCCGGCGCCGGTGCAGGCCTTCGTCGACAAGGGGGTGGACTTCGTCACCGCGGACACGCTGCGCGAGCTGGTCGCGGCGATGAACACGGTCCCCGATGTCGAGCCGGTCGATCTGGCCGTCGTCGAGGCCGAGGTCACCGCGCGTGACCGCGAGGTGGCCAACCGGTTCACCAAGGACTCCCAGATCACCGCGATCCGGGCCGCCCGCGGCTATCTGGCCGACCGGGTGAGCCGGGTCGTCGCCCCGCACCGGCTGACCGACCCGAAGGCCGGTCCGCTGATCGCGGTGAAACTGCACATCCTGACCCGAAAATCGTTGGGCGGCTTGGAGACCGATCTGGACTCGCGGGTGCTGCGCAGCGACGGCGAGGTGCTGCCCGGGCTCTACGCCGCCGGAGAGGCCGCCGGTTTCGGGGGCGGCGGGGTGCACGGCTACCGGTCGCTGGAGGGCACCTTCCTCGGCGGGTGCGTGTTCTCCGGCCGGGCAGCCGGGCGCGCGGCAGCACGAGCCGTCGGCTGAGCGAATCCGGCGCGCAATCGACTCTCGGTGTCGCATTGCGCGCCCGATTCGCTCTAGAACTCGGTGCCGTTCTCGGGTTCGAGGACCTGGAAGTCGGTGTCGGTCATCTCGGTGAGCCGGCCGTAGAAGATGGGCCGCGCGATCGGGTCGATGATCGCCTGGTGGATGGGCACCGCATGGGTCGGAGCCACCGCCCGCAGGTAGTCCACCGCCTCGGAGATCTTCATCCACGGCGCCGCGGCCGGGGTGGCGAGCACGTCCACCGGCTCGTCGGGGACGAACAACGCGTCACCCGGGTGCATCAACCTGGCGTCGTGCTCACCGTCGCCGACGAGATAGGAGATGTTGTCGATCGTCGGGAGCTCGGGATGGATGACGGCGTGGGTGCCGCCGACGCCGCGCACGCTCAGGTGCCCGATGGACAGCTGGTCGCCGACGTTGACGGCCGTCCACGGCGCTCCCAGCTGGGCCGCGGTCTGCGGGTCGGCGTAGAGGGCGGCCTGCGGGTTGGCCTCGATCAGGGCGGGCAGGCGCGCCGTGTCGGCGTGGTCGGGATGCTGGTGGGTGATCAGGATCGCCGACAGGCCGGTGATGCCCTCGAATCCGTGCGAGAAGTTGCCGGGGTCGAACAGGACCGTCGTCTGCGAGCCCGAGCCGTCCGGAAAGCTCGCCAGCAGGCAGGAGTGGCCGAAATGTGTGAGCTGCATATCCCTATGCATACCCGCTTGGGGGCGTGACGTGCGCGCGCTCCGGTGATCCGATGTCGCCGCAGGTAGAGTGATCGCCGTGGCAAAAGTGGTGGTGAACGTCATGCCGAAGTCCGAGATCCTCGACCCGCAGGGTCAGGCGATCGTCGGTGCGCTGGGCCGGCTGGGATTCGACGGGATCGCAGACGTGCGGCAGGGGAAGCGGTTCGAGCTCGAGGTCGACGGCGAGGTCGATGACGAGAAACTCGCCGAGATCGCCGAGTCGCTGCTGGCCAACACCGTGATCGAGGACTGGACGGTCAGCCGGGAGGGTGGCGCGTGACCCGCGTCGGCATCATCACCTTCCCCGGCACGCTCGACGACGTCGACGCCGCCCGGGCGGTGCGGCTGGCCGGCGCCGAGGCGGTCAACCTCTGGCACGCCGACGCCGACCTCAAGGGGGTCGACGCCGTGGTGGTGCCGGGCGGCTTCTCCTACGGCGACTACCTGCGCTGCGGAGCGATCGCACGGTTCGCCCCGGTGATGGGTGAGGTTGTCGCCGCCGCCGGGCGCGGCATGCCGGTGCTGGGTATCTGCAACGGTTTCCAGGTGCTCTGCGAGGCAGGTCTGCTGCCCGGTGCGCTGACCCGCAACGCCGGGCTGCACTTCATCTGCCGCGATGTCTGGCTGCAGGTCGCCTCGAACTCCACCGCGTGGACGACGCGCTACGAGCAGGGCGCCGACCTGCTGGTGCCGCTGAAGTCCGGCGAGGGTCGCTTCGTCGCCAGCCAGACCGTGCTCGACGAACTCGAGGGCGAGGGACGGGTGGTGTTCCGCTACCGGGAGAACCTCAACGGGTCGATGCGCGACATCGCGGGCATCGCCTCGGCCAACGGTCGCGTCGTCGGGTTGATGCCGCATCCCGAACACGCCACCGAGGCCCTCACCGGTCCCTCCGACGACGGCCTGGGCCTGTTCTACTCCGCGCTGGACGCGGTGCTGGTGGCCTAGGGCGTCAACGCGACCGAGGCCTCGGCGGTGTAGCACAGGAACGTCATCGTCTCCTGCAGGTACAGCGCCACGGTGTCGGCATCGTGGGACAGGTAGCCGATCGACACGTCGGTGCCCAGCTGCAGGTCGAAATCTCCACCGCGGGTGGACATCACGAACGCGCCATCGATGGCCGGCGCCCAGATGATGTCACCGTCGACCAGCCGGTTGAGGTGTTCGAGGATCGGATACCCGTGCGCGGTGGTCTCGGCGACCTTGGTGTACACATCGGCCGACAGCAGCACCGAGTAGGGGCCGTCGACCCCGGCCAGCCGCAGCTCGCTCAGCGCCTGGGCGATGACGTCGGGGATCTCGCGCGGGTCGTCGGGCAGCGCCAGCGCGGTGTTGGAGCTGCATTTACGGATCCCGCCGATGTGCGCGGCCTCGTACCCCTCGAAGATCGCCCGGTCCTCGATGAACGCCAGTTGCTTGGCGGCGTCCTTGACCGGATCCCAGTCCGAGTCCTGCGATCCACGCTCGACGTCGTCGACATCGCTGCGCCGCACGGTGAACGGGACGCGCAACCGGACCAGCGGCTGCGCGTCGCGCAGATGGGCGATCACGCCGTCGCCGGGAGCGGCCACGTCGATCAGGTGCCCGGTGCTGACCGCGGCGGTCACCGGCCCGCCGGGCTCGCTGACGTCGACCACCCGCCGACCGGCGATGTGGCGCTTGAAGGTCCGGGTCGCCTCCTGCTCGATCTCGGCCCATGCCGCTTCGGTGACCGGCGCCAGTTCCCGATACAGGTTGTTCATTGCGGTTGTCCTTTCAGGCTGCCGATCGCCAGAGACCCTGGGTAAACAGTAGGTGGGGAGGGGCTTTCGGGCTCGTCCTCGGCGGGCTCGGCACCCGCGCCGGGAAGCGGGGGCGGGTCGTCGAGGAAGTCGATGGTCGGGACGAAGAACATGGTGCCCGTCTCGGCCGTCGAGAAATCGAGGATCCGGTCGGTGTTGCCGGGCGGATCGCCGATGAACATGTTCTCCAGCATCCGCTCGGTGACCGCCGGATCGGCGGCGTAGGCGATGTAGTAGGTGCCCGATTCCCCGTCGCCGAGGCTGCCGAACGGCATGTTCGCCCGAACGATCTGAAGCTCGTTGCCGTCCTCGTCCTCGATGCTGTTGAGGGCGACGTGCGAGTTGGCCGGCTTGACCGCGTCGTCGAGTTCGATGTCCTCGAGTTTGGTGCGCCCGATGATGAGTTCCTGCTCGGTGACGCTCAGCGCGTTCCACGCGCCCATGTCGTGGGTGTAGCGCTGCACGTGCACATAGCTGGCCCCGGCGAACCCCGGATCCTCGTCGCCGATCTGCACGGCGGTCACCGCGTCCGGGCCGTCCGGGTTCTCGGTGCCGTCGACGAAGCCCAACAGGTCGCGCTGCTCGAAGAACTTGAACCCGTGCACCTCGTCGACCACGGTCACCGCCCCGGCCATCGCCGCCAGGACGCGCCCGCCGAGTTCGAAGCACACATCCAGGGATCCGCCCTTGATGTGGAACAGCAGATCGCCCGGTGTCGAGGGCGCGTGGTGGCGCCCGCCGTCGAGTTCGACGAACTCGTGCAACGCCGCCGGGCGGGGGCCGGCGAACAGCCGGTCCCACGCGGCCGAACCGATCCCGGCGATCAGTTTGAGCTGTGCGGTCGGAACCCGGAAACCGACGGCGCGCACCAGGCCGGAGAGCTCGGCGAGCGCGTCGTGGACGGTGGCGGCCGCCGCGGCGCCGTCGTCGATGGTCGCCACGAGAAAGATCGCCGCCGGGCTCAGCGGCGTCAGAACGGGTTGCGGACGTGCCACAAGATCACCCTAACTCCACCTGATCTTGTTCTTGGGGTAAGGATGGGGTTGATATGTCTGCCATGCCCCGCCCCGCGTCCGCCGACGGGCTCTGCGAATTCGTCGACGCCTCGCCGTCGCCGTTCCATGTCTGCCGCACCGCCGCGGACCGGTTGCTCGCCGCCGGGTTCACCGAGCTCTCCGAAAGCGACCCCTGGCCCGGGGCCGGAGATCACTTCATGGTGCGGGCCGGGTCGGTGATCGCGTGGCGCTCCGGCCCGGACCCGGCTGCGCCGTTCCGCATCGTCGGGGCGCACACCGACAGCCCCAACCTGCGGGTCAAGCAACACCCGGACCGCTCGGTCGCGGGCTGGCAGATGGTGGCGTTGCAGCCCTACGGCGGTGCCTGGCTGAACTCCTGGCTGGACCGCGAACTCGGGATCAGTGGCCGGTTGTCGGTGCGCTCCGGTGCCGCCGTCGAGCACGCCCTGGTGCGGATCGACGAACCGATCCTGCGGGTGCCGCAGCTGGCCATCCATCTGGCCGAGGACCGCAAGGCCGTCGAGCTCAACCCGCAGCGCCACGTCAACGCGGTGTGGGGCGTGGGCTCGGACACCCGGTCCTTCCTGGGCTACGTCGCAGAGCAGGCGGGCGTCGATGCCGCCGCCGTCCTCGGCTTCGACCTGATGACCCACGACCTGGCCCCGTCGCGGCGGGTCGGGGCGGACGGCGCGCTGGTGAGTGCGCCCCGGCTGGACAACCAGGCCACCTGTTACGCAGGGCTGGAGGCGTTCCTGGCCGCGTCCACCGACTCGGGTGTGGTGCCGGTGCTGGTGCTGTTCGACCACGAAGAGGTGGGCTCGCAGTCCGACCACGGCGCGCAGTCCGAGCTGCTGCTGACGGTGCTGGAGCGGATCACCCTGGCGGCCGGCGGCGGGCGGGAGGATTTCCTGCGCCGGCTGCCCGGATCGATGGTGGCCTCGGGCGACATGGCGCATGCGACCCACCCCAACTATCCCGAGCGCCACGAGCCGGGCCACCTCATCGAGGTCAACGGCGGGCCGGTGCTCAAGGTGCAGCCCAACCTGCGCTACGCCACCGACGGCCGCACCGCGGCGGCGTTCGCGCTGGCCTGCGCCCAGGCCGGGGTGCCACTGCAGCGCTATGAGCACCGCGCCGACCTGCCCTGCGGGTCGACGATCGGGCCGATGACCGCGGCGCGGACCGGCATCCCCACCGTCGACGTCGGGGCTCCCCAGCTGGCGATGCACTCGGCGCGCGAGGTGATGGGCGCCGCCGACGTCGCCGGCTATTCGGCGGCGCTTCACGCGTTCCTGTCACCGGGCTGACCTACTGTCTGCCCATGACTCTGAATGTGGAGATGATCACCGTCGACTGTGCCGACCCCGACGGGCTGGCCGCCTGGTGGGCCGAGGCGGCCGGCGGCGAGGTGAACGCCGTGGCGCCGGGCAACTTCGTGATGGTGACCGGCGAAGGCCGGCCGGCGCTGGGCTTTCAGCTAATACCCGACCCGACACCCGGTAAGAACAAGGTGCATCTGGACTTCCACGCCGACGACAAGGAGGCCGAGGTGGCTCGCCTGGTCGAGTTGGGTGCGCGTGAGACGGGGCGGCACAGCTTCGGTGCGGAGTTCACCTGGGTGGTGCTGGCCGATCCGGAGGGCAACGCCTTCTGCGTGTCCGGATGACCGAGCATCCGCTGGCTAGACTGGCGCGGTGACATCTGGGCTGACCCACGAGGTGGACACCGTCGAGCGGGCCGCCGCCACCCCCGACCAGCCCCAGCCGTTCCGCGAGCTGGGTCTGAAGGACGACGAGTACGAGCGGATCCGCGAGATCCTGGGCCGCCGGCCGACCGATGCCGAGTTGGCGATGTACTCGGTGATGTGGAGCGAGCACTGCTCCTACAAATCCTCCAAGGTGCATCTGCGCTACTTCGGTGAGACCACCACCGAGCAGATGCGCTCGGCGATGCTGGCCGGCATCGGCGAGAACGCCGGCGTCGTCGACATCGGCGACGGCTGGGCGGCCACCTTCAAGGTGGAGTCGCACAACCACCCGTCCTACATCGAGCCCTACCAGGGTGCGGCCACCGGCGTCGGGGGCATCGTGCGCGACATCATGGCGATGGGGGCCCGTCCGGTCGCGGTGATGGATCAGCTGCGCTTCGGCGCCGCCGACGCCCCCGACACCCGCCGCGTGCTCGACGGCGTGGTGCGCGGCGTGGGTGGCTACGGCAACTCCCTGGGGCTGCCCAACATCGGCGGCGAGACGGTGTTCGACGCGTGCTACGCGGGCAATCCACTGGTCAACGCGCTGTGTGTCGGAGTGCTGCGCAGCGAGGACCTCAAGCTGGCGTTTGCCTCCGGGGTCGGGAACAAGATCATCCTGTTCGGCGCCCGCACCGGGCTGGACGGCATCGGCGGGGTGTCGGTGCTGGCCTCGGAGACCTTCGGCGGTGACGAGTCAGGCTCGACGGGCCGCAAGAAGCTGCCCAGCGTGCAGGTCGGGGACCCGTTCACCGAGAAGGTGCTCATCGAATGCTGCCTGGAGCTCTATGCCGCCGATCTGGTGGTTGGTATCCAGGACTTGGGCGGTGCGGGATTGTCCTGTGCGACTTCGGAATTGGCCTCAGCCGGGGATGGAGGCATGAAGGTCGAACTGGACCGCGTGCCGCTGCGCGCGACGAACATGACCCCGGCGGAGATCCTGTCCAGCGAGTCCCAGGAGCGCATGTGCGCGGTGGTGACCCCGGACAACGTCGAGGCCTTCCTGGCGGTGTGCCGCAAGTGGGATGTGCTGGCCACCGTGATCGGCGAGGTCACCGACGGGGAACGGCTCGAGATCACCTGGCACGGAGAGACCGTCGTCGACGTCCCGCCGCGCACCGTCGCCCACGAGGGCCCCGTCTACCAGCGCCCGGTGGCGCGGCCGGACAGCCAGGACGCCTTGATCGCGAACACCTCGGCCGCACTGCCACGCCCGTCGACCGGTGACGAGCTGCGCGCGACGCTGCTGGCGATGCTGGGCAGCCCGCACCTGTGCAGCCGCGCCTTCATCACCGAGCAGTACGACCGCTACGTGCGTGGCAACACCGTGCTGGCCGAGCACGCCGACGGCGGGGTGCTGCGCGTCGACGAGCAGACCGGCCGGGGCATCGCGATCTCCACCGACGCGTCCGGGCGCTACACCGCACTGGACCCGTACGCCGGTGCGCAGCTCGCGCTGGCCGAGGCCTACCGCAACGTCGCGGTCACCGGGGCCACCCCGGTCGCGGTCACCAACTGCCTGAACTTCGGCTCTCCGGAGGACCCGGGTGTGATGTGGCAGTTCCGTGAGGCCGTGCACGGCCTGGCAGACGGTGCTGCGGCGCTGGGGATTCCGGTCACCGGCGGCAACGTCAGCTTCTACAACCAGACCGGCACCGCCGCGATCCTGCCCACCCCGGTGGTCGGGGTGCTCGGTGTCCTCGACGACGTGCGCCGCCGCATCCCCACCGGGCTGGGCGCCGAGCCGGGGGAGTCGCTGATCCTGCTCGGCGACACCCGCGACGAGTTCGACGGCTCCATCTGGGCGCAGGTCACCGCCGATCATCTCGGCGGGGTGCCGCCGAAGGTCGACCTCGAGCGCGAACGACTGCTGGCCGAGGTGCTCACCGCAGCCTCGCGCGACGGTCTGGTCTCGGCCGCCCACGACCTGTCCGAGGGCGGGCTGATCCAGGCGGTCGTCGAAGCCGCGCTGGCCGGTGAAACCGGGTGCCGCATCGTGGTTCCCGATGGCTGGAACCCGTTCGTCACGCTGTTCTCCGAGTCGGCGGGCCGGGTGCTGGTGGCGGTGCCGCGCACCGAGGAGAGCCGGTTCGTCGCGATGTGTGCGGCCCGCGGGCTGCCGGCCACCCGCGTCGGCGTGGTGGATCAGGGGCCCGAGACCGCAGAACCCACCATCGAGGTGCAGGGCCTGTTCACCGTGACGCTGGAGGAGTTGCGCGGCACGTGGGAGGGCGTGCTGCCCGGGTTGTTCGGGTGACGGGGCCTTCTTGGCTCACGACGAGACGCAACGACACCCCGCCTACCTGTGGGCGTGGCGGTTGCTGCGGCTCGATTTCACCGGCATCGCGTTCGCGGCGCTGTTCTTCTGCGTTTCGCTGACCCCCTCGCTGCTGCCCAGGGACTGGCTGTTCGCCGGGCTGATCGGCGGCATCAATGCCGCCATCGGCTACGGGATCGGAGTGTTCGTCGTCAAGATGGTTCGCCGCTTCCTGCTGGCAGGCCGAGGGTGGCGGCCCCCTCCGCCGCGGGTGGCCGCGGCGGTGAAAGCGGTCACGGTCACGGTGGCGCTGGGGGCCTGCGTGCTCATGGTGATCCCGGCCGCCGCCTGGCAGCGCCAGGTGTCGGCACTGATGGGAATGGAAGGTCCCGGCACCGTCAGCTACCTGCGCACCCTGGTCGTCGCAGCCGCCGTCGGCGGCCTGTGTGTGGCCGCCGCCCGGGTGCTGCTCGACCTGATCAAGACGATGGCACGGTTCTTCATCCGCCGCTGGCGCCTGTCCGACGAGCTGGCCCTGTTCATCGGGACCGCGATCGTGGTGGTGCTGGTGATCACGCTGGTCAACGGTGTGCTCCTGCGGGGGTTCGTGGCCGGCGCCAACCGGATCTTCCAGCCGCAGAACACCACGACCGAAGCGGGGGTGGTTCAGCCCCAGGTTCCCGAAAGGTCCGGCAGCCCAGAATCTTTCGCGGAGTGGGACACGCTGGGGTACCAGGGCCGGACCTTCGTGGCGACCGGTCCGGACGCTGCCGAGCTGACCCGGATCAACGGGCGCCCGGCGCTCGAGCCGATCCGGGTCTACGCCGGTCTGGAGACCGCGGAGACCGATGAGGGACGGATGGCGGTGCTGCTCAGCGAGCTGGAACGCACCGGCGCCTTCGACCGCGAGGTGCTGGTCATCGTGCCGGCCACCGGCACCGGCTGGATCAACCCGATTGCCGCCGCGGCGGTCGAGATGATGTACAACGGCGACACCGCCATCGTCGGGTCACAGTATTCCTACCTCCCGAGCTGGATCTCGTTCCTGGCCCACCAGCAGAAGTCGATGGAGGCGGGCCGGATGATGATCGACGCCATCCACGACCGCTGGGTGCAACTGCGCCCCGAGCAACGGCCCCGGCTGCTGCTCTACGGCGAGAGCCTGGGATCGATGGCCGGTCAGGGAGCGTTCAGCTGGCTGCCCGACATCTCCCGGATGGGTTTCTCCTCGGTGTTGTGGGTCGGCCCGCCCAACGCCAGCCCGCTGTGGCACGGTCTCACCGTCCGCCGCGATCCGGGGACCCCGGAGGTCCAGCCCCGCTACGACGACGGCCGCACCGTGCGCTTCTCCCAGGGCAACGACGCCACCCAGATCGCCGAGGACACCGCCCCGCCCTGGGACGGCACCCGGGTGCTGTTCCTGCAGCATGCCTCCGACCCGATCGTCTGGTGGTCGCAGGACCTGTTGTTCACCCGTCCGGACTGGCTCTCCGAACCGCCGGGCCGGGACCGCACCGCGTCCATGCGGTGGTATCCGATCGTGACGTTCTGGCAGGTGGCCGCCGACATGACCAATGCGGTCTCGGTTCCGGCCGGACACGGCCACAACTACGGCGACTTCATCCTCGACGGCTGGGTGGGCGTGGCGGCACCCCCGGGCTGGACCGATGACGACACGACGCGGATCCGTGCGGCGCTCCAGCGGGCCCTGCCGGACGGGAGTGGTGAATAGTGCGGCAACGGCTGGGTGCGGGCGGGCTGGCGGTGGTGCTGGTCGGCTGGAAACTCGTGACGTCCCGGATTCCGGCGCGCTGGCATCCGGTGCCGCACGTTCTGTTCGGCACCGCGGTGTGGGCGCTGACCGGTGCGCCGCGGCTGGGCCTGCGACCGCCCGCGTTGTGGGCAGGTTTGCGGTGGGGGGCCGCCGCGGC
>JAXHTL010000067.1:0-21951 GCA_034190095.1 Actinomycetota bacterium
CGGGAGTTGACGGCTCAGAAACACCAGCTGCCGGCGACGACACAGCATCGGACGGGCCAAGCCCAAATGAGCAGAGCCCGGGGGGCGCGAATCCCGCTACCCCGGCAACCACAGAAGGGACCACACCAAAGGCCGAGCCACCCACCGCAGACTCTCTAGAAGGCACTTTGGCGGAAACGCCGATGCCAATGGCGTCGATGACTACACCGGCGGGCGGCGGTGGGGTGTCGTCTGCAAGCACTGGCGGTGGTGGGTTGAAGATGCCGGGGTCGGGTGGCTTGTCGGGAACTGGGTCTGTTTCTCCCGTCAGTAGCGCCGGTGGATTGGGTCCTGGTGGGGTGAATCCGACGGCGGGCTTGTCGTCGATGCCAGCGGGCGCTGGCCTGCCATCTGCGGCGAGTGCAGGGACGCCGACGCCGCCGTCTGATTTCTCACGAGGGTTCAAGGCGGGGCTGGCGGGCGGTGGTTCAGTGCTGCCTCCGCCGGTGGCCCCGCCCCCGGCGCAACCGTCGAGTTCTACGGCTGGCGCCTACGGGGTGGCGAGTGTTGGGGGTGCGCAATCGGTGCCGGCTGGTGGTGGTCCGGTGGCACAGAGTGCGCCGGCAGCGTCTGCGGGCGGATCAGCGCCGCCAGGGGGGCCGGTGGGGACACCGATGGTGTCACCGGCACCTGCGCCAGGGGGTCTGTTGCCGCCGTTTAACTCCGACATTGCGCCGCGCCAGGTGTCTGCAGCGTCTGCGTCGTCGGCCCCACCTGGTGCACCAGCAGCCCCGGCGTCGTCGGCTGCGGGTGGGCCGGGAACACCGCTGCCTCCCGGAGTGGTGGCGCCGGGAAGTGCGGCGGCTGCTGCGGGTGCGGTGGCGGGAGCGAAATCGGCCGCGCCTGATCCGTTGCTGGCCGACGCGTGCGCGTTGGTGGAGGAGCTGATGAAGGCTTCTCGCCAGTACGGCACCATCGATTGGTGTGTGGGGGTGTTCGAGACACCTGCGAAAACCCTGACAGTAGTGACGTCCGGCGAGGGCGCGGGGTTCATCCCGGCGGGGGTGCATCTACCTAAAGGGGTGGAGTCGTTGTTCTCAGATGCAGGTCTGGACAATGCTTTTCGGCGTCGTTGGTTCGGCTGGATCAACCCGGCGCAGACCATGGTGGCCTATGCGCAGTCCGTGACCGCGCTGGATCCGAATATTGAGCTGTGGGCAGTAGCGGTTTCGACAGGGTTCGGTGGATCGGCACAACCCGCACGCGCGGCCGGTGTGCCGCACTATGCCGACTGCCCGATGCAGACTACGGATACGCCCGCCGGGGTGGGTGCGGTGCAGCCGCCGTTGGATGAGACCCGGCTGCACCGCTTGCAGGCCCTCAATCCGGTCACCTATGCGCAGCTGAGCAGCGCAACCCCGGTCGATGTGCGCGAGTCCCTGGAGATCACCCGCCAAACCGCCTATGTGACGTTCACCCAGGCCAGTGAACTCCTGACACTGCCGATACCGCCGCTGCTGCGCGAAATCGCCACTCACCTCGACCGCGGCACCGCAATCACAGAATCGCAGTGGGACGAACTCGCTAGTGCCGTGCTACCGATGGCGATCACCGACAGCTCGGGGCAGCGACCCGGCCGGATCGGCACCGACACTGAAGCGTCGTCGTACGCGCGAGTGCAGCACAATCTGGCCCGGCTCGCGGAGTTGCTGTTGTTGTGGCGCCACGGCGTCCCCGATCACCGCGAGGTCGTGTATCTGGCTCACCACGTCGCGGCCGAGCGCCAACTGTGGACCGGCCAGGCACACGCTGCGGGGCAGCGAGGAACAGCGTGACTGGGCCAGCGGCCAGCGACGCGTGGGGGCGGCTGGAGCAGGCCGCCGAGGTCACAATTTCCGCGGCAGCCGCGGCGATGACCTGGGCTGGCGCCGATGAGCGTGGTGTTCTGGCTCGGGTAGCAGCAGCGAGCGCGAAGGACATGCTGGTGTCTCGCATGGTCGCCGAGTCCCTTGGCAGTCGTGATTGTCCGCGGGCGTTCACACCAGCCGAGGAAGCCACTTTTGAGGCCACGCCCGGTTGGGTGCTGGCGGCACTACCGGCGTGGTTGGCCCCGGAGTGGGCGGCAACGGTACGCGCCGCGTTTAGCGACTCGATCCGTCGATGCGAAGAGGCGCGGCACGCCAATCAAGGGACGGCCGAATCGACTCGCAAGTCGGCATTGGAGACGATTCTGCAATGGACAGAGAGCTCACTTCCGCTGCTGCGAATTGAAATGGCCTCTCGCGTAGCAATTTCCACGCGTGCGTGGGCGCCACCAGTAGGCTGACGCTTCTTAGAGTTCGAGGCCGCCGACGTCGCGGCAGCGGGATCGTGATCGTTCGGTGCTGCGTTCCAGTCCGGCGCGTAAGCGTTCGTAGGCCTGTTGGCGGCTCTCTTGGGTGCGGGTGTGGTCGCGCCAGGCGGCCTGCCAGGTGCCGCGGCGTTGTTCGTGGCGGTCGAGGACCTGGCCGATGATGTCGGGGAGGTGTTCGCGGGCGGTGTGTTGGGCTTCGGCGTGCATGGTGCAGGGGCGGTCGTCGTTGGCCAGGATCGTCTGGAGTGCGTGTGCGGCCGTGTGTTTAGTGCCGCGACGGGCGATATGCATCCCCGCCGTGGGGGCGCTATGTTCGTGGTCGGCTTCGCCGCTGAAACGGGTGTAGAGGTAGGCGTGGTTGGTCTGGCGGCCGCGGCTAAGCCCGACGTAGGCCTGGGTGCGGGAAGCGGTCTCGCCGAGCATGGTGTGGGCGGTGTCGACGGTGACGCCTTGCGCGGCGTGCACGGTGACGGCGTATCCGAGGTGGACCTGCTGGCGTAGGTAAGCGCCGTCGAACAGGACGCGAGCTTTGTCGGTGAGCCGTTCGGCGGCGACCCGGTTAGATTTTTCGTCGACGCCGGCTACCCGCCACCGGTTGCCGTTGCGCACCTGATCGACGGTCTGGCCCTCAGGATGGTGGGAGCCGCGGTGCACGGTGATGGTGGGGTCGTTGTCGCGGCTGACGATGATGTCGCCGACCCGCACCGCTTGGTCGCGGGCCACCTGAGCAGTAGGTCCCTCGGTGGTGAGGGTGTCGTGGAGGCGCTGGTTGAGCGCATCGGCGATATCCCAGGTGTCGCAGACGAGCAGGGTGTTCTTTCCGGCGGCGCGGTCATCGAGGTAGGCAGCCATCGCGTCGGCGGCCATGCTGACCTGATCGCCGGTATGCAGACGGTCGTGGCTGCGGTACCAGCCGACCGCTCTGCGCAGCCGGTTGCCGCGCCCGTTGCGGATCGCCAGGGAGGCGTCGCGTTCGGCCGGGTCGTGCATGCGCCACACCTGCGAAAGCCGCTGAGTCCAGGGCAGCTCGGCACAGAGTTGGTCGAACATCCCGCCGCGGGCTTTGACCGGGGCGAGTTGGTAGGGGTCCCCGACAAGCACGGTTTTCGCGCGGGCAGTGGTGGTGGTCTCCAGCAGTTGGCGCAGCTTGGGGGTGGCGACCATGGACGCCTCATCGACGATCACCACGGTGCGCTGATCGAGGGCCAGGGTGCCGGTGTCGAGCTGGTGCAGCGCTTTGTCGAGGGTCATGCCGTGGTCGCCGGCACCGTCAGCGAGTGCTTGATCGACCGCGGTCCCGGTCGGGGCGAGCACCAGTACCTCTTTGTGGGCGCGGTGGGCGGCGGTGCGCAGGGCTTGCAGGGAGTGGGTTTTTCCGGCGCCGGCGGGTGCGGAGAGCGGATTGACCAACCACTGCGACGTCCCGATCGCGGTCACCGCGCGCGCCTGATCCGGTGACAGCGCGGCCAGCTCGCTCGAGCGCACATCCAAGCGCGCATGGCCATCGGTGGCGCTGGCAGCGTCCAGGGCGCGCATCTCCTCGTTGAGGATCGCGGTGAGGGTGTATTTCTCGTGTCCTTCGCGCTCATGTGCGGTGCGCGGTGCGCTCACCCGCAGACCGATGCGCGCGGCGAGGTCCTCGATGCGCGCCCGGACATCCCGACCCTGACCAGGATCTTCGCCATAGGGCATGACCGCGCCGATCAGCTCGACGACATCGGCGCGGGTGAACGCGGCCTTGTCGATGTGCGCAAGCGCGGCGGCGATGCGCGCTCGTCCGGAAATGTGCGCTTGTGCGCGCCGCGCATCGCGTGCGGCGAAGTGCGCGTCGCGGTCAAGGTGGAGACCGCGCGCGTCGGCGCGCCACGTCGCTTTGAGTTCTTCCCAGGCGAGTTGCTCGGGTTTGGTGGGTCGGGTGGCTTTCTGCGCCGTGGCCAACTGCGCCGCGGTGGGTTCGCCGTCGACGACGACGAGGTTGTCGTTGGCCCATTCCCGCAGTCGGGTCGACCGCTGCGACCACGCCTTGATGCTGTCCTTGGTCACCCCGGCGATTTCGGCCATGCCGGAATGTTCATCGACGGGCTGCCATTCGAAGCCGCGCTCGGCGTGCAGCTCGTGGCGCAGCGTTGCCTGGTAGATGATCCCGGCGGCCTTGGCTTCGTGATACAGCGACTTGGAGTCGATCGACACCAGCCGACCATCAGCCCGGGCCTGGCGGTTCGGCACGATGACATGGGTGTGCAGGTGCGGGTCCCCGCAGCGGCTCGTTTCATGCTGGTAGGCGATGGCCACCAGCCCGGGCAGCCGCTGCAGATCTTTCGTTCCCGTGACCGCGTTGTGCACCCGCGTGTATCCGGCATGCTCATGCAAGTAGGTCATCGCGGCTTCGACGGCTTTGACGTGGGCGTTCTGCATGACCTTCTCGGCCACGTCATCGGTCAGCGACCGCAGCAGCGACACACTCTTGGGCGCGGCGAACATCAGGTCAAACCCGTGCACCCCTTTGGTCCCGAACGCCCGGCCGGCCTCCCCGTTCGGGGTCACCCCATCATCGAGCCACCGCGCCGCGGTCTCAGTGTCAGCAAACCCGCCATCGAGCGCAGCGCCGTTCAATCCGGTGGCCTCACCGACCGCGCTCTTGTCCCCAACGACGATCCACGTCGGGACCCGGGTGTCGCCTTCGGAGTAGTACTCGCCCAGGCCGCCGCCGGCGGCTTGGCGGTCCATCGAGGCCTGGCGGGCCTGATTGGCGGTGTCGTTGTAGTAGCCGATGCTCCAGCGCGACAACCGCGAGATCGTCAGCACGGTCGCACCGCCACCAGACCACCTCACCAAGCCGGACAGGCCGCCGCCAGGCGGCCGGGGTTCGGGCGCGCCAGCGCCCGAAGCCGAGTATTGCACAACTTGTGCCAATGTGCCGTGCTGTAATTGTGTGGAAGGGGGAGGGAGTGGCCGGGTGAGGCGTTGGCTGCTGTGGAGGCTGGTGATGGGCGGCGAGGGAGTTGCGGAGAGGTGGCAGTGGAGATGGAGTTGAGAGGGCTGGTGTGGGTGGGATGATGTGGGGGTGAGCGTGGAGAGGCGGCTGCTAGAGCTGTTGGTGCGCCGCGACAGCGGCGTGTCAGAACGGGTCCTCGCTTGGCTTGTGGACGGCGATTTACCCCCGGCGATGGGGCGCGATATCGCATGGCTCGACGTGCCGACTCAGTAGCGAAGGCCCCGAGCCAGATTCCTAATCAATGTTCGGGGAGCAAACAGCTGGATCGGGTAGCGGCGAGCGTGAGACGACCGCACGGCTCGCTTCGGTAGAAGTCGTTAGCGCAGCGCGGCGAGCGCGGTGTGCGGGGGTGATGAGCTCGTCTCGGGCGGCTTGTTCGGCGGTGGCCACGGTGGTGCGCCGGTGTACGGCGCGTTGCCGCGCAACCGCCAGCGCCTCAAACGCCGCGGCGCGGCCCGGCCCGGTGGCGGCGGCTTTCCCGCGTTCTCGACCTTCAGCGTGTTCACGGCGGGCCTGTTTGGCGGCCGCGGCGCGCGCTTGTTCGGCGGCACGCGCCTGAGCTTCCCGGGCTTCGTCGAGCGCGGCGGGTCGGTCGCTCAGGCTGTTGTGGCTGGTGTGCCAGGCCAGCAGCGTTCCCAGCAGGGCGATCGGCCGGGCCGGCGCGTCGGGAATCCAATGTCCGGTGCCGAGCCAGTCGGCCACCAACGCGGTCAGGTCAGCCGGTGTCCAGCCGGCGGCCGCCGGCGCGGCCAGCATCCCTGCCCAGCTGCCGGTGGTGTACATCCGTGCCCACGGCGGAGTATCCGGGTCAGCGCGCCATCTGGAGGCCAGCCGGCGCCCCTGCTCGTCGGGTGCTCGGCGGCGCGCAGCGCCGTGGTGCCGGGCGCGTGCGCCCGTGCGGGTAGTAACCGGATCTCTAAAACAGGGGGAGGTGGTGGTTACTGGGGACCGTTCCAGATGGGGTGACAAGCTGTGGATTACTCGGTTGATCTGGGGGTTGTCGTGCAGCGCCCACACCGAAGCCCAGCCACGGTGCCGGTCGCCCATCCGCCAGGACGCCATGCGCTCGGTGTATGTGCGTTGGCGGCCGCGCAGAACCTCGGTGGCCACGCCGAGCAGGCGAAGGCACTCGTGGGCCCGCTGGATGGTGCGCTCACAGAATCCGGTGGCGGCAGCCAATTGGTCATTGGTGGGTCGGCAGTTGCGGCCGGTGCTCCAGTCGGCGTAGCGCGCCATGGCCGCAGCGATCACGATGAGCGTCTTTTTCCCGATCCCGCCGTTGCACATCGAGGGCTGCACCTCGGTGGCGTAGCGCAGCTCGTAGGCCACCGCGACGGTGGTGTGCGCCCAGTAGGAGGGGCCTCCGCTCCAGCACGGCACACCGGCATAGGCGTCAGCATCGAGCTCCAGGCCGACGAACACACTCGGTGCCGGCATGTCCCGGCCCGAGAGCCGGCGACCGCGGCGGATCGCCAACACCTCGGCGGTGCCGGTGGTGCGGATAACACCGCGGCGGCGCACGGTCGGGGTACACCCGCGATACGTCGACGGTGTGGGGGTAATGGGCCGGCGGCAACGTTCGCCGGCGGTGTGTTGGTCACGGTTTGTACGCCAGATGCGCGGCGAATCTGGTCGAGACGCAGCACATGCGCTACCGTGAGACGAGTCCACGAGACACGTCCCTTTCAGGGGCAACGGGTGCGGACCCGGAACCGAGCGCCAACTCGGTTCGGACCCTCAGACAAGGCCCCTACGGGGGCCTTCGTCGTATTAGCGGTGGGTCCGCAAACCTATGGATTTGTCACGTCTTGCCCGGCTGCCGCAGTCAGGACAAAGGAAATCTGCCGGGCTTGGGTTTCACATCGCCAGCGGCAAAACCTCCTCATGGTCAATGAGGCGGGCGTATTCGGGGAGCCCAACGTGCACAGCGAGGATGTCGGCGATATACGGCGAGACTTTGTGGTCCGGCGCTTGGCGGATAAGCCGCTCAGAAACCTCGCGGTGAGGACGGATCATGCAGCGGCCTCGGGTGTCGCCGTGAAGAGGATCGATCTTGCGGGCAGCACTGATCGGTGTTTGGTTCAGTTCCCGGACATGCTCAGGCATCCCGACATGCGCAGCAAGAACGTCAGCGCCATATTGCGACACCGAGGACACGCCAGCGTCGGTGGCCTTATCGACGAGACGCTGTAACACGGCCGGATGGAATTTCACCATGTGATACGCACGGTCACCTTTGCTTGGACGGGCCATACGCACACCCTGGCATCGAGAATGGTTGCGAAAACCGGCGACACGCCGACGCCCGGGGAGTTTTCGTAGATCAAGCGCAATCCCCCGGTCAGTCGGGTGCTGAATCCACTAGCAGTCGGGTGCTGAATCCACTAGCTGGCGACCCAGCTTCACCCAGGGCATGTTGTCGTCGATGAGTTGGCGCGCGGCGTCGAGGGCATCGAGGTCGTCCGGATTGTCGAGAAGGCGCTCGCAGATCGCTATAGCTGCCCGCGCAGCGAGAAGGTCGTCGAGCATGGCGTTCCCCTCTCGGCGCGAACCTGCCTGGATAATCCCAAACTTACAGAGTTTGTATGTGCTGGGCAAGTGATGCGCGGGTGAGGGTCGGTAGGCGGGACCTTTTAGAGCCCGAGTGACGCGCGCAGTTCGGCTTCGGTGGTGCCGGCCAGCTCTGCTTCTCGCTTGAGTAGGAGGTCGATCGCCACTCTGATGAGGGTGTTTTCGGTGATCCGCTCGCCGCGGCCGTGACGTTGGCGGTTGAGGCCACGGCTGAGCTCGCTCAGTGAGTTGTACTGATCAGGGCGCAGACGGGTTTCTTTTCGCTCAAGCTGGTCGTAGCGGACCCATTCACCCGGCGTGATGGCATCGCCTGAACGTGACGAGCTGGGGTTGGTGTCCTTTGTCGCCACTTTCCGGGCACCTTCTTAGTTCGTGACTTCGGAAGTTTGAGTTTAGCGCCCTGCACTGCCCTGACCCCCCTCCCTGCAGCGAGCGGCTGCCTCACGTTCATCCCAAACTGTGAGGTGACGAAAGGAAGGACATGAAAAAACCCGGCCCCAGTAGGGCCGGGTGGTATGACGCAATTATGCAACGCAGGTTGTGTCCACGCAATTCCCCTCCCTTGTCGGGTATGTCACCAGGGCGGCGGCTTTTGCACCCCGGCAACGGGGTCGGGGAGCTGGCAGGCCTGAAAGTCGGCGGCGGTGAGCTGGTACCACCAGTGATTACCCACCCCGTCAGCCGGTGAGCCGCGCAGCTTGCCCGCGGTGTGGCTGCGCGACGGGTTGACTGTCCCCACTGGCACCCGATCGCGCGCCGTCTGAACCGGAAATTTCAGATCGCTGTCATTGCTGATCATCACGGCCGCGTCAATGCGTTGTTCCAGGATGTCGAGCAGCAGATGTGCGGCGACATTGACGTCTGAGCCTTTTTCCTCGCGGCGGGCTGTGGACACCATGAACACAGCGGCGGGGTCGTCCTGGCCGGTGCCGTCCTTGATCATGAGCGGCCCGCCAGGGTGGGCCAGGAGCGGGCGGCCGTTGCGGTCCGGTGTGGCTAGCGGAGCCCGCGCCACCCGGTGCACGTAGTTGCCCAGTTCGACGCGATCGGCGGTGTGGGACCGCTGCAGCGCCCTCAGGTACGCGTCCTGCTCACGGTTGCCCACCGGGTTGTCGGCACCAGAGATCACCGCCGTGCAGTAGACCACCCGCTCAATCGTGGCCCCTGTCCAGACCGAGTGGGCGGTCACCAGCCGCGTGGCCAGCGCACGCACGTCGAGCCACCGCCACCCGGGGGTGCCCTTCCCGCACAGCCCGCGACCGCCGTAGTAGAGATTGAATCCGTCGATGTACACACCTACTCGCATGGGCAGAGACGCTAACTGGCATGGGTGCACGCCCCACTCAACACGGCCTGACCAGGTGTGATCGTTCTCGCGGATGCCCTTCCTCGTACTGGCCGCTCTTGTGCGTGGTGGTGCTGGCTGTCAAGGCTCGACCGTGGTCGACCGCGTAGCGGCGTTTGGCCTTGACAGCCAGCACCACCACGTTCACCGCAATGGCGGCGAGGAAGGGCACGGCACCTGATTCAGCCGGGCATGCGGTCGTTGTGATCTGGCCTGGGGATGCCGGCGTTATCGAGGTAGACATTGATCGCCTCATCGACTGTGTCGGTGATGACGTATCCGCGGGCCTTGATCCATTCGAGCCGCGCCAGGGTTCCTGAGTGCAGCTGCGTGGCGAAGGGGTTTTTCGCTTTCCGTTGGCGGGCTTTCAGCCGTACTGGCAGCGGCTCGACGGCCTCGTTTGGCTCGTTTTCCTGCTCGGGGGTCGCGGCCGGGACTGGCGGAACGTCGTTGTCCTGCGGCGGCGGGCTGAGTGCTGCTGCCGGTGCGGCGGGTGCTTCTTGGGCTTTGACTCGGGCGGCTTCTGCCCGCCGTTCGGCGCGCGACAAGGGCCGGGTGGAGCCGACCTGGAGACCGGTGGGTTTCGCTGCTGCGTTCATGCTGCTTGCCTCCTGGCCGCGATGCGTTCGGCGATCTCTCGGTATGCCACTGCCGCTGTGCTGGTCGGGGCGTGCACGTGAACGGGCACGCGTTTGCCCTTGGCTTCCACGACACGCACGGTGTGTGGAATTTCGCCTAGGTATGCGCCGCCGGCGTCCCACTCGCCCCAGTCGGCGCGTAGCTGTGCGCGAACGTCCTTGCTGGCCTTTGGATTACCGTCGAAGTCAGCCAGGAGCACATACCGGATTTCCACGTCCGGGTTGAGTGTCTCCTGAATATCGAGGACGGCGTTGCCGAGTTCGACCAGGCCGTCGACTTCATCAGGTCCGGCTTTGAGGACCGCCAAGACGTAATCGGCGGCCGCTAGCGCCGCCGTCGTTAACTCCCCCAGCGCCGGTGGGCAGTCCATCAGCACGAAGTCGTAGCCCTCGGTGTCGTCGAGTTGGCGCGCTAGGCGCAGCTGGCCACCTGATCCGAGGCCGGTGCGCTCGAGCTCTTTGAGGGCGAGGTGACCAGGCGCGACATCGATTCCGAACTGGCTCGGCCGGATGACCTTCGCCAGCGGGACGCGCATGGCCCTATCCGGGTGCAGTACCTCGTACATCGAGGCATCGTCGTCGCCGAGTTCAATGCCGAGACCCTTCGTGCTGTGGGCCTGCTGGTCCATGTCGACGACGAGAACTCGCAACCCCATCGCTGCGAGGTTTGCAGCGAGGTTGATGGTGGTGGTCGTCTTGCCGACACCGCCTTTTTGCAGTGCGATCGCCACGATTTCGCACCGTTCATCTGCGGAAATAGTCATAGCAGAAGCCTACCGCCCAGCAACAATCATGTCTACATGTAGGATTACATGTAAGTAATAATGTATGTATTCATGCGTGATTACTCACGGCTCGCTGCGAGATACCGGTATGCGGTCGCGCGGCCTATGCCGAACGCCGCCGCAAGCTCGGCGACCGGTTCGCCCGTGGCCGCCAGCCGCCGTAGCTGCTCTTGGCGATCGGCGCTGAGCTTCGATGGCTTGGTCGCCGGCAGGCTGCGGGACCGCCGTGATTCACGTGAGGCGGCGCGGCGCTCGCGGCCGAGTTCGAGCTCCAGTTCAGCCAAGGTGGCCATGATGGCGGCCACGGCACGGCCGGTCGGTGTGCCGGTGTCGATGCCTTCGCGCAAGGCGCGCAACAGGATTCGTCGCTCGCCAAGATCCGCGATGGTGCGGGTGACCTCAGCGACAGAACGGCCGAGTCGATCGATGGCGGCGACCACCACCGTGTCCCCCTCTCGGGCGTAGTGCAGCAGGGCCACCAAGCCGGGCCGGTCGGTATTCACCGCGCCCGAGAGCTTGTCGGTGAAAATCCGGCCGCACTCGACGCCCTGAGCCGCCAGTGCGGCCAGCTGCCCATCGAGGTCCTGGCCGGCGGTGCTCACGCGGGCGTACCCAAGAATCGTTGTCACACCGCTACCGTCTCATTGTCCTCCGACATCGAGGATCTGAGACACGCGGTGTGAGACAGGAAATGAGACAGCGCGACCTGGCATTACGCCAGTGGGGCGGTGGTGCACAGGAGGCTGTCTCGTTTCTCTAGATACGAGACAGATGTTCAATACGTTCAGTACATCGGCGTCCCAGATCAGGCTTGAGCGGCTGGCTTGCGCTGCCTACTTAAACGGCGAGGCCGCTGACCAGAATGAAAATGCCGAGGCCTATCAAAACGATCGGGAACAATACGTGTTCCCAGCGTTCGAGTACCTCGGCGATCGGCCGGCGGGTGGCGACGAATTTGGCGGCGGCCACCAGGACCGCGACGAGCACGAGGAAGACGACGCAGTAGGCCACCACGGCCCCAGTGCCCGCGCTGAGGAAGACTGGAACGTAGACGCCGATGTTGTCGCCGCCGTTGGCGAAGGTGACTGCAGCAACGGTCAAGACACCGACGTTCTTACCCGCGACCCTTGCCTCGTCGTCATCGTCGTCGTCGTCGCCTCGCCAGGCTTCCCACGCCGCCCACAGTCCCAGAGCCAGGGGAATGAGGCCGAAGTACGGGATGACGCTTGGGGGAAGGAACGCTCCGGCACCCAGCGTCACCAGCACGGCCGCACCCAGAATCCCCGCGAATCCCAGGTACTGCCCCGCGGTGATCCGGGCCGTGGTTCCGCGTTGCCCGGCGCCGCGGGCGAAGAACAGCGACAGCACGATGATGTCGTCGATGTTGGTGACGATGAATAGCCCGATCGCGGGCAGGACTGACGACAGGATCATGCGCCGCCATCCGTGACTGCGGTGCTGCTTACGTGCGAGCTAGCCGGCACGGCCGGTTCGGTGGGACTGCAGTCCCAAGCGTCGCTCATCGGAGGGACTCCTTGGAGTCGATTGTCGCGCCCGTGCGGGCGCGGGTTCCGTAATTGGGGCACAGCGCAACGGTGGTGCCGGTGGCGGCCAGCAGCGTCTCCGCTGAGGCCAATACATCCAACAGTTCCGGGTGCGTCAGCGAGTAAAACATCTGTCGGCCCTCGGGGCGGCCGGTGACCAGACCGCAGTCCCGCAAACAGGCGACATGGGCAGAGACGGTGGATTGCGCCAATCCCAGCTTTCCGGTCAGGTCGACCACACGTGCCTCCCCCTCGGCCAGGCGGCCGACGATCGCCAGCCGGGCAGGATCAGAGAGGCTGTGAAACAGCGCCACCGCGGCATCCAGGTTCGAAGAGTTTGTCGCGGTGCTGCCGGTGAGGCAGGCACCCTCCTTATTCATCGTCACACAGCGATGATATCTATCATTACCAATGATTCGAGGGCGGGTCGGATGCTGACGCCCGGGTGCAGTCGCCCCGGCGGCCCAGTGAACGGGTAGATCACGGTTGCAGGGGCTTCGGCACATATGAGACAGGATCTGATCGATCTTGAATCTTTAGAAACGAGACAGCATGGGACGTCGCTTTTCGTCTTCCGTCGGGCGTGGGCTCAATAGCGGCCGCTTAGAGCATCGAGCCGAGGTCGGAGCCCAGGGTGGGGTACGCCGCGGTGGTTGTCTTGAGCTGGCGTGTGGTGAGGCCTAGTTTGATGGCCAGGGCCACGATGTTGGCGTGTTCGGTGTAGTCCGGTCCGAGCAGGTGTGCGCCCACGATTCGGTCGTCGTCCTTATTGACGAGGATCTTGGCTGCGGCGGTATCTTCGCCGAGGCGGTAGCTCGAATACCAGGTGCTGGCGTCGGTGTAGCGCACGTCGATCTTCAATCCCAGGTCGCGGGCTTCTGTTTCGAGCAACCCAACGCGCGCCAGTTCGGGGATCGTGAATACAGCCGACGGGATACCCGTGTAGTCGGGCACGGTGCTGGCGTCTTTGAGCATGTTGGAGGCGGCTACTTTGCCTTCGATGACGGCCACGGGCGTCAACGGGGGGCCGGCGGTGTCTGCGGCATCCCCGGCGGCGTAGACGCCGGGGTGTGTGGTGCTTTGCAGGTACGGCTCCACACTGATTCCTCGCTCACACCACGCGATGCCAGCACGGTCGAGGTCGAGTTCGGCCAGCTCGGGGACGCGTCCGGCGCCGTGAACCACCAAGTCTGTATCGATGGTGGTAAGAGTTCCATCCTGATCGACCTGGACTTGGTATCCGGACGCCGTCGCACGTACAGCGGTGACCGTGGTGGACGGCTGCACGTGAACTCCGGCAACGTCGCCGCCGGCGATCAACAGGTCGACTAGATCGGGGTCGAACCCCTTCAGTGGGCGCGGACCGTGATCGAGGATGATCGGGTGGCTGCCCGCCCGGGCGGCGATGTGGGCGAACTCGAAAGAAATGTAACCGCCCCCAACGAACACGATTCGCGGTGGCAAAACCTCCAATTCGAGGAACTCGGTGCTGTCGATGAGGTGTTCGTTTCCGTGGAACTGCAGCGGTCGGGGCCGCGCTCCAGTAGCAATCAAGACCCGGTCTGTGTGGTGGGAGTCGTTTCCGATGCTGATCTGATGGGCGTCTACGAACTGGGCCTGACCATGCAGTGTTTGGACGCCGTGGCGACGTAGGTCGTTTTCCATGTTCGCTGGTGCCGGATCGGTGAAGCCCCGTTTGTGGCGCATCAGATCGGTCCAGTTGATGCGGATCTGGCCATCGTCGATACCTTTTCCGCGCATCAGTTGGGAAGCGTCGATGATTTCGGCGCCACGGCGCAGGATCTTTTTCGGGTCGCATCCGCGCAGCGCGCAGGTACCGCCGTAGGGCAACGCGTCGACGATCGCCACGCGCCAGCCCTGGGCGGCGCACTTATTGGCGGCGGCGATACCGGCCATGCCGGCACCGATCACGATCAAATCGAAGCGGGCAGTCATCGCCCCACCTGGGTGATCGCACCGCAACCGGCCCCTCGGTGCACACGTTTGCAAGTCATGAGGTCACGCTAAACATTGCAGTGCAGTACAAGGTCAAGGATTAGTGTGGCGAGGATGCTGATCGGAGAGCTGGCACGATCCGTGGATCTATCGCCGCAGACCATCCGTTTCTACGAACGACGCGGACTACTGCCAGCACCTCGCCGCGGCACCAATGGCTACCGGCGCTACGACCGCACTGCGATCACCCGACTGCACTTCATCCGCGCCGGACAAGCCGCCGGACTGACCCTGGACGATATCGCCAGCATCGTGGACCTTCGTGACCACGGAACGGCACCCTGCGAGCACGTACACGCGCTACTCAGCGGCAAGCTCGACGACATAACACAGCGCCAACAAGAGCTGGCATCGCTAGCAACAGAACTGCGTCGACTCCTTCACCGCAGCCGGACGCTGAATCCTTTGAACTGCACCGACGCCCGCATCTGTCACATCCTCAGCGAGGCTCCGTGATGGGCGTGATCGAGTCTGGTGGCAGGGCCTGGCCGGGCCGCTCCGGCGTCAAAGGGACGGGGACTCCAGATGAGACAGGATGTGATCGGCCTCGTTTCTTTTTGAACTGAGACCGGCGTTAATGCGACCCGGGGGTGTGGTCGCCGCCCGAATGTAACCGCTGATACATTTTTAGATGTGGCAGAGACATCGGTCCGATGGTTGGTTCTGGTGGTACGAATGCCTGCGGAGCCTTCGCGGCACCGAGTCGCGGTGTGGCGCGAGCTGCGGCGCGCTGGGGCCACCCTGTTGGGGCAGGGGGTATGGGCGGTGCCCGATGCCCCGGTATTCGCCGATGGAATCGCCCGAACCGAAGAGCTAGCTGAACGCGGTGACGGCGAGGTGACGGTGCTGGCCGCGTCCGGACGCAATGAATCCGACGCTGCGCGTCTGGAAGCCTTGTTCACCGCTGAACGGAGCGAGGAGTGGGCTGAGTTCATCTCCGACTGCGCCAATTTCGACGCCGAAATCGACAAAGAGATTCGAATCGCCAAGTTCACGATCGCTGAGCTCGAAGAAGAAGAACACAGCCTAGAGCGACTGCGTCGATGGCACCGCGAACTGACCGCGCGTGATGTATTCGGCGCCCCCGAGGTGACCGAGGCCAACCAGCAGCTCAAGCATTGCATCGAACGCCTCGCCGACTACACCGAGCGGGTTTTCACCGCGTTGCACCAGCTATGACACTCGCCACCGCCGGCACAAACCCACTGTCACCGGCATGAGTACGCCCAACTCTGCCGATACAGGCCTCGGGGGGACCCGAACTCAGTTGTTGCCTTTGTACGCGGCGGGATTCGTCACCGCATTCGGCGCTCACAGCATTGCCGCCACCTTGGGCGGCTATATCGACGGGCCATACACATCGCTGCTCACCCTGGGCCTGCTGCTGGCCATCTACGACGGAGCCGAAGTCATCCTCAAACCGGTATTCGGATCGTTGGCCGATCGCATTGGCGCCCGCCCAGTTCTGCTCGGCGGACTGCTCGCCTTCGCCGCGGCATCCGCTGCCTTCGTCATCGCTGGAGATCCTGCCTGGTTGGGCGTGACCCGATTCGCTCAGGGCGCCGCCGCAGCAGCATTCTCACCTGCCGCCGGGGTATTGGTGTCGCGGCTAACCGCGCCGGGGCAGCAAGGCCGCGGCTTCGGTCGCTACGGTGCCTGGAAAGGACTTGGCTACACCCTGGGACCGGTATTGGGAGGGGTGCTCATCACCTGGGGCGGCTACACCCTGCTCTTCGCCACGCTCGCCACACTAGGAACGGCGGTCGCAGCGTGGGCGCTGCTGATGGTGCCGGGGGTGGCACCGTTGCCGCGGGTCCGCCAGACGGTACTCGACCTGGGCCGCCGACTCGCCAGCCCGGGCTTTCTGCGCCCGACCCTCGCACTAGCCGCGGCCACCGCCGCATTATCGGTCGGTGTTGGCTTCCTCCCCGTCATCGGCGCCAGCCGCGGCCTCAGCCCACTTCTCACCGGAGCGGTCGTCTCGGTGTTGGCAGCGGCGACCGCCGTAGTTCAGCCCGGGGTTGGGCGCGCTCGCGATGACGGGCGCATCGGGGACCGCACCGGGTTGTCAACCGGCCTACTGCTCGCTGCCGCCGGGTGCGCGGCGGTGGTGATACCAGGAATCATGGGCCTGGCCAGCGCTGCCGTACTGATCGGCATTGGCGTAGGCGTCGTCACCCCGATCGGGTTCGCCTCTCTGGCCGCGTCCACTCCCGCTGAACGGCTCGGCCAAACCATGGGCTCTGCCGAAGTGGGCCGCGAACTCGGAGATGCCGGTGGGCCACTACTCGTCGGCGCCCTCGCCGCCGCGGCCACCTTGACCCCTGCGCTACTGGTATTCGCTACTGCCCTAGCCGCCACCGCCGCGCTCAGCACCGCGCCCACCGCCGGTCGTCACGCCCAAACCAGCAATGACACCTAGTCATCTCCACCGATCCGCATCACCCGCCGCCGAACTTGCCACCGGCCCTAGATCGCCGCTACACACCTCCACCTGAGACAAGAACTGATCGACCTCGTTTCTCTAGAAACGAGACAGGCGAGAGTTCGGGATGATGTTCGGAAGGGACCACCCGGCCGGGGGGAAGGGGTCCGTTTTTAGGAAGGATGATTGTGACCACCCAAGATCGTGGCAGTGCACGCTTGTCCAGACTGCTAGCGGACCCGCAACGTGCAGCTCGCGTGGCCGCCATTCGCGAGCAGATGGACCAGCCCTGCCCCGCTTCGCTCAGTCCACACACCATGACTGTCGACGACTTGCGGCGCGCCGCCGACGCAGCCAACGACGTTAACGACTCCGAGGTTCTCGACGCCGCTTGGCGGCGTGAGCGGCCCTGATGCACTAAATCGGTAGTGTCGCAAGGACTGCCGATATAGAGGCCGCCATTTTGTGTACGGCGACGTCACTGGCCGGTTTTAGGCTTGGAGAATGCACCCGAGCTCAGGACCGCCCCAGCCCGGGCCTTTCCATGTGCCGCCGGTGCCTCCTCCACCACGTAGAAGCTCAAGGTTTCCGCTGTGGCTGGCGGTAGTCGCAGTACTGCTGTCTACCGCCGCTCTCATCGTCGCGGTCCTTGGGTTAACCCGTGAACCCGAGCAGAAAGTAGAGCCGCCAGCGACAAGTGTTGCGACCACCGATTCGAATGATCGGGCATTGTGCGAAGCGATCGCACCGCTGATCAAGGAAAGTTCGGGAAATAAGAATGACTTTGTAGAGCTAGGGGAGCCCGGCTCTCCGGAGCGCAACGCGGGAATCCCGAATTTTGTTGAGATAACTCAGGATTGGGTCTCTCGTGCACAGGAGGTGCTCGACGCGCACGCCGAGCCGCCGCGGTATCTAACTCGTACGCTGCAGCGCTACGTCGACGATATGCGGCTCTTTGTCGATGGATTGCGGCCCGGACCTGAAGACGATGCTGATCGGGCGTTGTGGACGGACAGCATCGGCGCACTCGGCGGACCTCTTACAACCTGCCTTGATCAGGGGGTTGAGTTATGGCAGCGGTAGGGACGACTGCATCGATGCCGTCGCGGCCGTACTCGCCGCGCATCGTGGGCTCGGTGTGGCCCCGCACCTCACCGGAAGCTTGGTCGGAAACCGC
The DNA here is from genome assembly GCA_034190095.1 of Actinomycetota bacterium. Taxonomy (GTDB): domain Bacteria; phylum Actinomycetota; class Actinomycetes; order Mycobacteriales; family Mycobacteriaceae; genus Mycobacterium. Next base: position 17,829 of record JAXHTL010000067.1, read on the forward strand.
AAACGGCCTCCAAGAAAAGAGTGCCGAGCTCAGCACATCGGCGGGCGGGATCCGCCGTAGCGCCGATGATCTTGGTTCTTCCAATTCAGGCCAAATGATCGAAGCGATGTGCGAGCGCTCCTACCGCACGGCCCAAACGGTGACCAATCATTCCGATCTGTACGGAGATATGTCCAAAGCGGTCAAAGAGACCGCCGAGCTGATCTGGCATGGCCGCGAGCGACTCGACGCGATCGACCGTAACGCTCACGAGGAGATTGACCGACTCAAGCAGCAGTTCGCGGCAGAAGCTTCCTTTTTGGGAGCTGGCGCCGCGGCGGTGGCACTTCATGCTGCGATCGAAGCCATCATCAACGCCGCCGCAGGCGAAGCACTCGGGGTGGCCTCCGATACTGCTGCGGCTATTGCCGAGCAGGCTGCACACATCGGTGGCAATTCGAGCGGCGCAGCCGGCAGCAGCGGGGATGGTCCTGCGCTGCAGGCGCTGAGTCAACAAGGCGAATCCGGCGACGCCGAAACTATGACTGACGGCACGCCCACAGGTACACCGCCCGGTACTCGACCCACCAACTACGGGACGAATGACGCACAATCCCTCGGCTACGGAACGGAAGAGCAATCACCACCGGACCCCTCGGATGTCGAATCTGGATCTGACGGCGTCAGCCGCGAGACACCCCCCGGCGGCAACGCCGAATCAAATGAGCAGAGCGGAAGTAAGGGGAACCCAGCTACTACGCCGAGCACAGAAGGTACCGGCGCACCGAGTCCCCCCGATCCCAGTTCACTCGAAAACGCTTACACGGCAACCGGAACACCGACGCCAATGCCTGCGCCGATGACACCCGCTGGTGGTGGGCTGTCGTCTACGGGTAGTAGCGGCGGCGGGTTGAAGATGCCGGGGGCGGGCGGTTTGTCGGGGGCTGGTTCTGTCTCCCCGGCGAGCGGTGCTGGCGGGTTAGGTTCTGGCGGGTTGAATCCGGCTGCAGCGGCGGGGTTGTCGCCGACGTCGTCGGGCGCTGGTCTGCCGTCTGCGGCGAGTGCGGGGACGCCGACGCCTTCTTCTGATTTTTCGCGGGGATTCAACGCGGGCCTGGCGGGTGGTGGCTCGGTGTTGCCGCCGCCTGTGACCCCACCGCCCGCGCAACCGGCGAGTTCGACGGCTGGTGCGTATGGGTCTCCGAGTGCTGGGGGTGCACCATCGGTGCCGGCTGGCGGCGGTCCGGTGGCGCAGAGCGCGCCGCCAGCGGCTGCGGGCGGATTAGCGGCACCAGCTGGGCCGGTGGGGACACCGACGATGTCACCGGCACCTGCGCCCGCTGGCCCTTTGCCGCCGTTTAATTCCGACATTGCGCCGCGCCAAGTGTCTGCGGCGTCTGCGTCGGCCCCGCCTGGTGTACCGGCGGCTCCGGCGTCGTCGGCTGCGGGTGGGCCGGGAACACCGCTGCCTCCTGGAGTAGTGGCGTCGGGAGGTGCCGCGGCGGCAGCGGGTGCAATGGCGGGGGCGAAATCGGCTGCCCCCGATCCGCTGCTCGACGACGCGTGCACGCTGGTCGAGGAGCTGATGAAGGCTTCTCGCCAGTACGGCACCATCGACTGGTGTGTGGGGGTGTTCAAAACCCCATCGAGAACCCTGACCGTGGTGACCTCCGGCGAGGGCGCGGGGTTCATCCCGGCGGGGGTTCATCTGCCCAAAGGGGTGGAGTCGCTGTTCTCAGATTCGGGTTTGGACAACGCTTTTCGGCGTCGCTGGTTCGGTTGGATCAACCCGGCGCAGACCATGGTGGCCTACGCCCAGTCGGTGACCGCGCTGGACCCGAATATTGAGCTGTGGGCGGTGGCGGTATCGACGGGTTTCGGCGGCTCAGCACAGCCAGCCCGGGCCGCTGGGGTGCCGCACTATGCCGACTGCCCCGTGCCCACCGATAGCCCCCTGGGCGGGGGCGTGGCGCAGCCGCCGTTGGATGAGACCCGGTTACACCGCTTACAGGCTCTCAATCCGGCCGCCTACGCGCAGCTGAACACCGCAACCCCGGTCGACGTGCGCGAATCACTGGCCATCACCAGACAAACTGCGCACGTCACATTCACCCAGGCCGGTGAACTCCTGACACTGCCGATTCCCCCGCTGCTGCGCGAAATCGCCACCCACCTCGACCGCGGCACCGCCATCACCGAATCGCAGTGGGACGAACTCGCTAGTGCCGTGCTACCGATGGCGATCACCGACAGCTCGGGTCAGCGACCCGGCCGGATCGGCGCCGACACGGAGGCGTCGTCGTACGCGCGAGTGCAGCACAATCTGGCCCGGCTCGCCGAGCTGCTGCTGTTATGGCGCCACGGCGCCCCCGATCACCGCGAGGTGGTCTATCTGGCCCACCACATCGCCGCAGAACGCCAACTCTGGGTTGGCCACGAGGATGGCGGTGTTCGATGAATGCAGACGTGTCAGTCAACCAGTGGAATCCGTTAGAGGTAGCCGCTGAGGCGACAATCGCTGCCGCCACAGCCGCGCTGGTGTGGGAAGGCCCAGACAGCTACGGGGTGCTGGAACGGGTCGCCGGGGCCACAGCGAAAGGCATAGCAACAGCTCGGATAGCCGCCGAAATCATGGCTGACGTCACCACCTCAGTTCAGTTCACTGCGGCCACCGAACATGCGCGCGGCGGCGCTGTAGCGGGACTTCCGGGGTGGCTGGCGCCGCGGTGGGCGGCGTCCGTGCGTGCCGCACTGGACGAACTCGAAGCCGCCGGGCGGCCCGGCTACGCCATGGTCAAGGCGATCACCTGGCCTGCCTTGCGCAGCGTCGCGGGGTGGACCCAAGACGGGCCGCTGCAAACATGGCAGACGGCTCTAATTGTGAGCGAAGCACGGACTGCTCTGGCTCACCGCGTAGGCGTCTGAGCATAAGGCTGAAATCAAAGTTCGAGGCCGTCGACGTCACGGCCACGACCGCGGCCGCGGCCGCGTGACTGTTCGGCGCCGTGTTCCAGTCCGGCGCGCAAACGCTCGTAGGCCTGTTCGCGACTCCGCTGGGTACGGGTGTGCTCGTGCCAGGCGGCCCGCCAAGTCCCGCGGCGTTGCGCGTGGCGGTCGAGGACCTGGCCGATGATGTCGGGGAGGTGTTCGCGGGCGGTGTGTTCGGCTTCGACGTGCATGGTGCGGGGGCGGTCGTCGTTGGCCAGGATCATCTGAAGGGCGTGCGCGGCAGTGTGTTTGGTGCCGCGGCGGGCCACGTGCATGCCGGTATGGGGGGCGCTGTGTTCGTGGTCGGCTTCGCCGCTGAATCGGGTGTAGAGGTAGGCGTGGTTGGTCTGGCGGCCGCGGCTGAGCCCGACGTAGGCCTGGGTGCGGGAGGCGTTTTCACCGAGCACGGTGTGGGCGGTGTCGACGGTGACACCTTGGGCAGCGTGGACGGTGACGGCATATCCAAGGTGGACATGCTGGCGTAGGTAGTCGCCCTCGAATAGGACTCGGGCTTTGTCGGTGAGCCGTTCGGCGGCGACGCGGTTGGTCTTTTCGTCGATGCCGGCCACGCGCCACCGGTTGCCGTTGCGCACCTGATCGACCGTCTGGCCCTCACGGTGGTGGGGGCCGGGGTGGACGGTGATGGTGGGGTCGTTGTCGCGGCTGACGATGATGTCGCCGACCCGCACCGTTTGGTCGCGGGCCACCTGCGCGGTGGGTCCCTCGGTGGTGAGGGTGTCGTGGAGGCGCTGGTTGAGGGCATCAGCGATGTCCCAGGTATCGCAGACGAGCAGGGTGTTTTTCCCGGCGGCGCGGTCATCGAGGTAGGCCGTCAAGGCGTCGGCGGCCATGCTGACCTGATCGCCGGTGTGCAGACGGTCGTGGCTGCGGTACCAGCCGACCGCTCTGCGGAGCCGGTTACCGCGCCCGTTGCGGATCGCCAGGGAGGCGTCGCGTTCGGCCGGGTCGTGCATGCGCCACACCTGCGAGAGGCGCTGAGTCCAGGGCAGCTCGGCACAGAGTTGGTCGAACATGCCGCCGCGGGCTTTGACCGGGGCGAGTTGGTAGGGGTCCCCGACAAGCACGGTTTTCGCGCGGGCAGTGGTGGTGGTCTCCAGCAGTTGGCGCAGCTTGGGGGTGGCGACCATGGACGCCT
>JAXHTL010000068.1:0-21796 GCA_034190095.1 Actinomycetota bacterium
CGGCGCCGCGGACTTCTCCGGCACCGGTGCCGCGCTGGGTACGGTCCGCCAGATCGGGCCGATCGTGACGGTCCTGGTGGTGGCCGGCGCCGGTGCGACGGCCATGTGCGCCGACCTCGGCGCCCGCACCATCCGTGAGGAGCTCGACGCGCTGCGCGTGATGGGTGTCAATCCCATTCAGGCGCTGGTCGTTCCGCGTGTCCTGGCGGCCACCCTGGTCTCGCTGGCGCTGTCGGCGACGGTGATCCTGGTCGGACTGGCCGGCGCGTACTTCTTCTGCGTCTACATCCAGAACGTCTCACCCGGGGCCTTCGCGGCCGGTCTGACGCTGATCATCGGCGCCCTCGACGTCACGATCGCGCTGATCAAGGCCGCGCTGTTCGGGCTCTCGGCGGGCTTGATCGCCTGCTACAAGGGCATTTCGGTGGGTGGCGGTCCCGCCGGTGTCGGCAATGCGGTCAACGAGACCGTGGTGTTCACGTTCATGGCGCTGTTCGCGATCAACATCGTGGCCACGGCCGTCGCGGTCAAGGTGACGATGTGACGGTTTCGCGGCCCCATTCCCAGTTCCCCTGGCTCAAAGCCCGGTTCCGCTCGGTGGCGGATCCCTGGAACAGCGTCGGCGTGCAGACCAAGTTCTACGGACGCACCCTGCGCTCGATCGTCATCGCGGTCACCAAGTACCGCATCGAGTTGCTCCGGCTCATCGCCCAGATGGGGCTGGGTGCCGGTGCGCTGATCATCATCGGCGGCACCGTGGCCATCGTCGGATTCCTGACCGTCACCACCGGTGCGCTGGTCGCCGTGCAGGGCTACACCGACTTCGCCGAGATCGGCGTGGAGGCGCTGACCGGGTTCGCCTCGGCGTTCTTCAACGTGCGCCTGATCGCCCCGGGCACCACCGCCATCGCGTTGTCGGCGACCATCGGTGCGGGTGCCACCGCCCAGCTGGGCGCCATGCGCATCAACGAAGAGATCGACGCGCTGGAGGTGATGGGCATCCGCAGCGTGGCCTATCTGGCCTCGACCCGGGTGGTGGCCGGCCTGCTGGTGGTGATCCCGCTCTACTGCGTCGGGGTGGTGGCCTCGTTCTGGGCGGCCCGATTCGGCACCACCGTGCTCTACGGGCAGTCCACCGGTGTCTACGACCACTACTTCCGGACGTTCCTGAATCCGATCGACCTGTTCTGGTCCTTCATCCAGTGCGTCGCGCTGGCGGTGGTCATCATGCTGGTGCACACCTACTACGGGTTCACCGCGCGCGGCGGACCGGCCGGCGTCGGCGAGGCGGTGGGTCGTGCGGTGCGGACCTCCCTGATCCTGTCCGCGTTCGTGCTCGTGATGATCTCCCTTGCGGTGTACGGGCAATCCGGCAACTTCAACCTGGCGGGCTGAGGCGATGGACGACGAAGGCCTCAAGCCCGGGTGGTGGACCCTGATCCTGGTGGCGTTGTTCGCCGCCGCGATCTGGCTGACCTGGGCGTTGTTCACCGGCTCGCTGCGGGCCACCACGCCGGTGACGCTGACCTCGGACCGGGCCGGTCTGGTGATGGAGACCAACGCCGACGTCAAGCTGCGCGGTGTGCAGGTCGGCCGGGTCGCCGAGATCGGAGTCACCGGTTCTCCGGAATCGCCGGTCGCGCTGAAGCTGGAGATCGACGACGACCAGCTGCAGTACATCCCGGCCAACGTCGAGGCGCAGATCCGGGCCACCACGGTGTTCGGCGCCAAGTTCGTGGACCTGGTGATGCCGCAGGACCCCGCCGCCGCCCGGCTCGAACCGGGCGCGGTTCTGGTGTCGCGCAATGTCACCACCGAGGTCAACACCGTTTTCGAGAATCTGGTCGCGGTGCTCGATCAGGTCGACGTGGCCAAGCTCAACAGCACCCTCTCGGCGCTGGCCGACGGGGTACGCGGGCAGGGCGAGCGGATCGGCCAGGCCACCACCGATGCCAATCAGGTTCTGCTGGAACTGAACCCGCGCAACGAGACCATCCGGGCCGACCTGCAGTCGCTCACCGCGTTCAACGAGACCTACAGCGCCGCAGCGCAGAACATCCTGTCCACGCTGGACGCGGCGAGCACCACCAGCGTCACGGTGGTCAACAAGGCCAAAGAGCTCGACGCCCTGCTGATGTCGACGATCGGGCTGTCCAACAGCGGGATCAACCTGTTGGCGCCCAATCAGGAGAACCTCGTCAAAGCGATCAACGTGCTGGCGCCCACGACCAACCTGCTCTACAAGTACAACCCCGAATACACCTGCCTGCTGGTGGGAGCCAAGCACCTGCTCGACGAGGGCGGCTACGAGGCGCCCGGCGGCAACGGCCGCAGCATCGTGTTCGACGCCGGTCTGACCTTCGGCGACGATCCGTACCGCTATCCGAACCACCTGCCGATCATCGGCGCCAAGGGTGGGCCCGGCGGCAAGCCCGGCTGCGGCTCACTGCCCGTGGTCGCCGACAACTGGCCGGTGCGCCAGCTCGTCACCCACACCGGGTTCGGCAGCGGACTGGATTGGCGGCCCAACCCCGGCATCGCGTTCCCGACGTACGCCAACTACCTGCCCACCACCCGCGCGGTGCCCGAACCGCCGAGCATCCGAAACCTGTTCGGCGGGCCGGCGATCGGTCCGGTCCCGTACCCCGGCGCCCCGGCCTACGGTGCGCAGCTGTACGCGCCGGACGGCACCCCGCTGTGGCCGGGTCTGCCGCCGGCGCCGCCACCGGGGGCGCCGCGCGACCCGGGCCCGCGCCCCGGCTCGGAGCCCTTCATCGTCGAGCACCCGATGCAGCTGCAACCCACGGCGGTGCCCTACCCGTACGTCCCGCCGCCGGTTCCGGCCGCGCCCGGACCGCCGTGACCCCGACCGCCCATTCCGCCGAGAACGAAAGGTAAGACGATGACAGCCAACATCCGACGCGACGCGGTGCGTCTCGCCGCGTTCTTGGCTGTCTGCCTGCTCGGTGTGTTCGGGCTGTACGCGGTGTTCGGACAGCTGCGCTTCGGTGAGGAGAGGCAGAACTACCGGGCCGAGTTCGTCAACGTGACGGGTCTGGAGGCCGACGATTTCGTGCGTATCGCCGGCGTCGAGGTCGGCAAGGTCAAGAACGTCGACATCCAGCCCGACACCACGGCGCTGGTGGAGTTCGACGCCGACCAATCGGTGGTGCTCACCGAGGGAAGCCGTGCCGTGATCCGGTACGACGACCTGATCGGCGGCCGCTACCTGGCGCTGGAAGAAGGGGTGGGCGGCACGAAGCGGCTGAACCCCGGCGACACCATCCCGTTGGCACGCACCTCGCCCGCGCTGGATCTGGACGCCCTCATCGGCGGTTTCCGGCCACTGTTCCAGGCGCTGGATCCCGACCAGATCAACGCGCTGTCCGGGCAGCTCATCACCGCGCTGCAGGGCCAGGGCGGCACCATCAACTCGTTCCTGGCCCAGACCGCGGCGCTGACGAGCACGCTGGCCGACCGGGATCAGCTGATCGGGGACGTCATCGTCAACCTGAACACCGTGCTCGGCTCGCTGGGCGGCCAGAGCGAGCAGTTCGGCAAGGCGGTGACGGCGCTCTCGGAGTTGGTGGAGGGCCTCGAGGCGCGCGGTCAGGACATCAGCGACGGCCTGGCCTACACCAACGCCGCGGCCGCAACGATCGCCGACCTGCTGGTCGAGGCGCGCCCGCCGCTGAAGAAGACCATCGACGAAACCGACCGTGCGGCGGGGATCGTGGTCGCCGACCACGAGTACTTCGACAACCTGATCAACACCCTGCCCGACGCCTATCAGGTGCTGGCCCGGCAGGGCATCTACGGTGACTTCTTCAGCTTCTATCTCTGCGACCTGGTGCTGAAGCTCAACGGGAAGGGCGGTCAACCGGTCTACGTCAAGGTCGCCGGGCAGTCCACGGGGAGGTGCGCACCGCGATGAGGCCCTTCAGTGAACGCAACCAGCTGCTCATCGGCGGTATCGGCCTCGGCGTCACCGCCGCGATCGTGCTCGGCGCGGTCAACTACGAGCGGTTGCCCTTCGTCGACACCGGCCGCGAGTACACCGCCTACTTCGCCGAGGCCGGAGGCCTGAACACCGATGCGGCCGTGCAGGTTTCGGGCTTCCGTGTGGGGCAGGTCCAGTCCATCGAGCTCGACGGCCCCCGGGTGCTGGTGACGTTCACCGTCGACGGCGACATCCGCGTCGGTGACCGCAGCGAGGCCGCGATCAAGACCAAGGGCCTGCTCGGGACCAAGATCCTCGAGGTGTTCGCGCGCGGCGAGGGCCAGCAGGACGGAACCATCCCGCTGGAGCGCACCCGCTCGCCCTATCAGCTGCCGGATGCGCTGGGGGAGTTGGCCACCACGATCAGCGGGTTGAACACCGACCAGCTCTCCGAATCGCTGCGGGTGCTCTCGGCGACGTTCGCCGACACCCCGCCCCAGCTGCGGATCGCCGTCGAGGGCGTGGCGCGGTTCTCCGACACGCTCAACCGGCGCGACGAGCAGCTGCGCAGCCTGCTGGAGAACGCCAACACCGCGACCACCGTGCTGGCCGAGCGCAGCGATCAGGTGGTCAGCCTGATCGCCAACACGAACGCTCTGATGGCCGAACTGCAGACCCAGAGCGCGGCGGTGGACCAGATCGCGGGCAACATCTCGGCGCTCAGCGAGCAGCTGCAGGGGTTCATCGGCGAGAACCGGGAGACGATGAAGCCTGCCCTGGACAAGCTCAACGGGGTGCTGACCATCCTCGACAACCGCAAGGAGCGTCTGCAGGAATCGCTGCACCTGCTGAACGGCTACTCGATGTCGCTGGGTGAATCGGTGTCCTCGGGACCGTTCTTCAAGACCTACGTGGCCAACCTGCTGCCGGGCCAGTTCCTGCAACCGTTCATCGACGTGGCGTTCTCCGACCTGGGCCTGGACCCCAACGTCCTGCTGCCGTCGCAACGCAGCGATCCGCCCGTCGGCCAGCCGGGCACCCCCGCGATGCCGGTGCCCTACCCCAGGACCGGGCAGGGCGGCGATCCGCACCTGACGTTGCCTGACGCCATCACCGGCAACCCCGGGGATCAGGGCTGCGGCCCGCCGGGGCTGCCGCTTCCCGGGCCGACCGGCTGCTACCCCTACCGCGAGCCGGAGCCCGCGCCGCCTCCGGGCGGCCCGCCGCCGGGTCCGCCGGCGCCCGCGCCGCCCGGACTGGCGTCCACGCCGGTACCGACGCCGAACCCGGTCGTCGTCCCGGCGCCGGGTGAGGCGCCCCCGCTGGTCCCCGTGGAGGGCACGCCATGAGGAACTCACGCACCTGGGTGGCCGTCGCGCTGGTGGCGCTGCTCGTCGCCGGCGTGGCGGTGCTGGTCCGCGCCACCGACAAGGTCAGCAGGGTCAACGTGGTGGCCTACTTCGAGAACAGCAACGGCATCTACGTCGGCGACGACGTGCGCATCCTCGGCGTGCGGGTGGGCAGCATCGAGGCGATCGAGCCGCAGCCCGAACAGGTCAAGATCACCTTCTGGTACGACGACCGCTACGAGGTTCCCGCCGACGCGATGGCCGCGATCCTCTCGCCGGCGCTGGTGACCTCCCGGGCCATCCAGCTGACCCCGGCCTACACCGGGGGACCGGTGATGGCCGACGACACCGTGATCCCGATCGAGCGCACCGCGGTGCCCGTCGAGTGGGACCAGGTGCGCCGGCAGCTGCAGGTGATCAGCGAGACGCTGCAGCCGACCGAACCGGGCGGGGTCAGCCCGCTGGGTTCGGCGATCAACACCACCGCCGACAACCTGCGCGGCCAGGGCGCCAACATCCGCGACACCGTCGTCAAGCTCTCGCAGGCGTTCTCGGCGCTGGGCGACCACAGCACCGACATCTTCTCCACGGTCAAGAACCTGGCCACGCTGGTGTCGGCGCTGCAGGACAGCACCGACCTGATGCGCCAGCTCAACCAGAACCTGGCCTCGGTGACCGGCCTGCTCGCCGACGATCCGGACGAAGTCGGCAGAGCGGTCAGCGATCTGAACGCCGCCGTGGGCGAGGTGCAGAGCTTCGTCGCCGAGAACCGCGACGCGCTGGGGACCACATCGGAGAAGCTCGCCGGTGTCACCCAGGCGCTCAACGACAGCCTCGACGACGTCAAGCAGTTCCTGCACGTGGCGCCGAACACGTTCCAGAACTACGTCAACATCTGGCAGCCGGCCCAGGGCTCGGTCAGCAGCGTGCCGCAGATCAACAACTTCGCCAACCCGATCCAGTTCCTCTGTGGCGCAGTACAGGCCGCATCCCGGCTGGGCGCCGAGCAGTCGGCGAAGCTGTGTGTGCAGTACCTGGCCCCGATCATCAAGAACCGCCAGTACAACTTCCCGCCGCTGGGGCTCAACCAGCTGGTGGGTGCATCGACCCGGCCCAACGAACTGACCTACAGCGAGGATTGGCTGCGCCCGGACTACATCCCGCCGGCCGGCCCGCCGCCGCCCGGCCTGCCCACTCCGCTGGGGGTGGATCCGCTACCAGCAGAAGCGGGACCTGCTCCGGCTGTGGCGCCCAATCCTGGACCGGGGCCGGCGGCGCCGAGCGGTCCGACCCCGGACACGGTCAGCGGTCCGCTGCTGCCGGCCGAGGCCGTCCCGACCAACCCCGACCAGGGACTGATGGGCATGATGGTGCCGGCGGGAGGCGGCTCATGAGGGCGACACTGACCGCGATGACGCTCGCCTCGGTGCTGATGGTCTCCGGATGTGGCTGGCAGGGGCTGAATTCGATTCCACTGCCCGGCACCCAGGGTGGGGGACCGGGCTCGTTCACCGTGCAGGCCGAGATGCCGGACGTGGACAACGTCGAGCGCAACTCGCGGGTGCGCGTCGGCGACGTGAACGTCGGGACGGTCACCGAGATCGAACGCAAGGGCTGGAATGCGTTGGTGACGATGACCCTCAACGAGAACGTGGTGTTGCCCGCCAACGCCACCGCGACGGTCGGTCAGACCAGCCTGCTGGGTTCGCAACACATCGAGTTGGCCGCCCCCACCGATGTGGACCCGCAGGGCCGGCTCACCGACGGCGCACTGATCCCGCTGGAGCACTCCGGGGCCTACCCGACCACCGAACAGGCCCTCGCGGCGGTGGCGTTGTTGCTCAACGGCGGTGGGCTCGGGCAGATCCAGGACATCACCGAGGCGCTGTCCACCGCGTTCACGGGTCGGGAGAACGACCTGCGCAGCCTGATCGAGCAGCTCGACATCGCGATCGGGCACCTCGACGACCAGAGCGACGACATCATCGCCACCTCGGAGAGCCTGAACAACCTGGTCGGCCAGATCGCCGCGCAGAAACCGGTGCTGGACCGGGCGTTGGAGACCATCCCGGATGCGCTGGCGGTGCTGCGCGACCAGCGCGACGCGCTGTCGGAGGCGCTGGTGCAGCTGGGCAGGTTCAGCGCACTGGCCGCCGACTCGGTGAATCAGACCCGGGAGTCGCTGGTCGCCGAGCTCAAGGACATCGGGCCGGTGCTGCAGTCGCTGGCCGACGCCGGGCCCGCACTGACCCGCGCGTTGAGCTTCCTGCCGACCTTCCCGTTCCCGAAGGAGACGCTGACCAACTGGATGCGCGGCGACTACGCCAACCTGACGCTGGTGGTGGATCTGACGTTGTCGCGCATCGACCAGGGCTTCTTCACCGGCACCCGGTTCGAGTGCAACCTGACCTGGCTGGAGCTGCAGTGGGGCCGCACCGTCGGGCAGATGCCCAGCCCGTGCAACCAGAACGTGCCGCCGCCGGGCGGCAACCCGCTGGTCGCCCCCTATCGCTGGGATCAGGGGCGTTGACATGCGGGTGACCAGACAGATGCTGATTCAGCTGGCGATCTTCGCGGTGGTCGCGGCCACCTTCGTGGCCATCATGGTGTTCGGCTACATGCGGCTGCCGCAGCTGGTCGGTATCGGCCAGTACCGGGTGACCCTCGAGCTGCCCGAGACCGGGGGGCTCTACGAGCGGTCCAACGTCACCTACCGCGGTTCGCAGGTCGGCATCGTCGACAGCGTGGGGTTGACCGATACCGGGGTGGCCGCGGTGCTGTCGCTGGATTCCGGTGTCCCGATCCCGGCAGACCTCATCGCCGAGGTGCGCAGCCAGTCGGCGGTGGGTGAACAGTTCGTCCAGCTGCTGCCGCAGAGCGGTACCGGTCCCGAACTGCGCGACGGCGACGAGATCCCGGCCGACCGGGTGCGGATGCCCGCGGATGTCAACACCGTGCTGAACCTGACCAACGAAGGCCTGCAGGCGATCCCGAAGGACAACCTGCGCACCGTCGTCGACGAGGCCTACGAGGCCGTCGGCGGCCTCGGTCCGGACCTGCGCCGGCTGGTCAACGGGTCGACGACACTGGCCATCGATGCGCGGGAGAACCTCGATTCGCTGACCACGGTCATCGACGACGTTCAGCCGGTGCTGGATTCGCAGACCGACACCGCCGGGTCGATCCAGGCCTGGGCGAGCAACCTGGCCAACATCACCGGACAGCTCCAGCGCGAGGACGGCGCCGTGGCGGGCATCCTCGACCGCGGGCCCGGCGCCGCCGAGGAGACCAGGGCCCTGTTCGACCAGCTGCAGCCCACCCTGCCGATCGTGCTGGCCAACCTGGTCAGTGTCGGTGAGGTGGCGGTGGCCTACCAGCCCGGTCTGGAGCAGCTGCTGGTGCTGTTGCCGCAGGGCACGGCGGTCACCCAGGCCATCGGTGTGCCCAAGCACGGCACCAAGCAGGACTACAAGGGCGATTCCCTGGTGTTCAACCTGAACCTGAATGTGCCCCCACCGTGCACGACGGGCTTCCTGCCGGCCCAGCAGCAGCGGGGCCCGACGTTCGAGGATTACCCCGACCGTCCGGCCGGCGATGTGTATTGTCGGGTGCCGCAGGACGGGCCGTTCAACGTGCGTGGGGCGCGTAACCTCCCCTGCCTCACGGTGCCGGGCAAGCGGGCCCCGACCGCGAAAATGTGTGAGAGCGACGAGGTTTACGTGCCGCTGAACGACGGATGGAACTGGAAGGGCGACCCGAACGCCACGCTGTCGGGACAGGACGTACCCCAGTTGCCGCCGGGCGCGCCACCTGCAGAAGCGGCTCCGCCACCGGCTCCGCCGCCGCCTTCACTGGCGGCCGCTGAGTACGACCCGGCGAGCGGCACGTACGTTGGTCCGGACGGACGGGTGTACACACAGTCCAACCTGGCCCGCAGTGCCGCAGAGGAGCAAACATGGCAGACGATGCTGCTTCCCCCGAAGGGGAATTGACGGCGTCGAGCGCGGATTCGGCAGCGAAACCCGAGGACGGGGACGCGGCGTCGAATGCCGCGGAACCCGAGCCCACGGCTGTCGAACCGACCGACGATGCCGACGGTGCCGCCGACGGTGCCGCCGACGGTGCCGACGAGGATGCGGAGGAGAAGCCCGCGGCTGAACGCCGCCCGATGTCGCACGTGAAGGTTGCGTTGATCGCGGGCCTGGTCGCCGTGGTCGGGTTGACGGGGCTGATAGGCTGGCTCGGATTCCGCGCCTACCAGTCCCAGCAGGACGAGCAGCTGCGCAGTCTGTACCTGCAGGTGGGCAGGCAGGGCGCGCTGAACCTGACCAGTATCGACTTCGAGAGCGCCGACGCCGACGTGCAGCGCATCCTCGATTCCGCGACCGGCACGTTCTACGACGATTTCCAGCAGCGCGCCGAACCGTTCGTCGAGGTGGTCAAGCAGGCCCAGTCCAGATCGGAGGGCACGATCGCCGAGGCGGGTCTGGAGTCGGTCGACGGCGACGAGGCCCAGGTACTGGTCGCGGTGACCGTGCGGACGTCCAATGTGGGTGCGCCCGAGCAGCCCCCGCGGGCCTGGCGGATGCGGATCTCGGTGCAGAAGGTCGGCGATGACGAAGCCAAGGTGTCCAACGTGGAGTTCGTGCCATGAGCGATGACGACAAGGATGACAAGGCGACCGCGGTGACCGGGGACGAACCCGTCGAGGCGGGCGACGCGGCCCCCGCGGACGAGCCGGAGACCGGCTCGCAGCAGCCGGAACCCGACGCCGATGCCGGCACCGCCGAGAGCGAGACCTCGGAGGAGGCGGAGACCACGGACGAGACCGAGGACGGCACGCCGGCCGAGGCGGCCAAACGTCCCGTCCCGTGGTCCCGGGTGGTCGCATTCACCATGCTGCCGGCGTTGGCTCTGGTGCTTGCGCTCGGCGCCGGCTATCTGAAATGGCAGGCCAATTCCGTCCGCAACGCCCAGCTCGCCGCGCAGACCTCGGTGCAGGCCGCCACGGACAGCACGATCGCGCTGTTGTCCTACTCTCCGGACACCGTCGAGGAACAACTCGGCGCCGCGCGGGATCTGCTGACCGGGGAGTTCCAGGAGTCCTACACCGATCTGACGAACGACGTCGTCATCCCGGGAGCCAAGGAGCAGCAGATCACCGCGGTCGCGTCGGTGCCGGCTGCCGCATCGGTGTCGGCAGACCCGGACGAGGCCGTGGTGCTGCTGTTCGTCAACCAGACGGTGACCGTCGGTCAAGAGCCCCCGACCGACACGGCCTCCAGTGTCCGGGTGACCCTGGAGAAGGCCGGCGATCGCTGGCTGATCTCGCAGTTCGACCCGGTGTAGTCGACCGACGACGGCGGCGGCACAGGGCGGCACCTAGCCTGGGGCCATGACCGTTCGCCGACTCGAACCGGTCGACGCCCAGATGTACTGGATGTCGGGAGCCATCCCCAACGACCAGTTCCTGGTGTACGCCTTCGACGGTGCGACCGACGACATCGATTCCGCACTGGAGCTGGTTCTGCGCCGGGCCAGGGCGCGTGCCGAGCTCGCCGTGCGCATCGCCGAGGGCGGATTCTGGACCTACCCGGTGTGGGAACCGTGTCAGATCGGCGCGGACCGTTTCGAGGTGCACCGGCTCGCGGATCCGGGCTGGAGTGCCTGTCTGGAGGCGGTGGCCGAGCTGGCCGAACGCCAACTCGATCCCCGGTCGATGCCCTGGCGGTTGCACGTCTTCGGTGGTGTCGAGGGGCTGCCCGGCGGTGGGGCCGGCGTGGTGGCGGTGCTGCAGATCTCGCACGCGCTCGGCGACGGGAACCGATCCTCGGCGTTGGCGGCCCACCTCTTCGGCCGCGACGAGCCGGTTCCGAACCCGGTGGCGTCGGGTCGTCGTGCCCTGAGCCTGCCGCTGCGCGCCGCGGCGGCGGCGCGGGCTCACCGGGCGCTGGTGCGCGATACCGCTGCCGGACTCGTTCCCGGGCAGGGGCTTTCGCGCCCGGCGTTGCGCAGCAATGCGCCCCCGGGCGGTGAGCGCCGGGTCCGGACCGTGGTCTGCGAACGCGGGCGCCTGGCGGGGCCGACGGTCACCGTGGGC
The DNA here is from genome assembly GCA_034190095.1 of Actinomycetota bacterium. Lineage (GTDB taxonomy): Bacteria > Actinomycetota > Actinomycetes > Mycobacteriales > Mycobacteriaceae > Mycobacterium. The sequence goes on from JAXHTL010000068.1 coordinate 11,390, forward strand.
TCCCTCGCGGCGGTGGGAGCGGCGCTGTCGGCGCACCTGAGCGAGGGCGGCGCGGACACCTCGGCGCTGGGTGCCGAGGTGCCGATGGCCAAAGCCGGCCCGCGCCGAGCCAACAACCATTTCGGCAACGTGGGCATCGGGCTGCACCCGCAACTGCCGTTCGCGCCCCGGTGCCGGGCGATAGCCGCCGAACTCCACCAACGCCGGCGCCGCGCCGCACACCCGGCGATGCGGGCCGAGGCCGCCGCCTTCGCCGCTGTCCCCGCACCGCTGCTGCGTTGGGGCATCGCACAATTCGATCCCACGGTGCGGTCGGACACCGTCACCGGCAACACCGTGGTCTCCAGCGTCAACCGCGGCGCTGCCGACCTGCGCTTCGGCTCGGCCCCGGTGGTGCTGACCACCGGGCTGCCCGGCCTGTCGCCGATGATGGGGGTGACCCACGGGGTGCACGGCATCGGCGACACCATCGCGATCAGCGTGCACGCCGCCGCATCCGCGATCGGCGACATCGACGCCTACGTCGAACGCCTGCAGCGCGAACTGTCCGGCTAGGTCGCTTCGACGCGGGTGTTCACGGCGCTGTCCAGCGACCGGGTCGCCGCGTCGCGGTCGTCGCCCATGCCCACCAGCGTGTCGATGATCAGGGGGCCGAGGATATGGGTGAGGCCGTGGCCCTCGTGCCCGAAGAACCCGACCATCTCCAGCATCACGGCGCCGTGATTGATGCTCCACAGCCGGCCCGCCACGGCCAGCTCGTCGTCGGTGCGGATCCGGCCGGCGACCATCATCCGGTGCACGGCATGGCGCAGGGCGCCGAACGAGTCGGTCCATTCGGCCCGGTTGGTCGCGCTCCCGGTCACCGTGAGGTCGGAACGGAAACGGGCGATCGACGCCGGCGTGGCGGTGCCGAACATCAGCTGATAGCGCTGCGGGTTGGCCAGGGCGAATCGGTGATAGGCCAACCCCATCGCCAGGAAGTCGGCCACCGGGTCGTCGGTCTCGGGGATATCGGTGAGCGCCGTGGTGAACCGGCTGAACACATCGACGGCGATGGCGTCGATCAGCGTGGTCATGCCGCCGAAGTGGGTGTAGACCGCCATGGTCGAGGTGCCGGCTTCGGTGGCCACAGCACGGGTACGCAGCGCCGACAGGCCGTCGCGCTCGAGCAGCCGCACACCGGCCGCGATCAGCGAGTCACGCGTCGACGTCATGGTTGTCATGCTGCCATAACGCTGTTATACAGAGGGCACGTATAACGTCGTTATTCGGAGGGGGTCAATGGACAACCGCTATCTGAGCGGGGCGTTCGCCCCGATCGGCGCGGAGTACACGCTGGCCGACCTCGAGGTGACGGGCCGCATCCCCGACCACCTCGACGGCCGCTATCTGCGCAACGGGCCCAACCCGATCGGCGAGCTCGATCCCGAGCTCTACCACTGGTTCATCGGGGACGGGATGGTGCACGGAATCCGGATCCGCGACGGCCGGGCCGAGTGGTACCGAAACCGGTGGGTACGCGGGCCGCAGGCCGCCCGGGCGCTGGGCGAGCCGGCACCGGACGCGCGGGTCGCGATCTCCGGGATCGGCGCCAACACCAACGTCATCGGGCACGCCGGCAAGACCCTGGCCCTGATCGAGGCCGGGGTGGCCAACTACGAGCTGACCGACGAACTCGACACCGTCGGCGCCTGCGACTTCGACGGGACCCTCACCGGCGGCTACACCGCACATCCCAAACGCGACCCCGACAGCGGCGAACTGCACGCGGTGTCCTACAGCATGCTGCGCGGAAACACCGTGCAGTACTCGGTCATCGGCACTGACGGCCGCGCGCGGCGCACCGTCGACATCGAGGTCTCGGGCTCTCCGATGATGCACGACTTCTCGCTGACCGAACGCTACGTCGTGTTCTACGACCTGCCCGTCACGTTCGACGTCGCCACCGCGGCCACCATGGGGGTACCCCGGGCGCTGCGGCTGCCGGCCCGGCTGCTGCTCTCCGCGGTGATCGGCCGGGTGCGCATCCCGGACCCCATCGCTGCGCGCCGGCCCGCCGGCCCGTCCTCGGACCGGCGCTTCCCGTACTCGTGGAACCCGCGCTACCCGGCCCGCATCGGGGTCATGCCCCGGCACGGCGACAACGGCGACGTCCGCTGGTTCGACGTCGAACCCTGCTACGTGTTCCACCCCATGAACGCCTACGATTCGGATTCCCCGACCGGCGAGTCCATCGTGCTCGACGTCGTCCGGCATCCGAAGATGTTCGACACCAACCACCTCGGACCCGACGAGGGACCCCCGGCCCTGGAACGCTGGACGGTCGACCTCGCCGACGGAAAGGTGCGTCAGTCGCGTGTCGACGACCGTCCCCAGGAGTTTCCGCGGGTCGACGAACGACTGGTCGGCAGGCGCCACCGGTACGGCTACGTCGCCGGCGTGGGAGAGGGCGAGGGTGAGGGAACCGTGCTCAAACACGACTTCGTCGGCGGCAACGCCGCGAGCCGCTGCTTCGGCGCCGACACCGTCGTCGGGGAGTTCGTGTTCCAGCCGTCCGCGCCGGACGCCGCCGAGGACGACGGCGTGCTGATGGGCTATGTCTACGACCGCCGGACCGACCGCAGCGAGCTGGCGATCCTGGACGCGCAGACCCTCGAGGACGTCGCGAGCGTCAAGCTGCCGCATCGCGTCCCGGCCGGATTCCACGGAAACTGGGTGCCGGCCGGCGATCCCCGGTGACGGCACCCGCCCCGGCCCGGGTGGGGGGTTGGTGGGTGACCGCGTGACAGATGGCCTAGATTCTGTTGCATGACTGCCTACGACACTGCTCTGGACGTCGGCGTGCTCATCCTGCGGGTTGTGCTGGGTCTGACGATGGCCGCGCACGGCTACAACAAGTTCTTCGGCAAGGGCGGGCTCAAGGGCACCGCCGGCTGGTTCGACAGCATGGGCATGAAGCCCGGCATGTTCCACGCCCGGGTCGCGGCCAGCACCGAGATGGCCGCCGGCCTCGGTCTGGCGGTGGGTCTGCTGACCCCGGTGCCGGCCGCCGGCTTCGTCGCGTTGATGCTCGTCGCGGCCTGGACCGTGCACAAGGAGAACGGATTCTTCATCGTCAAGGAGGGCTGGGAGTACAACCTCGTCCTCGCGGCCGCCGCGGTCGGTGTCGCCACCATCGGTGCGGGCCGGATCAGCCTGGACTACCTGCTGTTCTCCGGCACCGACTTCTACGAGCTGCTGCACGGCTGGTGGGGTCTGATCATCGCCGCGGTGCTGGGCCTGGCCGGCGGTATCGGCCAGCTGGTGATCTTCTACCGGCCCCCGGCCAAGACCGGGGCCTGAGGCCGGCCGCCGGGAGAGCGGCGGCCGACCTCACGCTGTCAGTCGGCGGGTGCCACCCGGGACGCCATCACAGCAGGTGCCCGGTCCCACACCCGGTGCATGCCGAGCATGGTCGTCAGCGCTTCGCTGAACCCTTCGTCCACCTGCTCGGCCACCAGCACCCCCGGCGCATCGAGTTCGATGCCCGCGGCGGCGAGCGCCTCCGCGCCGTCGCCCCACGCAGCCATCGGTTTGCAGTGTCGGAAGGCCTCCTGTAGCAACAGGACCAACTTGATGTCGTCGGTCGGCCGGGTGCCGGCGGCGACGACGAGCGCGTCGTACTCGACGGACCGGGCAGTGAGGAGCGTGCGCTCGATCACCGCGCTGTGCCGCCCCGATTCGAGGACGCCGCCGAACGGGGCGGTGACCAGGACGCTGGCGTTGGCGCCCTCGATGGCTTCGGTGAGTGCGCTGACACCGGCCAAGTCGGATTGTGCCGAGGCGATGATGCCGATCTTGCGACCGTCGATCGGGCCGGGCGTCGTCACCACCTGGGACAGGGCCGGCGACACCTCGACATCCGTTGGCGGATTGCCCTTCGGTGCGGGCAGGCCCAGCCCGGCCGCGACCTGGTCACACAGCCCGGCATCAACCTCGGCGAGCACACCGAGCTGGCGTAGCTTGATCTCCTGTTCGTAGCACTTGCCCAGTTCGAAGGTGAACGCCTCGACGAGGTGAACCTTCTCGACGCCGGTGAGGCTCTGGTAGAACATCGCGGCCTGGGTGAAGTGGTCGCCGAAGGAGGCCGGCTGCGCCCGTCCCACCGGGCCCTCGACTGGCCTGGGCGTCTGGACGTATCCGCCGTCGGCGGCATCGGCGACGAACGGCTGTTCGTCGTCGATGCTGTTGGGGCGGTACGGCGCCTCGCCGGTGTGCACGGCGGTCTGGTGCATGCCGTCGCGCAGCATGTCGTTGACCGGGCAACGCGGCCGGTTGATGGGTAGTTGGGTGAAATTGGGTCCGCCGAGCCGGGTCAGCTGGGTGTCGAGGTAGGAGAACAGCCGGGCCTGCATCAATGGGTCATTGGTAGGTTCGATGCCCGGCACGAAGTTGCCGGTGTGGAAGGCGACCTGCTCGGTTTCGGCGAAGTAGTTGGTGGGGTTGCGGTCCAGGGTGAGCTTGCCGATCATCTGCACCGGAACGAGCTCCTCGGGTACCAGCTTGGTGGCGTCCAACAGATCGATGCCCGCGTAGGTGTCGGTGCCGTCGTCGGGCATCACTTGAACGCCCAGTTCGTATTCCAGCGGCGCTCCGGCTTCGATCCCGTCGGCCATGTCCCGCCGATGGAAGTCTGGATCGCAGCCGGCGGCGATCTGTGCTTCCTCCCACACCAGCGAGTGAACGCCGGCCACCGGTTTCCAGTGGAATTTGGCGAGGCTGGTCTCGCCGTCGGCGTTGATCAGCCTGAATGTGTGGACACCGAAGCCTTCCATCGTCCGGTACGAACGCGGTATGCCGCGGTCACTCATATTCCACATCACGTGGTGGGTGGCTTCGGTGTGCAGCGACACGAAATCCCAGAACGTGTCGTGTGCCGATTGTGCCTGGGGGATCTCGCGATCGGGATGCGGTTTGCCGGCGTGGATCACGTCCGGGAACTTGATTCCGTCCTGGATGAAGAACACCGGGATGTTGTTGCCGACGAGATCGAAGTTGCCCTCCTCGGTGTAGAACTTGACCGCGAAGCCGCGGGTGTCCCGCACGGTGTCGGCCGATCCTCGCGAACCCAGGACCGTCGAGAACCGGCAGAAGACCTCGGTCTTGGTCCCCTTTTTGCCGAGGAATCCCGCCTTGCAGACCGAGGCGGCCGTGCCGTAGGACTCGAATACCCCGTGAGCGGCGGCGCCGCGAGCGTGCACCACCCGCTCGGGAATACGTTCGTGGTCGAAATGCGTGATCTTCTCGCGCAGGTGGAAGTCTTCCAGCAGCGTCGGGCCCCGGTCGCCCGCCTTGAGTGAGTGGTCGGTATCAGGGATCCGCACCCCTTGTGAGGTGGTCAGGTACGCGCCTTGCTGGGCGCGCGGATCGTGTCCGTCGGCCACCTGATCGAGTGCTGCGCCGGTTGCGCTGGTCAGGTGGGGGGCGGACTGCGATGGCTTGCGTGAAGGAGGCATGGATACTCCAGGCGTCATGCTGGGCACCCGCGGGTCTGGCATGGTGGAAATCCAGCTCCCGCACGGTACCCAGCTGGCTGGAATCTAATCAGGCGGTTGAGGAAGCGCCCCGCTCAGTGTCAGGCTTTCCGCTATGTCCACGACCTTGCGGTCGACCTGGCGCGAGACCTGCTTCAACATCTCGAATGCCTCTTCGGAGGTGATGCGGTGGCGTTCCATCAGCACGCCTTTGGCCTGTCCGATCACATCCCGGCTCGCCATGGCGCGGCGGAGCTGCTCGGTGCGCAGCGCATCGGCCAGCGCGATTGCGGCGTGCGTGGCATAGAGCTCGGCCAGCCGCTTCGCCCCGTCGCCGAACACCTCGGGACTCTCGCCGTACAAGCTCAACGATCCCAAACGACGGTCGTCGACCCACAGTGGTACACACAGCATCGAGCTGATCCCCAGCCCGGTGGCGGCAGCGACGAAGTTCGGCCAGCGCGACTCGGCGGCCATGTCGCCGACGGTCACCACAGCTTGGTCTCGGGAGGCGTCGATGCAGGGGCCGATACCGGTTCGTTTTTGCAGTTCGTCCAGTTCAGGGGGTGCCGAACCGACCGTCGCCTGCGGTTCGAACCGGTCCCGTACCAGGAGGTTCAAGCCAGAGTGCGCGGCGCCTTCGACGACCGACGTCGCCGAGCGCAGAATCGCATCCAGAGTCTTGGGGAGGTCGGCCTCCTTGACGTGTAAGGCGCGGCTGAGCACGTTCAAAGCGTTGAACTGGGTTTCGTCGAGGTGGAGTAGGCCCTCCACGTCGACATCGATGCCGGGATCGCGGGGGTTGCACGGCGCGGACATTGCGTCATTGTCACAACACCTGAGTCCCGATCGCCAACGCAGAGACGGTGGTTTGAAGCGCCAGGTTCGTGGCTATGTGAGAGCAGCCCGGTGCAGCCCGTCACCGTCGGCGCAGCGGCGGCGATGACAGGAGCACCATGACGGCAGACCTCCACACAGCCAGCTACGGCTTGCGTGCACACAGCATCGCCGTGGTCATACCGGCCCACAACGAGCAGGCCCGCCTCGCCTCGTGTCTTGCCAGCGTGCACAAGGCCGCCGTCCACCTCGACCGCGTCGCCCCCCACGTGCGGGTCCGGGTGATGGTGGTCCTCGACGCCTGCACCGACGGCACCGCGGGGATCGTGGCCGAGGCCGCCGGCGTCGACTCGGTGTCGGTTGGCTTCCGCAGCGTGGGTGCAGCGCGGCGAGCCGGGGTGGGTGCAGTGCTGGCTGATTGCGGAGGCCCCCTCGACGGGCTTTGGCTGGCCAGCACTGACGCCGATTGCACCGTGCCCGAGGGTTGGCTGGCGACCTTCGTCGGCGCTGCTGATGACGGCTATCAGTTGGTGCTCGGGATGGTCCGGCCCGATGACGCACTGTCGGCACCTGCGCGGCGCGCCTGGAACCGCAGGCATCGCTTCGAGGACGGGCACCCGCACGTACACGGCGCGAATCTCGCCGTGCGCGCCGACCTCTACTGCCGGGTGGGCGGATGGGGCAGCGTCGAAACCGGTGAGGACGTCGACCTGGTCGCACGCACGGAAAGCGTCGGCTCCGCCGCCGTCCTGCGCACTCGACGCCACCCTGTCGTCACGAGTTCTCGTCTTGCCGGACGTGCACCGTCCGGGTTTGCCGACTACCTGCTGTCCCTGGGCGCCGCCAGTGAAAGTCCGTGAGCGCGAACCCGATGGCGCACCAACGGCCGCGCGGGGTGGCGCGTCCAGCGTGCGGTTTCGTGTGCGACGCGCCGACCTGACCGGTTGAAACTTCACACTCGCGACGCCGTCGGGTGCGGCCGCCGCGGGATTTTGCGACCGTTCGTGCCAGCCGAACTGGAACACGTTCTAGTCTGACCCCCATGGGGTTTCTCAAGCAGGACGCGCCCACGGTCGACTACGCCGAATGGAGCAAGGGCACCCGCGCCGAGAGGATCGTCCCGATGGCCCGGCACTGGGCTGAGGTCGGCTTCGGCACGCCGGTGGTCATGCATCTGTTCTACGTGGTGAAGATCGCCCTCTACGTCCTGGGGGCCTGGCTGATCGTGGTTGTGTCGACGCCGGGCCTGGGGGGATTGGCCGGGTTCACGAACGTCACTAGTTGGTACGCCGAGCCGATCGTCTACCAGAAGGTGGTGTTCTTCACGATGCTGTTCGAGGTCGTCGGCCTCGGCTGCGGCTTCGGCCCGCTGAACAACCGGTTCTTCCCGCCGATGGGGTCGATCCTGTACTGGCTGCGGCCGAACACGATCCGGCTGCCACCCTGGCCCGGGCGTGTCCCGCTGACCGCCGGGGATGCCCGCAAGCCGGTGGATGTGGCGCTCTACGCCGCGCTGTTGGTGATGCTGGTGGTCGCGCTGTTCTCGGACGGTACCGGGCCGATCCCGGAGATCGGCTCGCAGATCGGTGTGTTGCCGGTCTGGCAGACCGCCGCGATCCTGGCCCTGCTGGTGCTGGCCGGGCTACGCGACAAGGTGATCTTCCTGGCTGCCCGCGGAGAGGTCTACGGCTCGCTGGCGGTGTGCTTCCTGTTCAGCGGCGCCGACATCGTCATCGCCGCCAAACTCGTCTGCCTGGTCATCTGGATCGGGGCGGCGACGTCCAAGCTCAACAAGCACTTCCCGTTCGTCATCTCGACGATGATGAGCAACAACCCGGTGATCCGGCCACGGTGGATCAAACGCAGGTTCTTCGAACACTTTCCCGACGACCTGCGGCCGGGACGGGCCTCGCGCTGGCTCGCGCACCTGTCCACCGCCATCGAGATGCTCGTGCCGCTGGTGCTGTTCTTCTCCCATGGCGGCTGGGTCGGTGCGATCGCCGCGGTCGTGATGCTGTGCTTCCACTTCGGCATCCTGTCGGCCATCCCGATGGGGGTGCCGCTGGAGTGGAACGTGTTCATGATGTTCAGCGTGCTGGCCCTGTTCGTCGGCAATGCCGGAATCGGCCTCGGCGAGCTGGGCAGCCCATGGCCGATCGTGTTGTTCGTGGTCCTCGCGGGCACGGTCGCGATGGGAAACTTGTTCCCGCGCAAGGTGTCCTTCCTGCCGGGTATGCGGTACTACGCCGGCAACTGGGACACCTCGCTGTGGTGCGTCAAGCCCTCGGCGGCGGCCAAGATCGAAGACGGTGTCGTCGCGATCGCCAGCATGCCGGCCGCCCAGATGGAGAAGTTCTACGGCAGCAAAGAGACCGCCGAGATGTACCAGTACATGGGCTACGCCTTCCGGTCGTTCAACACCCACGGCCGTGCGATGTTCACCCTGGCCCACCGTTTGATGGCCGGGCACGACGAAGCCGACTACGTGCTGACCGACGGCGAGCGCATCTGCAGCACCGCGATCGGCTGGAACTTCGGCGACGGCCACATGCACAACGAGCAGCTGATCGCCGCGCTGCAGCAGCGCTGTGGATTCGAACCCGGCGAGGTGCGGGTGTTGCTGCTCGACGCGCAGCCGATCCACCGACAGCGTCAGGAATACCGCCTCGTCGACGCCGCCACCGGTGAGTTCGAACGCGGCTACGTGATGGTGGCCGACATGGTCACCCGCCAGCCGTGGGACGACACCGTGCCGGTGCACGTCACCTGGTCGGCCTCGGTCAGCCGATGACGTCGCGGACCTTGACGGTGTCCAACCCGGGGGTCAGCAGCAGTTCCCGGGCGGTGTCGAGGTGTTTGCGCCAGTGCGCCTCGGCGCCGCTGGCATCGCCGGCCCGCAGCAGTTGCATCAGCCTGCGGTAGGAACGCATCAGCGTGTCGTAGTCCGCCTTCGACACCGGTCGCCGTTCCTTGAACAGGAACTCGTTGTGGCGCACGGTGATCTCGTGCAGCATCCCGGCGATGATGCTCAGCGTCGCGTTGCCCGACAGCTCGACCACCCGGCGGTGGAACTCTCCGGTCGTCTCGGCGAGCCGGTCGGACTTCCAGCCGGTCGCCACCAGGGTCTCGAGCATCGTCTCCAGCTCGGCGAACGCGGCTTCGTTACCCGACTCGGCGAGCAGGCGGGCGGCCATCGGCTCGATCCCCGAGCGGGCCGTCATCACGTCGGCGATCGTCGCGCCGGAGAGTTCGAGCAGCAGCCCGGCGGGACGCGCGACGATCTCGGGTCCGGGAACCCGCACCCGGGCCCCGGTGCGCGAACCGCGGCGCACCTCCACCAGCCGCTCGGATTCCAGCACCCGCACCGCTTCGCGCAGGGTCGGCCGGCTCACGCCGAAGTGCGCCATCAGTTCGGCCTCGTTGGGCAGGAAGTCCCCGTCCTTGAGCTGGCCGTCGACGACCATCCGGCGCAACGTCCCGGCCACGAGCTCGGCGGTCTTGGGTGACCGTACCGTCGTGCCCGAGGACACGGCGCTCGGCCCGATCATCGGTGCCAGCGGGGTGTCGCGTGCCACTGCACCTCCTCGTCGGCCAAGGCAACTGTCCGTCAGCTGTGCAACTCAGTAAACCATGTGCGGTGTCACGGTCCGGATCAGGCGTACCGCACCGTGTCCGCGCGGGCCGCAACGCAAAGAAGCAGGTGCGGGAGCCGGTGGAAACCGACCCCCGCACCTGCTGTCAGTGCTGGGCTAGCTGAGCGTCAGTCGTCGTCGCTGCTGGACTCCGTGCCGTCGCTGCCGTCGTTGCCCTGGTTGCCGGTGCTGCCACCGCCGATGCCGCCGGCACCGCCGTTGCCACCGGTGCCGCTCTCGCCGGCATCCGGGCTGGCGTTGCCGCCGTTGCCGCCGTTGCCGCCGCGACCGGTCGGGTCGTCGTCGCTGTCGGTCACGTCGATGCCCGCGTTGCCGCCGGTGCCACCGTTGCCGCCACGGGCCGAACCGCCGGTGGCGCTGCCACCGTTCATGCCGTTGCCGCCGTTGCCACCGATGATCCCGCC
>JAXHTL010000069.1:0-21432 GCA_034190095.1 Actinomycetota bacterium
GCCCAGGCTCAGCGGGCGCAGGCTGAGGCGCTCGACGCCGTCGGTGGCGTCGAGGCGCAACCAGATCGAGGCCGGCTCCCGTTGCGGCTCGGGGCGCTCGGTGAGCAGCAACGCGGTCCGCCCCCGCAGCCGCCTGGCCACGAACGCCAGCACCGCCTGGCTGGACGCATCCACCCACTGCAGGTCGTCGATCGCGATCACCACCCCGGCGCTGCGCTCCAGCTCACCGATGATCGACAACACCGCCGCGGCAAGAATCCGGCGGTCGACGGCAGGGTCGACCCGATCGGTCCGCCGGCCGTCGAGCACCCGGCCGATCGCCAGGCGCTGCACGCCCGGCAGCGCGTCCAGTGCGGCCGGGGCGACCTCGGCGAGCAGGTCAGCCAGCACGGACCACGCCGCGACCGATTCGCTCTCGCAGCACCGCGCCGTGAGCACGTGCAATCCCGACCTGCGGGCGTGTTGCACCCCGGCATGCCACAGCGTGCTCTTCCCGATACCCGGTTCCCCGTCGATCACCAGTGCTGCCGGGCCCGTGTCCACCGCCGCCAGGAACCCGGCGAGCCTCTCGAACTCGCCGGTTCGACCGACCAGGCCCTCGAACACCGCTCAATCCTCACACCCTCGGGTGGTGCCGCGACAGGTGAGCCGGTGCTCACCGGCCACCGGTCGGCTCCACGACCGTGGCAGCGGCGCATACTGGTCGGGTGTCCAGCCCCGAATTCCACCCCGAGCTCCGGCGCAGCGCCCGCCTGGTGCCCAAGCAGATCATCACCCCGGTCACCCTGCCGTTCGTCCGGGCCGCGTCACGGCTGATGTTTCGCCGCGACCCGCAGGACGTCGAGGTACTGACCCTGGCGTCCGGGGTGCGGGTTCGGCTGCACCGACCACCCCGGGCCGGCGACCCGGGCCCGGCGCTGCTGTGGATCCACGGCGGCGGCTACGTCATCGGCAGCGCAGCCCAGGATGACGTGCTGTGCCGCCGTTTCGCCCGCGAACTCGACGCCACGGTGGTGTCGGTGGACTACCGGCTGGCACCCGAGCACCCGTATCCGGCCGCCGTCGAGGACTGCTATTCGGCATTGCGCTGGCTCAGCGCGTTGCCCGCGGTCGATCCGGGGCGGGTGGCGATCGGCGGGGCGAGCGCCGGCGGCGGGCTGGCTGCCGCACTCGCGCTGCACACCCGGGACCTGGGTGAGATGGCACTGGCGGCACAGCTTCTGGTCTACCCCATGCTCGACGACCGCTCCGTGGCGCGCGCCGAGCTCGACCATCCGGGCCACCGGCTGTGGAACCAGTCGAGCAACCGTTTCGGCTGGAACGCCTATCTCGGCGACGCCGACCCTGCCGTGGCCGTGCCGGCGCGGCGCGACGACCTGGCCGGGCTGCCGCCGGCGTGGATCGGTGTGGGCACCCTGGATCTGTTCCACGACGAGGACCTCGCCTACGCCGGACGTCTCCGGGAGGCCGGGGTGCCGTGCGAGGTCGAGGTCGTCGAGGGCGCATTCCACGGCTTCGACGGGATCGCCCCGAAGGCCGATGTGTCCCAGGCGTTCTTCCGCAGTCAGTGCGCGATGCTGCAGACGGCGTTCGCGCCGGCCGCGGCCTGAACCTCAGCCTCTGAGGTAGACGACCGCACCGGCGATGACCGTCGCGGCCACCAGCCCGGCATCGAGTTCGGTGAGCGCCTCGGCCGGCGGCACCGAGAGCAGGCACAGGTCGCCCACCGCGCCGGCCCGCACGTGTCGGGGGGCCGCGGGCCCGTCGTGGTCACCGAGGAACATCGACAGCGCCTCCGCCGCCGGGACCCGCTCGTCGGGGCCCAGTACCGTCCCGGACGGGCTGCGCCGCCGCACCGCAGCGCGCATCGCCGCCCACGGGTCGGCATCGCCGAACGGTGCGTCGGTCGACAACGCGACCGGGACCCCGGCGCGCCGCAGCGTGGCCACCCGCCACAGTTCGTGGTGTTCGGCGGCGGGCACGTCGGTCAGGTACTGGTCGCCGCGCTCGGCGACGAAGTTCGGCTGGGTGACCACCGTCGCCCCGGAGCCGGCCAGCTCGGCCAGAGTGTCGGCGGGCACCACCGCGGCGTGTTCGATGCGGTCCCCCGGACAGTGGCCGGCGCACCTCAGCGCCGCCAGCGCGACGACCAGCTGTGCGGCGGTGACGCAATGCAGCGCCACCGGCACCGCGTCGCGGTGCCGCGCACCGATCCAGTCCGCGAGTGCGTCGAGATCCAGGTCGTCGTCGTGCAGGATCCGCTTACCGGGGGCCAGCACGTGCACGGCCTGACGCAGTTCACCGCGGCGGTGCGCTTCTCCCAACGAGTCGATGTCACCGCGGTCGAGATCGGGCGTCGCGTCGGTGACCGCGGTGACGCCGTACCCGGACAACCGGGCGCTGAACTGTGCGAGCCGCGGTTCGGTGCGGGGCAGGGCTTTCGACCAGGAGGCGTCGGCGCTGCGCAGCCGCCCGTCGGGGTGCTCGCCGAGACCGATCCGGTCCAGCCCCGGCGAGTTCAGCGTCCACAGCACACCGCTGCGATGCTGGACCCGCACCGGCAGCGGCGGACCCAGCTCGTCGAGCACCCGGCGATCGAGCGGGCCGGCCCCCGCGTCGTGGTAGCCGACGGCGCGGATCCAGCCGTCGGGGCCGACCGGCGCCCCGGCCAGCAGCCGCGCCAGATCGTCGCGGCAGCGCACCACATCGGGTCCGACGTGCACCGACGCCATCGCCGCCGCGGCCGCCCGGACATGCAGATGGTGATCGTGCAGTCCGGGCAGCGCGGCACCGCCGGCCGCGTCGAGCACGTCTTCACCCCGTCGGGGTGCCAGCCGGTCGGCCACCTCGAGAATCCGCCGGCCGACCCGGATGTCGACTCGGGTGCCGTCCAGCAGCACCGCCCGCTGGATCAGCATGCCGCGACGAGCCGGCGGTCGACCATGTCGTCGACCCGGGCGTTGTCCGCGCCGAGTTCGGCGGCCCGCCCCGGGATCGACGGTGTTGTGGTACAGGGTCTTTCGTCGCCGCGGGGCAGACCCGCATAGCCGGCGGCGACCCCGGACAGGGACACCTCGACCACCTCGCCGCCACCGGCCGACATCGACCGCAGCACCGCGCCGGCGGCGTGCATGCCCGTCAGCGGGTCGGCGATGGCGTCCCCGCAGAATTCCGGCGAGCCGGGCGTACCGGCCACCAGACCACCCGACACCGCGGCGTCGTCGCCGAAGCCCACCCAGCCGCAACGCGCTGCGGTGCTGCCGTGCCCGGTCACCCGCACCCAGACCCGGCCGTCGCGGGTGGGGATGTCGCCGGGGCCCAGACCGTGGCGCTCGAGCGCACCCGGGCGGGACGACTCGATGACGACGTCGGCGGCGGTGAGCAACCGGCGAAGGCCGTCGGGCTGGGCGAAATCGGCACGATAGGAGAGTTTTTCACCGTTGATCCAGTCGAAGAACGGCGACGGCCCGGCTCGGGTCCCGTCCGGGCGCCGGCGGGTCTCGACCTTGACCACCGTCGCGCCCCCGCGGGCCAGCAGCGCACCGCACAACGGGCCGGCCCACATCGAGGACAGGTCGGCGACCACCAGATCCGACAGCGGCCGGGGCCGCCGGCGGTCACCGGACCGCCGGACCACCGGGTCCTGCGGACCGGTCTCGCCCAGCACTCCGACAGGCAGCCCGAGTAGGCGCGCACGCTCGGCGAAGACCGCCGCAGCACCGCTGCGGACCCGCGTGCCGATCGCCGGCCACGGATCGGCGGGAACCGCGTCGACCTCGAGCAGGGCCGGCACCGCCGCGACGTCGTCGGGGCGCGACAGGGTCAGCGCACACCAGCCGTCCTGGGCGGCCATCAACCGGGTGGCGCCGCCGGCCGAGATGCGGCCGGCGCGCGAGAGTCCCAGCAGCACGGCACGACCGCCGAGCAACTCCTCGGCGTCGACCCGGGCGCCGGTCTGTGACTCCAGGGTCCGCCCGAACGCGCACGCCTGCTCGAGCACGGCGGCGGGTACGGACACGGGGCTCACCAGACCATTGTGACCGGGGCGCTCAGCTCAGAACATCAGCGCGCTGAAGCGCCAGTCCAGCACCTGGCGGTCAGCGCCGGAATCCGCCGCCGCGTACACCACCGAGCGCAGTCGCAGCACTCCGCCGTGGCCGTCGGGGCGTGGTCGGGCGTCGTCGATGTGCAGTTCGCTGTAGAGGGTGTCGTTCTCGTGGACCGGGCCGGTGTGGTCGCAGGACTGCCAGCTCAGCACGGTGACCAGGTTGGGCAGCAGCCGGGTGGCCTGAGCCAGCGCCAGTCCGATGGTGTGCCCGCCGTACACCAGCCGTTGACCCGCGACGCGCGAATCGTGATGGGTGGCGGCGATGTTCATCGACAGCCTGGCCAGCTCCGGGGCACTGGTCACGACGTCGGCGGTGCTGTGCAGCACCGCACCGGCCGAGCCGGGGTCGAAGTGCGGGCCGGGCACCCGCGCGCGATAGGCCGCGGCGTCCCAGTCGGCGGTGGGGTCGGGCGCCGCGCGCCCGCCGGCCTCGTCGGAGCCGATGCCGGACAGATCGTCGCGGTGTCCGGTGTCGACGTCCTCGGCGCTGCACGGCAGCATCGCGCAACGATAGAAGTCGAGCACCAGGCGCCCGACCCCGTCGATGGTGGTCATCCGCAGCGCGGCCAGTCCGGTCGGTGCCCGCCCGGGTTTGGCGGTGTTCTGTTTGAGCCCGACGACCTGGGTCCGGGTGAACAGCGTGTCACCGATGACCGGGAACCGGTGAAAGGTCAGCCCCCGGTAGAACAGATTGGCCTTGACGCGCTGGGTGACCAACGTGGACTGCCCGATCGCCACGTCGCAGACCAGCGCCGGGTGGGCCAGCGGCGCGGTCGCCTTCACCACGGCCCCGCTCAGTTCGCCGTCGAGGGCCAGCCGCAACCGGTCGCCGACGATGGCCTGGTGCGCCGCGGCGGCGCCCGCCGTCAGCGTCATCGACGGCGCCGTGTCGAACACCTGGCCGACGGACAGATCGTCGAAATAGGGCCCACCGGGGATTTGGCCGTACAAAGTCACACCGGGATGCTGGCACCGGCCCGCAGCGTGTGTCAACATCGGTGCCGGACCGTCGAATCGAGATCGGAAATGGCCGTACTTTTTTGAGGTGGAGGCGACAGCGGTGAACGATGAGCTGACCGACGAGGAAACCATGCTGGTCGACACCGTGCGGGCGTTCGTCGACCGCGAGGTCAAACCCGACGTCCGCGAGGTCGAGCACGCCAACAGCTACCCCGAGCCGTGGATCGAGCAGATGAAGCGGATCGGCATCTACGGCCTGGCGGTTCCCGAGGCCTTCGGCGGCACGCCGGTGTCGACCCGCTGCTACGTCCTGGTCACCCAGGAATTGGCGCGCGGGTGGATGAGCCTGGCCGGCGCGATGGGCGGCCACACCGTGGTCGCCAAGCTGCTCGACCTGTTCGGCACCGACGAACAGAAGCAGCGGTACCTGCCCGCCATGGCCACCGGCGAACTGCGCGCCACGATGGCCCTGACCGAACCGGGTGGCGGCTCGGATCTGCAGAACATGGGCACCGTGGCCCGCCCGGACGGCACCGACCTGCTGATCAACGGCTCCAAGACCTGGATCTCCAACGCCCGCCGCTCGGGGCTGATCGCGCTGCTGTGCAAGACCGATCCCCAGGCCAGCCCGCGGCATGCGGGTATCTCGGTGGTCCTGGTCGACAACCCGTCCGACGGGCTGACGGTGTCGCGTGACCTCCCCAAACTGGGCTACAAGGGCGTCGAGTCGTGCGAGCTGAGCTTCGACGACTGCCGGGTACCCGCCTCGGCGGTGCTCGGCGGAGTCCCCGGCCGCGGATTCGCCCAGATGATGAAGGGCCTCGAGACCGGCCGCATCCAGGTGGCCTCCCGGGCGCTCGGGGTCGCCTCCGCGGCGCTGCAGGACGCGCTCGACTACGCCCAGAGCCGGGAGAGCTTCGGCCAGCCGATCTGGAAACACCAGGCGGTGGGCCACTATCTGGCCGACATGGCCACCAAGCTGACCGCGGCGCGCCAGCTCACACTGCACGCCGCCGACCGCTACGACGCCGGCCGGCGCGCCGACATGGAGGCCGGCATGGCCAAGCTGTTCGCTTCCGAGGTGGCGATGGAGATCGCGCTGAACGCGGTGCGCATCCACGGCGGGTACGGCTACTCCACCGAGTTCGACGTCGAGCGCTACTTCCGCGACGCCCCGCTGATGATCGTCGGCGAGGGCACCAACGAGATCCAGCGCAACGTCATCGCCGGACAGCTGGTGGCCAGAGGCGGCATCTGATGACCACCGCTCCGGCCTACCGGGTGCTGCGCGAACAGCTTCGGGCCGACATCGCGGCGGGCCGGTACCCGGACGGTACCCGGCTGCCGACGGAGTCCGAACTCGTCGCACGGCACGGGCTGTCACGCCAGACCGTGCGGCGGGCGTTCCAGGACCTGGTGGCCGAGGGTGTGGTCTTCCGGATCCCCGGCCGCGGCAGCTACGCCGGCCAGCAGGGGCGACGCTATCTGCGACAGCTCGGGTCCATCGAGGATCTGATGAGTCTGTCGCAGGACACCACGATGGAGGTGCTCGACGGCCTGCGCCGCCGGGTGGACATCGAGGCGGCGAGTCGGCTGCGGCTCGACGGCGACATCGTGTTCTCCGTGGTCTTCCGGCGGCTGCACGACGGTATCCCGTTCGGCCTCAGCACGATCCATCTCACCCCCGAGGTCGCCGAGCTGGTCCTCGGCTCACCGCACCTGGCGACCGGGGCGGTGAGCACGCACACCGTGATCGGGCTGCTCGAACCCGGCCTTGCGGTGCCGATCGCCGAGGCGGCACAGTCGATCACCGCGGCCGCGGCCGACACGGCCGCTGCTGCCGCGGTCGGTTGCGAACCCGGCCACCCGATGCTGCGGGTCGACCGGCTCTACACCGACGGCACCGGCCACCCGGTGGAGTTGGCGGTCAGCCAGTTCCTGCCCGAGCAGTACACCTACCGGGTGACCCTGCGCCGCTCGGGCTGACGGCCTGCCGGGTCAGGTGACATCGTCGATCAAACCCCACTGCAGCGCCCGCGGAACGTCGACGAACACCCCCGATACGAACATGAACGCGGTGCGCCACCGGCCGATCCGGCGGGTGATGCTCACCGTGCCCCCGGCGCCGGGGATCAGCCCGAGTTCGAGTTCGGGAAGCCGCAGGCGGGTCTGCGGATCCGCGGTGACCCGGCCGCAGAACGCCGCCATCTCCAGCCCGCTTCCGAGTACCTGGCCGTGCACCTCGGCGCGCAACCGAGGGCCGAAACGACCGCGCAGTTCGTCGAGCGCCAAGGCCGGGCTGTGCCGGGTGCGGGCAAGATGGGCGGCGGCGGTGTCGGTGAACGAACCGAACTCGGCGAGGTCCCCACCGCTGCAGAACGACGGGCCGGTCCCACCCAGGACGACCTCGGAGACCGAGGGGTCGAGTCGGGCCACCTCGAGCGCGTCGAGCAGTGCCCCCCGAGCGCCGGTGGAGAACGCGTTGTGCCGCGAAGGTCGGTTGAACCGGATGTGCACGGTGTCGTCATACCGATCGACGAGGACCGGATCGTCCTCGACAGGCACGGTTTTCGGGCCCCTCCGGTGCAGCCAGGCGGCGAACTCCGAGCCACCCTGCAGGGTGGAGTAGGCCAGCGACTCGGTGATCACCCCGGCATAGGCACCCGCCTGGGTGTCCACTGCACGCAGGACGTCGTCACCGACGGCCGCAGCGGTCGGCCATGTCGCACAGCGCTGCTCGAGCGCGGCGAGGGTGTCTGCAACCGAGTCCACCTGCACGGTGCGCCGATCATCACACGGCTGTTCGAGCACCGTGAAACTCGCCTGCTGCAACCAGTACTCGGCATGACGCGCACCGAGGTCTCCGGTGGCCACCAGCACGCCGGGTGGGCCGGCGCTTTCCAGCGGCGGCGGCTCGGAGAGCTCCACGACGCGCATCAGCGTGAGTATTTCGCGATCAGCTCCTGCTTGTAGAGCTTTCCGGTGTCGGTGCGGGGCAGCTGCGCCTCGAAGGAGATCGAGCGCGGACATTTGTAGTGCGCCAGCCGATCTCGCAGCCAGTCGAGGAGCTCATGCTCGAACTCCGGGGTGGCGTCGGCGGGGTCGACGGTCTGTACCACGGCCTTGACCCGCTGGCCCATCTCGTCGTCGGGGACACCGAACACCGCGGCGTCCATCACCTTCGGATGGGTCACCAGCAGGTTCTCCGCCTCCTGCGGGTAGATGTTGACCCCGCCGGAGATGATCATGTGGTGCCGACGGTCGGTCAGGTACAGGTAACCCTCTTCGTCCACGTACCCGATGTCGCCCACGGTCTTCCAGCCGCTGGCATGCCGGGACGAGGCGGTCTTGTCCGGGTCGTTGAGGTACTCGAAGTCGAAGCCGCCCTCGAAGTAGATCTCGCCGGGCTGTCCCGGTGGAAGCTCGTTGCCGTCCTCACCGACGATGTGCAGGGCGCCCGCCAGCGGGCGTCCCACCGATCCGGGGTGGGTGAGCCACTCCTCGGCGGTGATCAGGGTCGACCCGTGCGCCTCGGAGGAGGCGTAGTACTCATCGACGATCGGGCCCCACCAGTCGATCATCTGTTTCTTGATCTCCACCGGGCACGGCGCCGCGGCGTGCATGACCCGCTCCAGGCTCGACACATCGTAGGACTTGCGCACGTCTTCGGGCAGCTTGAGCATCCGGGTGAACATCACCGGCACGAACTGTCCATGGGTGACACGGTGTTTGGCGATGGCGTCCAGCGCACCCTCGGCGTCGAACTTCTCCATCACCACGGTGGTGATACCGCCGGCCTGGGTCTGCATCGACCACACCGACGGTGCCGTGTGATAGAGCGGCGCGGGGCTCAGATAGACCGCGTCGGGGTGCATCCAGAACGACACCAGCGCGGCCATCAGCCCCGGGGACTCCGACGGCGGGACGTGGGGCAGCTCGCGTTTGATCCCCTTGGGCCGGCCGGTGGTGCCCGACGAGTACTGCAGCAGGTCGCCCTCGATCTCGTCGGCGATCGGGGTGTCCGGTTGATCGGCAACGCATTCGGGGTAGCTCCGCCAGCCGTTGAGCTGCCCGTCGGCGATCACCAGCAGCGGGGGCAACCCGCCGGGCAGCTCGGCGGCCAGCCCGGCCAGGGTGGCTTCGAGCTTGCCCGAGCCGACGATCGCCTTGGCGGCGCTGTTGTCGATGATGTAGGCCGCCTCGGCGGAGGTCAGGTGGGTGTTGATCGGCACGTAGTACAGACCGGCGCGGCGCGCCGCCCACATCACCGCGTGCATGTGGGCGTTGTTCTCCATCAGGATCGCCACCACGTCACCCTCGACCAGTCCGGCGGAGCGGAACAGGTGGGCCAACTGGTTGGCCCTGGCCTCCAGCTCGCCGAAGGTCACCACCACCCCGGACGGGTACATGATGACGGCGGGCTTGTCGGGGGTGGCAACGGCGGTGTCGCGGATCTGCATGTCATGACTCTACGACGAGCGACTTGACGGGTGTCAAGCAGTGCGCGCACAAACGCACGAGTCCCCCGACTCCCGGGGCGGGAGCGGGGGACCGTCGTGTGCGAGGGGGCCGAGGAACCTCAGTCCGCTTCGGCCAGACGGTGCTTGAGCCCGTCGAACTCGTCCTTGATTCCGGTCGGCAGCTTCTCACCGACGAATTCGAACCACTCTTCGATCAGCGGCAGCTCGTCACGCCACTCCTCGGGCTTGACCGCCAGCGCCTCGTCGACATCGGCGGCGCTGACATCGAGCCCGGACAGGTCCAGGTCGTCGGCGCTGGGCACGATGCCGATCGGGGTGCTCTTGCCGTCGGCCTTGTGCTCGATCCGCTCGATCGCCCACTTGAGCACCCGGCTGTTCTCACCGAAGCCCGGCCACAGGAACCGGCCGTCCTCGCCACGGCGGAACCAGTTGACGAAGAACACCTTCGGCATCTTGGACTCGTCGGCCTGCTTGCCGATGTCGATCCAGTGCTGGAAGTAGTCGCCGACGTTGTAGCCCAGGAACGGGAGCATGGCCATCGGGTCGCGGCGCACCGTGCCGACCTTGCCCTCCGCTGCGGCGGTCTGCTCGCTACCCAGGGTGGCGCCGATGAACACACCGTGCTGCCAGTCGCGGGCCTCGGTGATCAGCGGGACCGTGGTCTTACGGCGCCCGCCGAACAGGATCGCCGAGATCGGCACGCCCTGCGGGTCGTCCCACTCCGGGGCCAGGGTCGGGCACTGCGAGATCGGCGTGCAGTACCGCGAGTTGGGATGCGCGGCCTTGGTCTCGGTCTCGCGCAGGATGTAGTCGTTGCCCTTCCAGTCGATCAGGTGGTCGGGCTCGCCCTCCAGGCCTTCCCACCACACGTCGCCGTCATCGGTCTTGGCGACGTTGGTGAACACCGTGTTGCCCGCGGCGATGGTCTTCATCGCGTTGGGGTTGGAGTCCCAGTTGGTGCCCGGGGCGACGCCGAAGAAACCGAATTCGGGGTTGGTGGCGTAGAGCCGGCCGTCCTTGCCGAACCGCATCCAGGCGATGTCGTCGCCGACGGTCTCGGCGCGCCAGCCGGGGATGGTGGGCTGCAGCATCGCGAGGTTGGTCTTGCCGCACGCCGACGGGAAGGCCGCGGCGATGTAGTAGGCCTTGTTCTCCGGCGAGATCAGCTTGAGGATCAGCATGTGCTCGGCCAGCCAGCCCTCGTCGTGGGCCATCGCCGACGCGATCCGCAGCGAGTAGCACTTCTTGCCCAACAGCGCGTTGCCGCCGTAGCCGGAGCCGAAGCTCCAGATCTCGCGGGTCTCCGGGAAGTGCGTGATGTACTTCGTGTCGTTGCAGGGCCACGGCACGTCCTTCTCGCCGGGCTCCAGGGGCGCACCGATGGAGTGCAGCGCCTTGACGAAGAAACCGTCGTCGCCGATCTTCTCCAGCGCCTTGCTGCCCATCCGGGTCATCGTGCGCATCGACACCACGACGTACTCCGAATCGGTGATCTCGACGCCGAGCTTGGGGTCCTCGGCATCCAGCGGGCCCATGCAGAACGGAACCACCCACAGGGTCCGCCCGCGCATGCTGCCCCGGTACAACTCGGTCATGAGGCCGCGCATCTCGGCCGGGTCCATCCAGTTGTTGGTCGGTCCCGAGTCGATCTCGCGCTCGGAACAGATGAAGGTGCGCGACTCGACGCGCGCCACGTCCGAGGGGTCGGAGAGCGCCAGGTAGGAGTTCGGCTTCTTCTCCTCGTTGAGCTTCTGGAACGTGCCCGCCTCGACCAACTGGTCGCACAGCGCCTGGTTCTCTTCGTCGGACCCGTCGGCCCAGGCCACACGGTCGGGCTGGGTCAGCTCAGCGACCTCCCGCACCCAGGCCAACAGGCCTTCGTGCTTCGTCGGTGCGGAATCCAAACCCGGAATGGTCGCTGCGGTCATGCTGTGTCGTCTCCTGCATCGTCCTGCGAGGTGTCTGCCGGGACGCCAGCTGCGTGATCTCCACGCCAAGGGCCTGAAACATCAGCAGCCCGCGCCGCCCCTGGTATTGAGGTTAACGCGGGTGACATACCCGCGGTAATTCAGGACTATGTCCGTTCACTCACAGGAACGATTCAGATGCTCCCGACCGGGCCACCTACCGCTCGGTAACAAGTGTGCGGCCGGGCTTGGCGATCCGCAATCCGTGGCGCACCGCCGTCAGAGCCCGCCCCAGAGCCGGTTCGCACCGGTGCGCCAGCGCATCGGTCCGGGCCGCGGTGCGGGCCAGTCCGGCCAACTCGGCCTCCCAGCCGGCGATGCGTGCCGCGGCAGCGGCGTCCTCGGACGAATCGGCCGTCAACCGGGCCGAAGCCAGGGCTGACTCCGCGGCCAGCAGCCGGATGGCGATCCGCTCCTCCAGGGCGGCACGCGCCGCCGTGGTCGCCTCCACAACCCACTGGTGCAGCGCCGCACGCTGCTGCAGCACCGCCCGGGCACCCACCACCCACAGGGTCAGCGACAGCCCGACCACCGCCCCGGCCAGGGATCCGGCGACGGTGTGCCCCGGGACGAGCCCGCTCAGAAACCGGGCCAGCACCAGGCCGGCACCGAATCCGAAGCCCGCCCCGAGCACCGTCGTCAGCCGGGCCTCCAGGTGCCGCACCCGCACCGGCGGGTCGGCGATCCGCGGCGCGGGCACCGCGTCGGGACCCGGAATCGCCGGCACTGCGAATTCGCCGGCCAGCTCCCGCAGCCGGACCGAGATCAGGTCGTCGACCTCGGCGACCAGCTGCGCGCACTGCCGGCGGGCGTGCTCGGCCACCCCGCCGACCGCGGCGCGGGGGGCGTCGGCCACCGCGCCGAGCAGCCGGGTGCGCAGTGCCGCACACCGGTCGCGTGCGGCGAAGGTCAGCTCCAACCGGGTGCGCTGGATCGCGGCACGCGCCGCCAGCGCCCGCTGCGACGCCGCCAGGCGCCGGGCGCGCACCGCCTCGTCGCGCCGCGCTGTGAGCACGTCCACCTGCGCCTGGCGCTGCACCGCCCCGGACCGCAACGCCTCCACCGCGACGCCGATCCGGGCTTCCCAACCACGCAGCGTGTTTCGTCGGGCGAGTCCCGGATCATCGAGCGCCGCGCTGACCAGGTCGACGACGTCGTCGACGCGGGGCGCGCCCAGGCGCGGGGCCGGGGCCGCCCCGACCCACGGCACCGACCCGAACCGGGGCACCTCGGCGGCCAGCCGCCGGCGGCTGACGTCGAGCACCTCCCGCCAGGCGCGGTGGTCGTCGACCTTGGCCACCACCGCGATCACCGCATCGGTGCAACCGGTCATCCGCGCCGCGAGCGCACAATCCGACGCGGTGACCGGTGCGACCGCCGAGACGACGAACACCACCGCGGCCGGATCGGCGCCGGGCTGCGGCGCCTCCACGAACCGCACCCCGGGCATCCGTTCGCGCAGCCGCACGAGCAGGCTCGTGACCCCGGCCCGTCTCGGCCCGGTCACCAGCACCGTCGCACCCACGATCAGCGGCTCCTGCTCAGCAGCCGCAACGAGCCGCGCGTGATGTCGCCCGCACACCGGTGATGGATAGGGCTGACCGGGCCGCCGGCATACCGTCGCCAGTGCACGGCCCGGCGCAGATGCGCCTCAGGGCTGTCACCAGGGTCGACCCGGACGCCGCAGGCCTGCACCACGTCGACGGCGGCCGACATCAACCCGAGCACGACCTCGTCGCCGGCAAGGAACGCCGCCAGCGCGTCATCACCGGTGCGGGCGGCCAGGACGCCCAGCTCACCGACGGCCTCGCAGGCGCGCCGGTACCGGACCGGGGCTGCGGCCGCGGCCAGCTGCTCGCACACCCGATCGGTCTGGCTGAGCTCCCGCAGCTCCCGCACCACCGCGGGCACCTGTGCTCCGGCGGCGACGGCGAGCAGCGCGTGCGCCAGCCCGAAGCGGTCCAGCGTGGCCAGCAGCCGGGCCCGCTGCGCCGCCGGGAGCCGGTGCTTCGCGGAGACGAAGGCGTCGGTGCAGGTCATGTCGGCGGGCTCGGACACCAATACCCGCAGCGCCGCGACGTCGTCGTCGGTCAGCTGAACCCGGGCCAGCAGGGCGATCATCGGGACGACCGCCGCCCCCGTGCTCGCCGACAGCCGAACGGCTGTCCGGTGTGCGCCGGCCAGCGGGCCGCCGGGGTCGGCACCGGCCAGATCCGCCTTGTTGAGCACCACCACGGTGGGCACCGGACTCGACCGCAGCAGCTCACGCTCCTCGGGTTTGAGCGACTCAACCACGACGAGCACCCGCAGATCCGCCGGCTGCCGATCGGCGACGGTCACGAACTCGGGGCCCTGCAGGGCCGCGGCGACCAGCGCGCGACCGACCCCCGGCCGTCCGGTGACGGCTAACCTGAGCGGGGCGCGCAGGCGCCGCTCGACCGCCGCGACACGACCGTCGCGGGTCTGCGCGGCGTATCGCGCCACGGCATCGACGAAGATGTGTCGCCCCCCGGGATCCGGCCTGATCGTGTCCAGCGCATTCACAGGAGATCCTGCCACCTGCGCGGGAGCGCACCGGACACGTTTTCGGCGGTGGACGCCGCGGCCGCCCGCCGGTACCCAGGGGAGACGGGGACAAGGCAACTGTTGGGTATCAATCTGTCACACGATGCAGGGAGTAAAGGCTCGATGAGCGACCATGGACGGATGCACGTTCCGGGCCCTGACGTCGCCGATCACCATCCGGCGCCCGGGTCCGACGACCCCGGCCGCTCCGGTGTGCCCGGCCCCTCCCAGCCGGAACAGAGCCCGCACTTCCACCGCCGGGTCACCAGCTTCCGGGCCCGCCGATCGACGATCTCGGACGGCCAGCAGGCCACCTGGGACCGGCTGTGGCCGCAGCTGGGCACCCAGGCCCGCAACGGGGATGCCCCAGCGCCGCTGTTGGACACCGCCGCCTGGTTCGGCCGGCGCGCCCCGGTCGTGGTGGAGATCGGCTGCGGCACCGGGACGTCCACGCTGGAGATGGCGATGGCAGAACCCGACCTCGACGTCGTCGCCGTCGAGGTCTACCGGCGCGGACTGGCCCAGCTGCTCGCCGCCATCGACCGCAACGCGGTGAGCAACATCCGGCTGGTCCGCGGCGACGGGGTGGACGTTCTCGCCCACATGTTCGGCCCCGCGTCGCTGACCGGGGTGCGGGTGTTCTTCCCCGACCCGTGGCCCAAGGCCCGCCACCACAAACGGCGCCTGCTCCAGACCGACACCATGGCGCTGATCGCCGATCGGCTGCGTCCGGGAGGTGTGCTGCACGCCGCGACCGACCACCAGGGCTATGCCGAACACATCGCCGAGGTCGGTGACGCCGAGCCCCGGCTTCGCCGGGTCGACCCCGGTGCCGGCGCGCTGCCCATCTCGGTGTCGCGACCTGTGACGAAATACGAACGGAAGGCGCTGGCCGGTCCCACGGTGACCGAACTGGTGTGGGAGCGCATCGGATGAGCCTGACCGACAACATCGGCGCCGTGTCCGACGTCGAACCCGGCGCCGACACCGACCTGGACGACCGCGACGACACCGGCGCCCCCGCCCCCGCGACCTCCCGCGTCCTGCTGGTCTGGGACGCCCCCAACCTGGACATGGGTCTCGGATCGCTGCTCGGAGGCCGTCCCACGGCCGCGCACCGGCCCCGCTTCGACGCGCTGGGCCGGTGGCTGCTGGCTCGCACCGCCGATCTGTCGGCGCAGTACGCGAACGACGGGCGCACGGTGAGCCTGGAGCCCGAGGCCACGGTCTTCACCAACATCGCGCCCGGCAGTGCCGATGTGGTGCGGCCCTGGGTGGAGGCATTGCGCAACGTCGGGTTCGCGGTGTTCGCGAAACCGAAGGTCGATGACGACAGCGACGTCGACTCCGACATGCTCGACCACATCGCCCTGCGCCGGAGGGAGGGGCTTGCCGGCCTGTCGGTCGCCTCGGCCGACGGACAGGCCTTCAAACAACCGCTGGAAGACCTCGCCAGAGAAGGTGTCGAGGTCCAGGTACTCGGATTTCGCGAACATGCCAGTTGGGCGCTAGCGTCGGATACCTTGGAGTTTGTCGACCTGGAGGACATCGACGGTGTCTTCCGGGAGCCGCTACCGCGAATCGGCCTTGATTCGCTACCTGAGCAGGGCGCATGGCTGCAGCCATTCCGGCCGCTGTCCTCGCTACTGGCCTCGCGCAGCTAGAGAACAACGATGAAAACGAACGTCTCAGATGTGCCGGCCGATAACTGTGTTGTCGATATTTGTTTATGACCTATAGGAGCTAACGTGTTCGCCTGGTGGGGTCGAACGGTGTACCAGTACCGATACATCGTTATCGGTGTCATGGTCGCACTGTGCCTGGGCGGCGGCGTCTACGGCATCAGCCTGGGACAGCACGTCACACAGAGCGGTTTCTACGACGACGGCAGTCAGTCGGTGCACGCCTCGGTGGTTTCCGACGAGGCCTACGGCCGTGACCGCACGAGCCATGTGGTGGCGATCCTGACGCCGCCCGACGGCGAGAAGGTCACCAACCCCGAGTGGATGCGCACGGTCACCGGCGAACTCAATCAGCTGGTGGAGGACTACCCCGACCAGATCGTCAGCTGGGTCGGCTGGCTACGCGCCCCGGACAGCACGGCCGAGACCGTGCAGCAGATGAAGACCGCCGACGACTCCAAGACATTCGTCAGCATTCCGCTCAAGGGCGACAGCGACGACGAGATCCTGAAGAACTACCAGACCATCGAACCCGCGCTGGAGCAGATCAACGGCGGCGACATCCAGCTCGCCGGACTGAACCCACTGGCCAGTGAGCTGACCGGAACCATCGGGGAGGATCAACGCCGCGCCGAGGTGGCCGCCATCCCGCTGGTGGCGGTGGTGCTGTTCTTCGTCTTCGGCGGTGTGATCGCGGCCAGCTTGCCGGCCGTCATCGGCGGCCTGACGATCCTGGGCGCCCTGGGAGTCATGCGGTTCGCCGCCGAGTTCATGCCGGTGCACTTCTTCGCCCAGCCCGTCGTGACGCTGATCGGGCTCGGCATCGCCATCGACTACGGCCTGTTCATCGTGAGCCGGTTCCGCGAGGAGATCGCCGAGGGCTACGACACCGACGCCGCCGTGCGCCGGACGATCATGACCTCCGGGCGCACCGTGATGTTCTCCGCGGTGATCATCGTCGCCTCGTCGCTGCCGCTGCTGCTGTTCCCGCAGGGCTTCCTCAAGTCGATCACCTACGCGATCATCGCCTCGGTCATGCTGGCCTCGATCCTGTCGATCACGGTGCTCGCCGCCGTGCTGGGCATCCTCGGTCCCCGGGTGGACGCGTTGGGCGTCCGCACGCTGCTGCGCTTCGCCGAACCAGCCCCGACCAGCTCCGGTCCGGCGAGTGGACGGACCAATCCGCTGGCCATCGCCACCCTGGTGCTGGGGGTGCTGATCCCGTTCGCGGCGATTCCGCTGGGCCACTACGCGCGCGTGCAGATCCGCAAGAACAACGACAACGGGGACAAGCAGGCGTTCATCGGTCTGGTGCTGGGCTACGTCGGCTCGTTCCTGTGGATCGTCTACGGCCTCTACGCGCTGCGCGACTCCGGCACCCTGAGCACCACGATCTTCTGGGTGCTGATGGGCATCGTCGCGTTCGTCGCGGGCACCACCCTGGTGCTGACCGCGGCCCGATTCGTCCCCGTGGTGCGCAAGCCCACGGTGTGGTGGCTGAACTGGCTGGCCGACCGGCTGCAGAAGACCAAGACCCGCGGCGAGGTGGAGAAGGGCTTCTGGGGCAAGCTGGTCAACGTCGTGATGAAGCGGCCGATCGCCTTCGCCGCGCCGATCCTGATCGTGATGATCCTGCTGGTCATCCCGCTGGGCCAGTTGTCGCTCGGCGGTATCAGCGAGAAGTACCTGCCGCCGGACAACTCGGTCCGCGTCGCCCAGGAGGACTTCGACCGCAGCTTCCCCGGGTTCCGCACCGAGCCGCTGACACTGGTGATCGAGCGTGAGGACGGCGAGCCGGTCACCGACCAGCAGATGGCCGAGATCCGGGCCAAGGCGATGACGATCAACGGCTTCACCGATCCGGACAACGACCCGTCCAAGATGTGGCAGGAGCGCTCGGTCCAGGAGGGTGGCTCCGAGGACCCGTCGGTGCGGGTGATCCAGAACGGCCTGGTCAACCGCAACGATGCGGCGGAGAAGATCGACGAGCTGCGATCGATCAGCCCGCCCCGCGGGATCACCCTGTCGGTGGGCGGCACCCCCGCCCTCGAACAGGACAGCATCCACAGCCTGTTCGAGAAGCTGCCACTGATGGTCGTGGTGCTGATCATCACCACCACGATCCTGATGTTCCTGGCGTTCGGATCGATCGTGTTGCCGATCAAGGCCGCGCTGATGAGCGCGCTGACCCTCGGCTCGACGATGGGCATCCTGACCTGGATGTTCGTCGACGGGCACGGCGCCGGCCTGATGAACTACACCCCGCAGCCGCTGATGGCGCCGATGATCGGCCTGATCATCGCGGTGATCTGGGGTCTGTCCACCGACTACGAGGTGTTCCTCGTCTCGCGCATGGTCGAGGCGCGTGAGCGCGGTATGTCCACCGCCGAAGCGATCCGGATCGGTACCGCGACCACGGGCCGACTCATCACCGGCGCCGCTCTGGTGCTGGCGGTGGTCGCCGGTGCGTTCGTGTTCTCCGATCTGGTGATGATGAAGTACCTGGCCTTCGGCCTGCTCATCGCGCTGTTGCTGGACGCCACCGTGATCCGAATGTTCCTGGTGCCGGCCATCATGAAGCTGCTCGGTGACGACTGCTGGTGGGCGCCGCGCTGGATGAAGCGCATCCAGGACCGGCTCGGTCTCGGCGAGACCGAACTCCCCGACGAGCGCAAGCGTCCCTCGGTACGCGAGCCCGGCGACGAGCCGCCCAAGGCCCTCGAAGCGGCCCACCCCGAAGCGCTGGTCGGTGCCGGCGGTCCCCCGGTGATGGTGTCCGGCCGGGTGCAGCCGCACGACCCGACCCATCCGGGGCCCGGACTGCCCGACCGTGGTGCCCCGCCCCGGCCCGGCGGACCGTCGGCGGCGGGCACCACCCGCCTGCCGAGTGCGCCGCCGCGGCCCGGCCCCGCGGACGAACCGCAGACGACCCGCCTGTCGATCGCCAAGGACGCGGTCCGCAGCGTCGTCAACAACGCCACCGCGGCCACCCAACGCACCCAGCGGCCCGCCCCGCCGGCTCCCAAGCGCGAGGACCGCGAGATCGAGTCGTGGCTCGGCGACCTCCGCGGTACCGGCGCCGCACCCGCGCCGCCGCAACCGAAGTCGCCCTCGGCCGAATCGACGCGGGCGATGCCCGACCCGGGCCCGGCGGACGCTTCGCAGGGCAACGAACCCACCACGGCGATTCCGGCCCAGCGCCCGCCACGGCCCCAGGACGACGACTCGGCCGACGAGACCCGGGCGATTCCCACGGCGCGGCGCGCCGACGCCGAAGCCGCGACCGAGAAGCTCAACACCCGCGCCGAGGAGGAACGTCAGCGTCGCGGTGGAGCGGGTGGCGTCAGCGCCCAGGAACTGCTGCGCCGTGAGGGCAGGCTCTAGGGACACCGCGTCCCAACACAAGGGGGTCTGGCGGCGGCGCTGGGCGTGGGAGCGGTGTTGCTGGCGCACCGTGGCCTACGAGACGAGCGGGAGCTTGGTGACCGACGCCGACGGCAGGGGCTACCTTGCCACCCGTTCCCGCGTCGACGTCGTGGGCTCCACGTCGTCGGTTTCCGAGGATCCCGACGTGGCCGTCGGATCGAACGGGTTGGTCTAGCTCACCACCATTCCCCCGGGAGCGCCCGGATCGATCGTCAACGACACACGGGTGACGGTGACGATCCGGACGACCCCATCTACACCGAGGACACCGCCAACATCGCAGCGATCGGATCCGCCCCGGTCGTCTAGCTGGAGTCCGAGTCCCAGATTGCACTCA
Source organism: Actinomycetota bacterium (assembly GCA_034190095.1). GTDB lineage: Bacteria > Actinomycetota > Actinomycetes > Mycobacteriales > Mycobacteriaceae > Mycobacterium. The sequence goes on from JAXHTL010000069.1 coordinate 19,527, forward strand.
GGGTCGTGGCCGGGCAACCGGTCGCGACCCTCAGTGCATTCTGGGGCCGCACGCCCGTAGATAGGGGGTGGGGTGTAGGGATTCCCCTGATTCGGCGGACGGGGTCGCGACTTAACCTCATGCACAGCCAACATTCAGCGCTCCCACAGAAATTGTTTGTGCTCGACTTTCGTGCACCGGCGGTCCTGCTGGAGCAAAGCCAGGGGAGTTCTTCGGATGGGTAAGCAACGGCTGTACTCGAGCGCCAGCACCAGCGGAACGGCCGGTGCCCACATCGGCCGGGTGGGGGCGCTGGCCGCAGCGTTGGGGGTGGGCGCGGTACTGCTGGCCACACCCTGGACAGCAACCGCCGACACCGACGGGGCAGGCTCATCGAGCAGCGAATCCTCCACCTCGTCGACCAGCTCCGAACCCAGTTCTGCCGGTGCGGACGAGTCCGGCACGACCTCACGCAGCCCGGGAGCCCCCAGCGGGGACACCGACAGTGACACCGACACCGACACCGACACCGAGAGCGACACCGACGCCGACGCCGATGACGACCTCGATGCCGAACTGGACGAAGCCGCCGGCGACGACGATGAACCCCTCACCGATGACCTCGACACCGATGACCTCGACACCGGGGAAACGGACAGCCCCGACACGGACACCGAGCTGAACCTCGACACCGAGCCGGACACCGACACCGAGCTGGACACCGAACCGCTCGAGACGACCACCTCGTCGTCATCGTCACGCACCCCGACAACCCCGACAGCGGCCCCGAGCACCGATGACGACCCAGCCGAGTCCACGACCCCGCTGAACACCGACGTCACCGACACCGCCCCGCCGGCCACCCCAGAGGTCAGCGCCCCGGCCCGCACTGCGGCCACCATCTCAGCCCCGCTGGCCACCGACCCACCGGCCAAGGCACTCCAAGCTCAACCCGGCACCTTCCTCGACGTCGCGGCCTCGATGATCACCGCCGTGGTGGCACCGTTCATGACACCGGGCACCGCACCGGCCCAACCCGGCGCCGCACCGATGATGTGGGGCGTGCTGTCCTGGGTGCGCCGCGAACTGGACAACACCTTCGCCAACCTCAGCATCTCCATCAACGGCTTCCAGCTGATGCAGAACGGCACCGCCGTGGCCACCTCCGACGGCATCGGGTCCTTCGCGATCGCCCACGGCGAGGGCGCCACCGCGACCGCCACCGGGCTGTTCAACATCGCGGTCGGCCGCGGCGAAGGCGCCACCGCGGTGGCCACCGGCGGCAACTTCACCTCCGCCGGCGCCCACGGCGAGAGCGCTGCCGCCATCGCCAGCGGCGGCTGGTTCAGCACCGCCCGCGCCATCGGCGACGCCAGCGTGGCCCTGAGCAACGGCACCGCCAGCATCGCCCGCGCCTACGGCAACAGCAGCCAGGCCCTCACCCAGGGCACCGCCACCGCCGCGCTCGTCGGCGGCAACAACTCCCTCGCCGTAGCCGGACCCGGAACCTTCAACGCCGCACTGGCCCTGGGCAACAACCTCTCAGCCATCACCGGCCCCGGCGACGGCAACCTCGCCCTCGGCCAGCCCATCGACCCCGACAACCGCGCCCCGGTCGCCGGCACCCCCGGCCAGCAATCCGTCAACCCCGAAACAGGGGCGGTCACCGGCACATTGGGCTTCACCGACCCCGACGACGACCCCCTGACCTACACCCTCACCGACGGCCCCACCAACGGCACGGTCACCTACAACACCCAAAACGGCACCTACACCTACACCCCCACCACCCGACCCCCCGCCGGCCAACCCGACAGCCAAGACACCTTCACCACCACCGCCACCGACCCCGCCGGCCGCACCGCCACCACCACCATCACCGTCCCCGTCACCGCGCTACCCACACCCGACAACCAGGCCCCGCAGA
>JAXHTL010000007.1:0-51599 GCA_034190095.1 Actinomycetota bacterium
AAGGTGACCCAGCGAGCCGTCTGCTTTGGCGATCTCGCGGACAACCTCGAAGATGGTGGGCCAGTCAGCGCCCCATCCCCCGAACTCGTGGGGAACTACCAGCGACAGGAGACCGCTGGCACGCAGGTCTTCGCGTTCGGCGGTCGCTGATCCGCCGGCACGGTCGCGCTCGATGAGGCCATCCTGCCATTTGCGGGCCAGGTCTCGCGCCACGGTGACGGGGTCGGCGAGGTCTGATGGCCGGGGGTGGGCGGTGTCGGTTGTCAGTGTCATTTATCCGTTTCCTAAGTTCGATCGTTGAAGGAGGCTTGCGGCCAAGAATTCAGGTGCGGCCCAGTGCTCGAGATCAACTCGATGATCGATCAGATCGTTATCGAGCAGGAACCGTTGTGTCTGGTCCAGCAGGTCGAGCTCGGATTGGTCCAGGCCCGGCACGAGATGCTCGGCGAAGTCGGGGCCGAATCCTCGGTCGATGGCCGAGGCTGCCACGCCGAGGTTGGCGGCGTGGATTGTCACCACCTCGTCGTGGTGATGACCGGCCCACTGCCCGGCGCGCACCGCGGCATCGACAAGCCGCTGCACAAGATCGGGGCGTGTCGCGACCAGCTGCGCGCTGACTGTCCAGACGCTGGCGTACAGGTTTCGTTGATCATCGCTGAGGTCGGCGAGCACGCGAGCGCCGCTGAGGTCTTCCAGTTCGGCAGCCCACGGCAACCAGCTGAACAACGCATCGACCCCGCCGGCGTCTAAGACGGCGGCTTGATGGTGGGCCACCGCGGGAAACAGATCGGCACCCTTGACACTGGTGGCGGTGTTTAAGCGGTCCGCGGGCAGATCAACACCGGGGGTCTCGATCACGACCAGGTCGACGTCGGCTAAACGTGCCCCGCCGCGCGCCAGTGTGGACAGCAGAGCGCGGGCTTCCCAGGTGCCCAGGGCGATCAATGTCTGAGGCCACGGGTCGAGCTGACGGTAATCACCTAGCTCGCGGTGCAGGATGCGGATCGCCGCCGCCGAGACCCCGACCCGGCGGCCCGCCAAATCGGCGGGCGAGCGCACGGGACTGTCGGCGCGCACGTAGAAGCCTTGGCGCCCGGCAAAGCGGGTGACGCCCAGCAGACGGGTACGCCCCGGTGCGCGCAGCCCTTCGCTCACCAACGGCGGAATCTCCCCACCGAATCTGGTGTAGGCGGGGTGGTCGTAAGTGAAGTGCAACGCGCCCTGGGCGCCGCTCAACACCTCCAGGGCAATACCCTGCTCGGCCAACACACCGGTTTCCAGGGCGGTAAGCAGTGCATTGGGAACCGGGCAGTTGCTGTAGGCCAGGACATCACGGTCGACCGATGTCGTGGTCATTCGCTGCCCTCGCCGGTGGGGCGGCTCAACCCGAGATGCTCACGCAGGGTCGTGCCCTCGTACTCCGTGCGGAACACTCCGCGATCCTGCAGCAACGGCACCACCTGATCGACGAACTCCTCGTAGGCACCTGGCAAATAGGCAGCCGAGATGATGAACCCGTCCGCGGCGCCGGCCTCGAAATGGCTGACGAGCTGATCGGCGATGTGCTCGGCTGTCCCCGCCCACTGCGGCACGAACCCGACGTTGGTCCCGTATCGGCGCCCCAGTTCGGCCAACGTCAAATCGCTACCCCCGCCGGCAGTTGCCGAGAACATCTCCAGCATGGTCGGCACATGCCGGTCACCAAGGTCAGCCACGATATCGGAGTACTTGGTGTCCAATGGATACACGGAAAGATCGATCCCGCTATGACTCGAAAGCGTTGACAGACCGACCTCGGGATGCACTAAAGAGTTGATGTATTCCAGCCGGTCTCGGGCTATGGCCGCGGTCTCTCCCAGGACCGGCATGATCGCCGTGAACACCTTCGTCTGGTCCGCCTCGCGGCCAGCGGCGGCAACGTTGGCCCTGATGTCCTGATAGGTCGCACGCATGACGTCGAGGTTTGGCGAGATGCTGAACACCGCTTCGGCCCACCGCCCGGCAAAGCGCCGACCCCGCGGCGACAATCCCGCCTGCAGGATGACCGGTTCGCCCTGCGGTGACCTGGGGACCTGCAACGGGCCGCGAACCGACAACCATTTGCCCTGGTGCCCGACGTATTGCACCCTTTTCGGGTCAGCAAACCGCCCGCCCGCCTTATCCAACAACAGGGAATCGTCGCTCCATGAGTTCCACAGCTTCTTCACGACCTCAAGAAACTCGTCGGCACGGTCGTAGCGGAGGTCATGTTCGAGGTGCGTGTCGACTCCGAAATTTTTTGCTTCCGAGTCGTTCAGCGACGTCACGACATTCCAGGACACGCGGCCATCAGACAGGTGGTCCAGCGTCGCGAAGATCCGGGCGACGTGGTAGGGCGGATAATACGTCGTGGAAACCGTAGCGCCCAAACCCAACTTGTCGGTCACAGCGGCCATCGTCGCGACGACACTGGTCGGTTCCATAGCGATCGCACCCTGACCGCCCAAGCCGACACCGGTCTGAAGATCCTCACCGTAACTGTCTTCGACCGCCAAAGCATCCGGCAGAAACAGCAAATCGAACTTCCCGCGTTCCAGCGTCCGAGCGATCTGCTTGTAATACTCGCCGCCCAGAAAGCCATTCGAAGCGCCCACATGACGCCAGGCACCGTGGGCGTGGGTCACGTTACCGGCAGAGAAAAACCCAGCAAGATGCAGTCGCCGTCCTTGAGGCATAGTCGTGGTCAAAGATGTCCTCCCGTTCGAAGAGTGTGCGGCAGATCCAGGCTCATGCACGAGCCGTCAGCAGCGCAGGGTTAAAACCTCGATGATTTCTTCTCGTCGCGCGCTGAGGTGATCAGAATGCACGGTCTGTCAGACACGGCGGTCGATTGACACCGGCGGGACTTCCAACTGCTGCAACGGATTCGACAAACGCAATCCGAAACCGGCGTCGGTGAGCATGTCACGATCCAAGACATGGACATGCTCGCCGTGGCGGCATCCAATTCGTCAGCGATCGCATAGAGTCACCAACGCAAAACAGGGAGCTTACGTGGGGCCTCTTTTAAACCGCTCCTGGGACATCGCCACGGCGCGGTCACGATCACCTCATCCGAGTTCGCACATGGTGCCACCACACTCTGTGCCATTCTTGCCGTGCGCGGTCGGTTTCAGGTCGATGATCAACCCCCAGCGCCACCATCCGCTCAGCGCGACTGGCGATTGCGACGCTGGTGCAGCGGATACAACTTGCGGGCCGCTCTGGCCGGCGCGGGGTGTCAGCGCACGCACAGCTTCCCGTCGAGATAGTCGGCGCGGCAGGCTCGCCGGGCGATTTTGCCGCTGGTGGTGCGTGGGATGGCCCCCGCGGCGACGAGCACCACGTCGGCCACGTTCAGGCCATGGCGGCGGGAGACCGCGGCGCGGATGGCGGTGCTGATCGGGTGCGGGTCGGCGCGGCCCGCTCCGGGGGCCCGCTCGGCCACGATCACCACCTGCTCGCCCGGTCCGCAGGCCGGTGCCGCCAGCGCGTCGGCTGGCACTGAGAACGCCGCGATGAATCCGGGCCGCACGGCTGCGCAGGCCTGTGCCGCGGTCGCTTCGATGTCCTCAGGGTAGTGGTTGCGCCCGTCGATGATGATGAGATCCTTGATGCGCCCGATGATGTAGAGCTCGCCGTCTAGGAACACACCCAGGTCGCCGGTGCGGAACCAGCGTGCGGCGTCGGGGACCCCCTCGGCGCGGCTGCCGTATTCGGTGCGGGATTGCAGCTTGTTCCCGAACGCCAGTTCGCTGTCACGGCCGCGACCCCAGTATCCGCTGCCGACGTTGTCGCCGTGCAGCCAGATTTCGCCGACGTCGCCGTCGGGCAACTCCGCGCCGCTGTCGGGATCGGTGATTGTCGCCCACAGGCTGCGTGCGACGTGCCCGCAGGACACGTGCGCCACGGCATGCAGATGGTCGGGGGCCACCCGCACCGCGTGGCCTTCGCGCAGGTGGCGGCGGTCGAGGTGGATGGCGGTCGCTCGGGCCGTGGGGTCAATGGTGGAGATGAACAGGGTGGCCTCGGCCATGCCGTAGGACGGTTTCACCGCGGTCGCCGGCAGGTTGTGGCGGGCGAATGCGGCGTTGAACTTGTCGATCGAGCTGATGCTGACGGGTTCGGCGCCGTTGATCAGGCCCGCGACGTTGCTCAGGTCAAGTTCCTCGCCGTCGGGGGGCAGGCCACGCTGCGCGGCGAGTTCGAACGCGAAGTTGGGCGCGGCGGCGAAGGTGCGGCCGTGCACGGACTGCGCGGCCAATTCTTTGATCCAGCGATGCGGTCGCCGGACGAAAGCCATCGGCGACATCAACGTGATCTGCCCTCCGAACAGCACGGGGAACATGATCATCAGCAGCCCCATGTCGTGGTACAGGGGCAGCCAGCTGATACTGCGGATGTCCCAATCCAGTCCGACCGAGATGATCATCTGCACGATGTTGGTACACACGGCGCGGTGGCTGATCTTCACCCCGGCTGGTGTGCCCGTCGAGCCCGAGGTGTATTGCAGGTAGGCGATGTCGTCGGTGTCCAGCGGCACCGGAGCGAACGTCGCACCGACCGCCTCGGGGACCGCGTCGACCGCGATCACCCTGGGCTGTCGAACCCGCGGAAGCTTGCGCACGGACGCGACGACGTGCTCGGCGGCGGCCGTGGTCGTCAGCACTACGGCGGGCTGGGCATCGGTCAACACCGCGTTGAGACGCTCGGCGTGGCCGGGCAGCTCCGGGGCGAACAACGGCACCGCGATGGTGCCGGCCCGGATCGCCGAGAAGAACCCGACCACATAGTCCACGCCGTGCGGGGCGGCGATGGCCACCCGGTCGCCGGGCTGGGTGACCTGCTGCAGCCGGGCGCCGACCGCGCGAAGCCTGGACCCGAGTTGACTCCAGGTCAGCTCGACGACTCGGGCCTGGTCGTCGTGGGTGTAGTCGAGGTAGCGGAAGGCCGGGCTGTGCGCCCACTGCGCGATGTTGCGGTCCAGGAAGGACAGCAACGTGATGCCACCCGGCAAAGCGATGTGGCCGTCGGCATCCAGATAGTCTTCGATCCGCAGGGCGGTATCCCGACCAACGTGCACGTGGTGCTACTCCTCTCTTCCCTTGTTCCCCTTGTTGCTCTGGCCTCACGCCGGCAGCGGGGTGGCATGTTCTGGGTTCAACCCGTCCAGCAGCAGGCTCAGGTAGCGCCGCTGCGCCGTCCTGTCGAGATCCACCGCGGTGAGCGCGGTGACCAGCATCGCCAGTATCGGCGGTATGTCGCGGGCGGTTATGTCGCGGCGCAACTGCCCGGCCGCCTGCGCTCGCTTGATCATCGTCGCGAACGAATCATCGCTGCGGCTGAGCAGCCTGGTGATGATCTCGGTGAGGTTGTCCAGCGACGACAGAAGCCCCCACTGCCGGTGCAGCGCGGCGATGAGCCCCTCGGCGACGTCGAGTAGCTCGGCCCGTGCGGTGTCGCTGTCCTGAAACTTCGCCAGCAGCGGCTCGATGTCGGTGTCGAACGAGGCCTCGCAGACCGCCAGCGCGAGGGCCTGACGGTTGGGGAAATGCCGGTACAGCGTGGCGGTGCCCACCCCGGCCCGGCAGGCTACCTGCGCCAACGTCGCCGACGCGCCCTCCGCGGAAAACAGCGATCGGGCGGCGGCCACGATCCGGCTGACGTTGGCATACGCGTCGGTTCGCTGCACTTTCTGGTTCACGGCGCTGCCGTCCTCGCTTTCGGACAATCGATGTGTCATCACGGCACTGCGGTCGTCGGCAGTGTGTTCTGGTCAACAGGTGATGGCTAACTCTCGGATTGAGAGAGTACTCTCAAGTCGTCGAGGCCGGCGCGTCGGTGTCCATCACGCAGAACAGAAAGCGAGATCGTGTCGAGGTTCCTGCATCGACTGGGGCGCATCGCCTTCCATCAGCCGTTCCTGTTCATCGGCGGGTGGGTCGGGCTGATCGCGGTCATCGTCGCGATCCTGGTCATCAACCCGCCCGCGCTGTCCACCGAACTGCGCATCGACGGCACCCCGGCCCAGCAGGTGATCGACGACTTGACCCGACAGATGCCCCAGGCCTCCGGCGGGCAAGGCATGATCGCCTTCGCGGTACCGGATGGTCAACGCATCGATGAAGGGCCGCGCCGTGCCGCGTTGCTGGCCGCGGTGAATGCGGTGTTTGCCGCCGACCATGTCGTCGACACCCGTGCGGCGATGGCCGCCGAGATGGCCAGAGGCCCCGCCAGTGCACTGATCTCGGCTTCACAGGCGATCGGCCGAGCCCAGGCGCAAGCCGGGCCCGGCCCCGGCGCGCCCCAACCCCTGCGCGTCGACGGCGCGGCGGTCCCCGGGGTGGTGATCTCGCCGGACGGTGCTGTGGCGCTGTTCCAATTCCAGTTCGATCGCCAAACCTTCGAACTGCCTACCGGCACCGTCGAGCACACCGTGGAGGCGGCGCGAACCGCACTGTCGGGCACCGACATTCGGGTACTGCCCTCGGCGAGCATGCTGCAGGTCCCCGAACTGATCGGGGTCGGCGAGGTCGTCGGTGTGCTGGTGGCCGCGCTGGTTCTGGTTGTCACGCTGGGTTCGGTGCTCGCCGCGGGCCTGCCGTTGGTCACCGCGCTCACCGGCGTGGGTGTGGGGGTCGGCGGCGCGTTCGCGTTGTCGCACCTGGTGAACATCCACTCGCTGACCGCGGTGCTGGCGCTCATGCTCGGGTTGGCGGTCGGAATCGACTATGCGTTGTTCATCGTCAACCGCCAACGCCGGCTCATTCTCGACCTCGGGCTCAGCGCATCGGCGGCGGCGAGTCGGGCGATCGGCACCGCCGGCAGCGCCGTGGTCTTCGCCGGCTCCACGGTCGTCATCGCGCTTTTGGCCCTGACACTGGTGCGTGTGCAGGTATTGACCACCATGTCGATCACCGCCGCCGCGACCGTCGCCATCGCGGTGTTGTGCGCGGTCACCCTGCTGCCCGCACTACTGGGGCTGGTGGGTGAACGGATCTGCTCACCCAAGGCCAGGACCAGGCTGACCACGCTTCGCGATCGCAGCCAACCGCACCCGATCGCCGCAACCTGGGTGCGGCTACTGATCCGGCACCGGTTGGTGGCCGTGAGCGTCGCCGTGCTTGCCGCCGGACTGCTGGCCGTGCCTGCGCTGTCCATGACCTCTGGGCTGCCCTCGGGCGCCAGCTACAACACCGCAACCGCGCAACGCGACAGCTACGACCTGGTGGCCGAGCACCTCGGCGAGGGCTACAACGGTGCGCTGATCGTGGTGGCCCAGCCGGCATCGCACGACGCGGCGCTCACCGACGCCGCTCTGGTCGACTTGGTCGCCAACCTGCAGCGCATTTCCGGCGTCGAGTCGGTGGACCTAGTCGGCCTTGATGACACCCGCACCACCGCAGTATTGTCCGTCATCCCCGCCAGCGGGCCCAACGACCCCGCAACCACGGTTCTGGTCAAGGAAATCCGGTCCCACTCGGGCCAACTGGCGCGCGCAGCGCAGGCGTCGGTGGGCGTCACCGGCTTCACCGCGCTGGCCATCGACGTGTCAGACCGACTCACCCACATACTGCCGACCTACCTCGGCGTCGTGTTAGCCCTGACGCTGATCATCCTGCTGGTGGTCTTCCGCTCGGTGATCGTGCCCCTCAAGGCCACGCTCGGATTCCTGCTCAGCATCGCGGCGACCTTCGGGGCCACGACCGCAGTGTTCCAATGGGGCTGGCTACAGCAACTGCTGGGCATCGACGCCACCGCCCCCGTGCTGAGCCTGCTGCCCATCATCGTGACCGGAGTGCTCTACGGCCTTGCGATGGACTACGAGGTGTTCCTGGTGTCCTCGATCAAAGAGGCCCACGTGCACGGCCACCACGGCGACCACGCGATCGAACACGGCTTCACACAGGCCAGCCGTGTGGTCTGCGCCGCCGCGATCATCATGATCTCGGTATTCGCCGGGTTTGCCTTCAACCCCGACCCGATGATCAAACAGGTCGGATTCGCGCTGGCGTTCGGCATCCTCATCGACGCCTTCGTCGTGCGCATGACGCTGGTCCCCGCGGTGATGTCGCTGTTCGGCGACCGAGCCTGGTGGCTGCCTCGCCAACTGGATCGCCACCTTCCCAACCTCGACATCGAAGGCGATACACTCGCCGCCACGCTGCACGCCACCGACCACGACCGGCCGCCGAGCCCACTGTCAAGACCGTAGAGCCAATGGATCGACGAGCGGCGAACTGCAGCACGCGCCCCTATCGGCAACTCCAAATCGTGCAACGGAGCGGTGCACCCGATAGCGGCGCGACCCGAACACGCGTCGCGGTAGCGCCCGGCAGCGGCGGTGCGCGCGAGTACGCCCACACCGACGCGGACCGGCGCCGCGTGTGGGTGTCGCTGACAGCCCGCGGACGAGCGGTCGCCGAGGATTTGCGGTGTGGCCTGGCGGACAAGATTTCATCGGTGCTTGGGTCCATGGAAGCCGCGGCCCAGGATGCGTTGGTCGACGCGCTGCGGCGGGTGGCTGCGTCCGCGCGCGAAACCAGCAGTGACCACGGTCTTGCTGGCTGCGGCCTTACGCGCCCGGTGGCGCCGTGATGGCCAGACGATCGGCATCAGCGTGGACGTTGCGCACCGCGCCGACGATGTTGACGGGTCTGTTGAGCACTCTTTTCGTGTCGGTGCTGCTGCGTGAGGTGGCGCGTGGCGGGTCGGATTCCCCGCTGGTGGAGCGGATACTGCGATTGTGGGGCTGGTCGTGGCTGATACCGGCGGGCGCCCGGGTACGGGTGGAGGGACGAGAGCATATTCAACCCGGCCAGTCCTACGTCGTGGTTTCGAACCATCAGTCCAACTTGGATGCCATGGTGCATCTGGCCGCACTCGGGCTTCCTCTGCGAATCATGGCGAAGCGGGAGTTGTTCGCACTTCCGATCTTGGGCCCGGCGCTGCGCGCTATCGGCATGGTGGAAGTGGATCGCGCACGTCCCGACGTCGTTGCCATCGACAGTGCGGCTCGAGATGTCCTGGCCTCGGGGCGAAGCCTGCTTGTCTATCCGGAGGCGACGACCTCGTCTGACGGCACCATCCATCGCTTCAAGAGCGGCGCGTTCGCGATCGCGATCGGCCAAGGCGTTCCGGTGCTTCCGGTAGTACTGCACGGCACCCGCTTGATCTGGGCGCCCGGTGGCAACGCGATCCGCGGCGGCCAAGTGCGGGTCGCCATCACCGAACCGATCACCACCGGCCACCTGACCCCCAGCGACATCGCGGGACTGCGCGACGATGTCCGCGCCGTGCTCAGCTCGACGCTCGCGGTCGTGTCCGGGGCGCACATATGAGTGCCGCGTCAGCGCTGCCCCGTGCGTCGCGGTTGGGCCTCGTGCTTGGTGCCGGGGCGGCTTTGGGCGCGGCCCACGCGGGTGTCCTGCAGGTCCTCGACGACGCCGGTGTGCATTGCGCGGTCGTTGTCGGCGCCAGCGCGGGGGCATTGATCGGCGGCGGATACGCGGCCGGACTCTCCGGAACTGAGCTGGCGGACTTGGTCCTGGCGGCTGACTGGGGCACATTCGCTAGTTGGCGCCCGAGCCGACGCTGGGGCGTTTTAGACACCAGCCCGTTGGAGCGCACCATCGAAACGCGCATCGGTGCCCGACGCATCGAGGAACTCGGCCGCCGCTTCGGGGCCACCGCCTTTGATCTGCGCACCTGGGAGCCGGTGTTGCTCACGTCGGGGCGATTGGCGACCGCACTACGGGCGAGCAGCGCGGTGCCCGGCTTGTTCGCGCCGGTGAGGGTGGACGACCAACTGCTGGTCGACGGGGCCGTCGCCGGCAACGTACCGGTGTGGGCTGCCCGTCGGCTCCACGCCGACCGCATCATCGCGGTCAGCCTGGACAACGGCCCCGCCGACGATGCCTGGGGTGCTGCCCGCCTTTTCGACAGGGTTAACGGCGCGCGGACGCGCAAGCGCGACCTGCAGCGGACAAGCGCCACCGCCGATGTCCTCATCCGTCCCGATATCCGGGGGTTGTCCCGGTGGAGCCCGAAGGACGTGCCGCGACTCGTCGAGGCCGGGCGGATCGCCGCGCAGTCCCGCCTGCAAGACATCAGCCAGCTGGGCAGCGCGACACCCTCAACGGCCGACTGGCGACTCACGAGTTCGTCTTGACCCCCGTGTTTCGATTGTAAAGAACCGAGACCACGGCAAGCGGGCTCACCTCCCCACCTGTCGCTGTGATCTTCGGCGGCGAGTCTTCAGCGGTAAATGTCGTCAGGCGAGCCGGGGAGAACGAGACCTCGCGTGCGATGTCGACGATCGGGTGGGCCGGTTAAGCGTTTGGCGTCTTCGCCGGACGGGGAAGCTCAGCTTGCTCTCGACGAGAAGGCCGGCGGTTCCGTGACGCGGGTCCGGCGTCGTTAGACGCCGACGAAATTGTCATGTTGATCTGGACGATCCACCGAACGAAAATCCGACGAATGTTGACCTTCGCCAACCTCGCGCATGCCAACTAAACCTGGAACAGACAACCACGCCCTGCCCTGGCCTAACCGATAGTGCCCCGTTCCAACGCCCAGCGATGCTGGAAGGGCAACACCTCCGCAGCGATCTCAAAATCAGCGTCATAGTGCAGCAGTGTCACATCATGGGCGTTGGCAAGGGTGGCGATCAGTAAGTCGGCCATTCCGACGGCACGATGACGACCGGTGCCGGCCAGCGACCGCTGCGCATCCAACGCCGCTTGCCAGTGTTCATCGTTGGTCGGCAGGTACTCGTATGCGAGGCGGCGATCTGACCATATCTGCGCGTAGTTCGCGGCGGTCCGGGCGCTGTAGAGCGCCTCGGCATCGAGCTGAGCGGTGGTTGCGACCAATCCGGCCTCGATAAGCGGAGCAAGACGGTCGGAGACCTCAGGGTGGGTCATCCGTGCCGCGGCACTGGTGTCGATGAGATACCGCGCTACTACCGCCACACCTCACCTCGTTTACGAGGGTCAGTCATCTCCCCCATACCGCCAGACTTCAACCATGCGATCTGGCGAGCGCGTGCAGACGCCGCTGCAGCCTGCTGCAACGCGATGCGGACGGTATCTGATACGCCGGACGTCTTGAGTTCCTTCTGTGCGGCGGCCAGTAGATCATCATCGAGGTCAATCAAACGCTTGGTCATGGCACCACCCTCACGTATATACCGATTTCTGATTTAGTATATACGTACGCGCCTTCGGTCGGCTACCCCCGCCGCGAACGGAGAATATGCAGCAATTGAATATGCAGGGTTACCAGTAATGTACACCGTATTGCGCTGCCGCCCAGTTGTTCTCGACTATCGCGCGAGGCCGAGGAACGCCATGGGCAATACCCTTGCTTATCAGTCGAGATCGAACGCGTGTTGGATCGCCGTTGTCAGCAATTCCTCCTGATAAGGAAGGAAGTACCCAATCTGACGGCCGAGTTCCGCAACCGGGATCGTGACAATGTTGTCGACGCTGACGACGGAATCTTTCTCGAGCCCGTTACGCACACCTACTGGCACTTCGGTCGACAGGCCGCGAATCGTTCCGGTGATCGGTGCCACGGTGACCCTGGTTAGGTGAGGCCGTACGAGCTCCCGGGTCAGGATCAGAACCGGCCGAGCCTTATCGAGTTGAGCGACGTGAATTGGTCTCAATCGATATCCAGTTCGAAGGTGGAGGCATGAGCAGCGAGCTCATCGAAGTCATCGTCCGCGGTGGTGCTCTCGGCGAGAATCGCCGCATCGCGGGCAGCGATCAGCCGGCGACGCTCGCGTTCGAGCGCTTTGAGTACAAATGATGCGCGGCTCTCGACGTGGCGCTGGTCCACTTCCCTGTCGATGAAATCGACGACTTCGTCCGGAAGTCGAACGGCGATCTGCTTGCTCATCGCGCAATGGTACCAATATGGGATGCAATGCGCTACCACACTTGTTGAACGCGTGAATACTCGCGGTTTCGCCGCGTAGGCGCTCTCCGCTACGGTCCAGATCTCTCCCCGGTTCACTCCTCGTCCCATGGCGTCGAGACAGTTCGATGAAGCCCTGGTCATCGCTACTTTCAGCCGCCCCCGCGGCCAGCGAGGAACGACGATGAGCCTCGCCGGCCGGAGCGACTCTGCGGCCTACAGCCCGGATGGCACGACGTTGCCGTTGACCGTCACCTCCACCTCGCCAGTCTTCGGGTCGAACGTGATCTTGCCGTGTTCGAATGTCGTCACAAGCAGATCGCCGACGAGGTTCTCATCGCTGGTCGGTACGCCAAGCGGGCCCGGCGAGCCGTTCTTGCCCAGTAGCTCGGGAACGCCGTCCGGTGCGCGTTCGACATTCCAGGCCTCCCGGATCTTGCCCCAGGTGATGTAGGCAGGTGTGCCCGGCTCGGCGTTCTTGGCGACAATCACACCGCCCTGGAACTGTTGGAAAACCACGCCGCTTTCGCGGGTTCCCGCGTTGCGGCTACCGGTCAGCGGCTTGCCGAGCGCCTGCTTCTGGCCGTCGGTTGCCGTTGAGTACTTCGCGGCGATCGGGCCGGTGAGGGTCACCTCGACGTCGCGCTCCCCCATCAGCCTCACCTCGGTGGGTGGTGTCGGCACCTCAGAGGTGGCGATCAAACCGACCTGCGGCGGCAGCGACGCATCGACGCTCGGGTCATTGCTGCACCCCACCGCCGTCAGCGCGACCGCGGCCAGGCCGACGATTGCCGGGGAACAGTATCTTTTCGTACGCATTGGGCTTCCTCTCACGCCTCGAGTCGCGGCGACAACCTCGCGGGTCCGGACTTAGCTCGACGACCAACCTACGGGATGTCGGGCAATGGCCGGAGGTGGGTTGACGCATGCCCCATCCCGTGCCACGAATGTGCGGCGGTCGAATGCATCGCCGATCGGGTCGCCGCTCAAACACATCGAGGGCGGCGCCCCAGCGCTCCGCATCGAGCCGCGTTCTTCCTCGACAACCCGGTACGCCGGATGCCGGAAAGCCCTGCCGACGCCGTCGACGCAATCGGATGGACCGGTCACGAGCCGGTCCTCGAACTCGGGCCGGGCCCGGGATTGATGCGCGCCAAGGCGCAGCGGACGCTGGACCGGGCCGGTTATCCCGGCATCGGTGTCCACGCCGGGGACGCCGGGCCCCGTTGCCCTTCGACAACTGCCATGTCACCGCGCGGTTCTGCGCACCCGCATGGCAGAGTCGCGTGCATCGATATCGTCGCCAAGGTCAAACCAGGGAGCCGCAAGGGGCCCCTCGTCGAAATCGGTCCCGACGGCCAACTGACCATCTACGTTCGTGAGCGTGCCGTCGACGGTAAGGCCAACGCCGCGGTGATCCGGGTGCTGGCTGAGCACCTCGATGTGCCGCGCAGCAGTGTGGAACTGGTCGCCGGTGCCACCGCCCGTCTCAAACGCTTTCGGGTGAGCTGACCACCGGAAGTCAGGGCCGGCAGCGCGGATCCCGGCCGTTCCAGGCGACCAGGCGGTCGATGGGGGCGGCGTCCTCGGGGATCGGAACGGCTTCCGCGAACGGGACGGCGACCTCGTCGAGGCCCATCGCTGCGGTGATCTGCTCGTAGAGAGCTCGACGGTTCTCTGCCGGGAGGATCTGGCGTGCGCCCAGTGCGGCGTCGACGACGGTGTCGTCCCAGTCGGGCTGCTGGCCGGTCGCCGTCGCGAGATCCCAGGTGTGCACGGTCAGCTCGGAGAAGTAGGACACCAGCACCTCGGCGCCGGTGCCGGCGATCCACGGCAGGGTCATGGGTCGTTCGAGCACGGCGTCGTCGTTCCAGGCATCCGCGGCTCGCCTACCTGCCTCGGTCCACGCAGCGGGCCAGCGATCATCGGCGACAGGAGTTTCGGTGACTGCGAACGGATCTTCGCCGCGGCCGAGTGCGGCGATTCGGTCCAGCGCGCCGACGAGGTGGGCCAGCAGTGCGCGAACGTTCATCTCTGTGCACGGCGTCGGGTGCCCAAGTTGGGCCGGCCGAACGCCGGCGATGACGACGCTGCCGGTGGCGATGGCGCGGTCGAGGATTGGCCGGGGATCGGCGAGGTGGCCCGTGACGGAACTGGTGATCATGGCGCCATTGTGCCGAGGTAAACCGGTCACCTAGTGGCCGGTTTGATGTGGGAGTCTTGTCGGGTGCGAGCCGACCGCCTCGTGGCCATCCTGCTGCTGCTGCAACAGCGCGGGCAGGTCACGGCGACGGAGGTCGCCGTCGAGTTGGAGGTGTCCGAGCGCACCGCACGCCGCGACCTCGAATCGTTGAGCGTCGCCGGTGTACCCGTCTACTCGATGCAGGGTCGAGGGGGCGGATGGCGCCTTCTGGGCGGTGCTCGCACCGATCTTTCAGGGTTGACCGCGGGCGAGGCCCGTGCCCTGTTTCTGGTGGCCGGGCCCGCCTCGACCGCGACCCCGCAAGTGAAGGCCGCTCTGCGCAAGCTCGTGCGCGCGCTGCCCGAACCCCTCCGGGATCAGGCTGAGGCGGCCGCGACGTCGATGGTCGTCGACCCGCGGCAGTGGGGATCCAGCCGGCTCGAGCCCCGGCCACCCCGGTTTCTCGACGACCTCCACGAGGCGGTCATCCGCGCTGTCCAGGTGCGGCTCGGCTACGTCGACCGCAAAGGCGCCGAGACCGAGCGGACCGTCCACCCGCTGGGCGTCGTCGCCAAGGGGCCCGCGTGGTACCTGGTCTCCGACACGGAGGCAGGTCAACGGAGCTTCCGGATCGACCGGGTCTCGTCGGTCGAGTTGACCGACCGTCCGGTCCGACGCCCCGAGGGATTCGACCTCGGCGAGAGCTGGCGCGCGATCGCCGACGAGGTCGACCGACAGCGCACCCCGCTCGAGGCCCAGGCGGTCTGTGCTCCCGACGGGCTCGGCCTGCTCCGGACGCTGCTCGGGGGCCGCCTCGACGTCGGCGGTCCGGCGCCCGACGGCCGGATCGAGGTCGTGATCCGCGGTCATGACGAGCACGCGCTCGCCTGCGAACTGGCCGGATTCGTCCAATGGGTCGAAGTCACCGGCCCGCAGGACGTGCGCGACCATCTCGCCTCGATCGGCGGCGCGCTCGTCGCGCGGTACAGCGCCGGTTCGCCTCAGCCGAGTTGTTCGTGGAAGAAATAGCCCATGAGGAGGGAAAGAACGAAGTAGACGGCGACGGCGGCGGCGCCACCGGTCAGAAGTCGCTGCCATGATTTCGCGTTGCGGATCTTCGGAATGGTCAGAAGTGCCAGACCGGCCGCGAAACCAATTGCAGCCCAGACTGCTTCACCCCGCCAGCCGGCGAGAACGGTGGTATCCGCCAGAACCGCGCCAGCTGCCCACATAACCATGACTGTCCCCCGCGCCAACAGGCTGATCGTGATCTTGGTATATACCGTGTGGGGGCTGCCCGTGCACGTGAAATGCCCGGGTTCTCATCTGGTCTGTCGGGGCTTGGAGGAATGATTGCGGAAATGACCCCGGCGGCCGAATTCGATTTCGTCATCGTGGGAGCAGGTAGTGCCGGCTGCCTGCTCGCCAACCGGCTCAGCGCCAACCCCGACCACCGGGTGCTCGTGATCGAGGCCGGCGGCAAGGACAACTGGTTCTGGATCAAGGTGCCGGTGGGCTACCTGTTCACCATTGCCAACCCCCGGACCGACTGGTGCTTCACCACCGAGGCGGACCCAGGGTTGGCCGGCCGCAGCATTCACTACGCTCGCGGCCGCGTGATCGGCGGCAGCTCGTCGATCAACGCCATGATCCATATGCGCGGACAGGCCTTCGACTACGACCTCTGGGCGCAGGCCACCGGTGACGACCGATGGCGTTGGGGTGGTCAGGACGGTCCCGGTGAGACACTGGCGATCTACAAGCAGCTGGAAGACTACTTCGCCGGGGCCGACGACTGGCACGGCGCCGGCGGTGAGATCCCCGTCGAACGGCCGCGGGTGCGGTGGAACATCCTGGACGCCTGGCAGGCAGCCGCCGCCCAGGTGGGCATTGCCCCGATCGAGGAGTTCAACCGGGGCGACAACGCCGGTAGTGCCTACTTCCACGTCAATCAGCGACGCGGCCGCCGCTGGTCGATGGCCGATGCATTCCTGCATCCCGTCGCCCAGCGACCCAATCTCACCGTCTACACCCGCGCCCAGGCCTTGCGGCTGCTCATGGACGACCAGGTCCCCGAGCACCAGCGTCGTGGTGCGTGGACCGCTGCCGCGCACCACGTCAGCGGTGTGCAGCTGCTCAACGACGGCCGAATCGTGGAGGTCCGGGCCCGCAGGGAGGTGATCCTGAGCGCCGGAGCGATCGGGTCGCCGCAACTGATGCAGGCCTCGGGTCTGGGCCCGGCTGGCCTGCTGGCGCAGCATCACGTCCCAGTGGTCGTCGATCTACCGGGAGTGGGCGAGAACCTGCAGGACCACCTGCAGCTGCGAACGATCTACCGGATGCGAGGGGCCCGGACCGTCAACACGTTGTACCGCAACTGGATCACCCGGGCAGGGATGGGACTTCAGTACCTGTTGCTGCGGTCAGGACCCATGACCATGCCGCCCTCCACGCTGGGCGCCTTCGCCAAGAGCGACCCCGCGCTGGCCAGCCCCGATCTGGAATGGCATGTGCAGCCCTTGTCGTTGCCCAAGTTCGGCGAACCGTTGCACCGTTTCGCGGCGATCACTCCCTCGGTGTGCAATCTGCGACCCAGCTCGCGCGGGCACGTCCGGATAGCCGGCGCCGATCCGCTGACCCACCCGAAGATCGTCTGCAACTACCTGTCCACCGACGCCGATCGCCACGCCGCGGTGCGTGGCCTGCGCATGACCCGGCAGATCATGGCGGCTCCTCCCCTGGCCCGATACCGCCCCGAAGAATTGCTGCCCGGCCCGCACCTGGTCAGCGACGACGACCTGCAGCAGGCGGCCGGTGAACTCGGCACGACGATCTTTCATCCGGTGGGCACCTGCGCGATGGGCGCCTTCGACACCCGGGGCCTGCCGCGGTCGGCCGCCACGGTGCTCGACACCGACTGCCGCGTGTATCGCGTCGCCGGCCTGCGAGTGGTCGATGCTTCGGCGATGCCCACCATCACATCCGGGAACACCAACGCGCCGGTCATGCTCATCGCAGAGCGCGCCGCGCGGGCGATCCTCGGATGAGTCGGACGGCTCGACTCCGGCTCACCGTTGTGGCGGGTCGGCGGCGAGGAATAGGGCCGTGGCTCGGCGGGCGTGCTCAGGTGTTCGCAGTTCGGAGCCCCAGCAGCTCTTCGCGGGTCGCCGGAACGCCGCTGCGGCCCCGCTGGTCGCACCTGACCGCCAGGATCTGATTGATCCCGAGCCGGTTGGCCGCGAACGCCAGCGCAGAGCCGGCCATGTACAGCCGCCAGATCCGCGCCCTGCCGGCGCTGCTGAGGGAGACTGCCTGCTGCCAGTTCGCTTCGAGATTGCCCACCCAGGCTCGCAAGGTCAATGCATAGTGTTCGCGCAGCGACTCGACGTCGCGCACCTCGAAGCCTGCTCCCTCGAGCGCGTCGACCATCGTCGCCATCGGTTCGATCTCCCCGTCGGGAAACACGTAGCGGTCGATGAACGACGTCTTCGAGAACTCCGTGGGCTCACGGGGTCTGCGGGAGATGGCGTGGTTGAGCAGCCGGCCCTGCGGTCGCAGCAGGTCGTACAGCTGCTCGGAATACGTTGGGAGCATCGCCGCGCCGACGTGTTCGGCCATCCCGATACTCGAGATGGCGTCGTAGGGCCCGTCGCTGACGTCGCGGTAGTCCTGCACGCGGATCTCGACCAGGTCCCCGACACCCTCCTGGACCATCCGCTTGGCGGCGTAGTCGGCCTGTTCGTGCGAGAGCGTGACGCCGACGACGCGGGCTTCGTAGTGCCGCGCGGCGTGTAGTGCGAAGGTCCCCCACCCACACCCGACGTCGAGCACCCGCATCCCGGCGCTCAGCCCGAGCTTGCGGGCAACGAGGTCGCATTTGGCGTACTGCGCCGCGGTCAGCCCCTCGTCGGGGTCCGCCCAATAGCCGCACGAGTACGTCATCGACTCGCCGAGCACCAGGCGGTAGAAATCATTGCCGACGTCGTAGTGGTGGCTGATCGCCTCGGCATCGCGGCTCTTGTCGTGCCGGCGTCCGCGGGCCGGTTTCGCCTCCTCGGGGGGCGGGGGCGGTGGCAATCCGATGATCCCGAGCCGTAGGACGGCCTTCACCAGCGCCTTCTTCGTGTCGGCGTCGATGCGCACGCCCGGTCCCCGGGTCGGGTCGGCGACCTGCTCCAGGGTCTGTAGACCCGCGAGCAGATCGCCCTCGATCTCGACATCACCCGAGACGTACGCGCGGGCGAAACCGAGCTCGTTGGGTGCCCACAACAGACGTCGCAGGCCTCTGCGGTTGTTGATCGCAATCGTCCATTGCGCGTCCGGCGGGCCGGCCCGGCTGCCGTCCCAACCCCTGATCCCGATAGGAGCCTCCGGCCCCACTGTCGCCCGCACCAGGGGCGCCACCGCCTCGGCCACTGTCATCACGAAACCTCCGTTCACCCGGGGCGCCCTGCTTCCCGCAAGCCTGCCCCTCCAGCACACCTCAGCACGCGCTGTTTCGCAGGACAGTCACGCTGACAACACGCCGACCGGCTACCCCACCCAGCACCCGCCGAACCGTTTCGACGGCCGTCGAGCGGGGAAGCCGAAAACCATGGCGTCAGGCGTCACGCAGAAACTGATCGAATCCCACCTCGAGTCCGGGGACACCACCCCGGGCGAGGAGATCGCCATCCGCATCGACCAGACCCTGACCCAGGACGCCACCGGCACGCTGGTGATGCAGGAGCTGGAGGCACTGGATCTCGACCAGGTGCGCACCGAGGTCAGCGTGCAGTATGTCGACCACAACCTGCTGCAGACCGACGAGAAGAACGCCGAGGACCACGAGTTCCTGCGCACCGCGGCGCAGCGATTCGGTGTGTGGTACTCCAAACCGGGCAACGGGGTGTCGCATCCAACCCACATGCAGCGCTTCGGTGTGCCGGGCAAGACGATGGTCGGATCGGACTCCCACACCCCGGCCGCCGGTTCGCTGGGCATGCTCGCGATCGGGGTCGGCGGGCTCGAGGTCGCCATGGCGATGGCCGGTCGCCCGCTGCATCTACGGATGCCCGAGGTATGGGGAGTTCGCCTCGAGGGTGAGCTCCCCGAATGGTGCTCGGCCAAAGACGTCATCCTCGAAATGCTGCGCCGCCACGACGTCGACGGCGGGGTGAACCGCATCATCGAGTATCACGGACCCGGCCTGGCAAGCCTGACCGCGATGGACCGGCACGTGATCGCCAACATGGGCGCCGAACTCGGCGCCACGACAACGGTGTTCCCCAGCGACGACGCGGTGCGGTCGTTCCTGTGCGCCGAAGGGCGCGAAGACGATTGGGTCGAACTGCTCGCCGACGACGACGCCACCTACGACATCGACGAGACGATCGACCTGTCCCAGATCGAACCACTGATCGCCAAACCCTCCTCGCCGGGCAACGTGGTGCCGGTCCGGGAGGTGGCGGGTGAGCCGATCGCGCAGGTGGTGATCGGCTCCAGCGCCAACCCCGGACTGCGCGACTTCGCCATCGCGGCGGCGATGGTCGACGGGCGGCAGACCTCACCCGACGTCAGCTTCGACGTGAACCCGACCTCGCGCGAGATCCTGGAGGATCTGACCAAGATGGGGGCGACGACGTCGTTGATCAGCAGCGGTGCGCGGGTGCACCAGGCCGGCTGCATGGGGTGCATCGGAATGGGACAGGCGCCGGCGACGGGGCACAATTCGTTGCGCACCATGCCCCGCAACTTCCCGGGGCGTTCGGGCACCAAGGAGGACAAGGTCTGGCTCTGTTCGCCCGAGACGGCGGCGGCGTCGGCACTGACCGGAGAAATCACCGACCCGCGACAGTGGGCCCGGGACGTCGGGATGAGCTATCCGACCCTGCGGCTTCCCGAGCGTCACAGCGTCAACACCGCCATGCTGGTCCCACCACTGCCGGTGGAGCAGGCCGAACTGATCGAACCGGTCAAGGGACCCAACATCTCCCGCCTCCCCGACCCCGAACCGCTCTCCGACGAACTGGAAGCGCCGGTTCTGCTCAAGGTGCCCGACAACGTCTCCACCGACGAGATCTCCCCCGCCGGAGCGCGGGCGCTGCCGTTTCGGTCGAACATCCCCAAGCTGGCCGAGTTCAGCTTCACCCAGGTCGACGAGTCCTATCCGCGCCGAGCCCATGATGCGCAGCCCACCGGGCACGTCATCGTCGGCGGACAGAACTACGGCCAGGGCTCCTCGCGTGAGCATGCCGCGATCGCGTTGCGGTATCTGGGCCTGCGGGCAGTGATCGCCAAATCGTTCGCTCGCATCCATTGGCAGAACCTCGCCAATTTCGGGGTGCTGGCGCTGGAGTTCGTCGACACCGACGACTACGACTCGATCGATCAGGGCGACACCGTGAAGCTGACCGACCTGCACGACGCGCTCGCCGGCTCCGACCCCGTTTCGGTGGAGAACCTCACCAAACAGACCAGCTTCCAGGTCAGGCACCGCCTGTCTCCCCGGCAGGTGCAGTACATCCTGTCCGGTGGTCTGATTCCGCAAGTCGCGCAGGAGAACAGCGGACAGGAAGCCGAAGAGGCGACCCGGCCACGCCGCTGATCTCGCACACCTCAGAGGGTGTACTAGACCGGGCCGTCGGGAAAATCATGCCAACGGCTGATCTTCCATACGTCGCCCCGTTTGACGAACCAGCCCTCGTAGTTGAGCGCCGCGACAGCGGAGAAGGTCGTCCCGTGGGCGGTATTGGTCAACAGTCCCGCCACACTGACGTGGGCGGTGGTGGCCGTCTGCTCGAGGAAGACGATGTTCGACATCAGGTGGCGACGTTGATTGCCGGCGTGGCTGAACGCTGCCATCCGATCCCGCCAGAAGCTGCGGAACTCGTTGCCGGACTGTTCGATCGGCGCCTGTCCGGGCACCCCGACCGCGAAGACCGCGTCGTCGGTGAACAGCTCGAACCAGGTATCGGCCTGGTAGTTGTCGTAGGCCAGCGCATACGTGTCGACCAGGTGCCGGATCGCCAGCCGATCCCGGCAGTCGAAATCGGTGCGGCCGGCCGGCCCGCCGAGGACGAAGCTGTCCAATGGGCGCACAGTGGGTCGTGCTTGCGCTTCTGATTCCTGAGGGGCTTGGTGGTCGGCCATCGCACCAACCCTATACCGGTGCGCAGACTTTGCTCCCGGACCGCTCAGTCATCGACGGAGTCCAGGCCGCGCCGGGCCAGCTCGGCCAGTGCATCCCGCATCGTCTGCCGTTGCTGCGGGGTGTGTCCCACCCAGCCGGTGAGTTCGCCGACCACCCGCACCGATTCACGGGTGCGGTACGAGCGGGTCGGATTGCCCGGGAAGCGTTTGTCGGTCACGTTCGGGTCATCCTCGAGCGGGCCGGCCGCCTCCACGATGTAGATCCGGCCCGGGCCGTCACCCACCGCAAGCTCGGCCCCCCACACCGCGGCGTCCACGGTGTAGGTGACATAGACATGATTGGCGAACCGAGTGACGTGGTGATTCATCGGTCGTCCCGGCACCAGAAGGTCGCCGGCGACGAGGTCGGCCTTGGTGCCGTGCAGCAGCACACCCGACTCATGCACCTCGAACGGCCTTGCCGCGTTCGTCGCACTTCCCATTCTGGTCCCCCCAAGCCCTGTCCCGCTCACCCGGCAATCACCGTGCGGCCGGACGATTCTGCGGCATGACCGGGGTCTTGCGGCAAGCCCCCTGCCAACGCCTACAGTGAGAATGGGCGCAGCGACCCGAGAGACCACGGGTTGTCTTTGAGTAGAAATACCGACTGCGCCGACCTCTCCGGCCTGCCACGATTGAGCGCATGGACGCCCCCGCGTGGCACGTCGGCCCGCTCGCCGTTCCAGTGCACGGGCTGTTCGTCGCGCTGGGGGTCGCTGCCGCCTCGATCGTGTTCGCCGCCGAGGCGCGCCGTCGGGGCGCGGTCAACGAACAATCGCTCGTCGCGGTGGCCGGCGCGCTCGTCGGTGGAGCCGTCGGGATGCGGCTGTCGGGCTGGGCGCGTCACCTCGACGTGACCACCAACCCGGGGCTGGCACAGGCCTGGCAGTTCGGGTCGCGCAGCATCCTCGGCGGACTGCTCGGGGCCTACCTGGGTGTGCTCATCGCCAAACGAATCGGCGGTTACCGCGGTAAGACCGGTGACCTGTTCGCCCCGGCCGTAGCGCTGGGTATGGCGATCGGACGGATCGGGTGCCACCTGACCGAGGCGCCCGGCAGGCCCACCTCCCTGCCGTGGGGAATACATGCCCCGGCGAGCACCCCGGAGTGTCCGGGATGTCTTGCCGGACAGGCGATGCACCCGTCGTTCCTCTACGAGATCGCTTTTCAGCTGCTGGCGTTCGCTGTTCTGGTGGCCCTGCGCAACCGGATCGGTCGACCGGGCGAGCTCTTCGTGCTCTACGTCGCCGCCTACGCGGTGTTCCGCTTCCTCGTCGAGTTCGTCCGGGCCAACGAGACCGTGTGGCTCGACCTGACCCGGCCGCAATGGTTCCTGCTCTTCTCCATGGCCGTCATCTCGGCGCGGCTGTACTACGGCTACCGGCGCGGCTACTACCGCCGCCCGGCCCGCGAACAGGAGGTACGCCTGTGACCACTCCCCCTCCCGAGGACGACGACCGGGATCGAACGCCACCCTCGTACTGGCCGGTCGGCTATCCGGCCCAGCCCGGCCATCCGCCACCGGGGTATCCACCGCCGTATCCGTATGGTCCCCCGCCGCAGAACCGGCGCACCATTTCGGCCGGCGCGACCGTGGGCGGAGCGTTCATCTATGTCGCCCTCAACGGTGTCCTCGGCCTGCTGCTGGTCGTCTTCGCCGGCTCCTACCTCCGGTCGGACAACGTGGTGTTCGGAGTCGGCGCGGGGCTGTTCGCGCTCATCGCCTTCGGACTCGGCGGCGCGCTGCTGGCCACCCGCGGCCCGATCGGCAAGGGCCTGGGCCTGGGCCTGATGATCGGATGGGCGCTGACATCGGTGTTCACCGTGGGTTTCTGCACCGGCATCAACCCCGCGATGTACACATGAGCATCGGGATGGGGCTGCGGGGCGACCGGGTGCACCGCTATGTCACCGCGTTCTGCCCACACTGCCACGACGAATCACCCGAGCGACCCCTGGACGAGGTGGCCCGGCTGTCCGCCAGGTTGGTCGAGCGTGGAGAGCGGATCTGGCTGGAACGGGGGTGTCCCCGGCACGGACTGGTCCGCACCCTCTACGACGAGGATCCCGAGATCCTGTCCTACCTCGAAGAATGGACGGCCCCGACCAAGGCCCACACTCCCGATGTGGCGGGCAACTTCGACCCGGTTCCACAGGCCTACCTGCGCGGGTTGCCCGAGATGCAGACCCAGCACACCTGCATCCTGCTCGAAGACATCGCCGAGACGTGCAACCTGCGCTGCCCCACCTGCTTCACCGACTCCTCGCCCGACCTGCGCAACGTGGTGCCGGTGGCCGACGTGCTGGCCAACGTCGACCAGCGGCTGGTGCGGGAGAACGGGCGCCTGGACGTGCTGATGCTCTCCGGTGGCGAACCGACTCTGCATCCCGACCTCCCCCGGTTGCTCGACGAACTGGCCGCACGCCCGATCACCCGGATCCTGATCAACAGCAACGGTTTACGCATCGCCGCCGACGACGCCCTGCTCGAGGCGCTGGCCGGTCACCGCGAACGCGTCGAGGTCTACCTGCAGTACGACGGCGTGACGGCGGCGACTCACCGCCATCACCGCGGCGGCGATCTTCTCCGAACCAAACAGCAAGCGCTGCAACGCTTGTCGGAACATGAGATCTTCACGACGCTGGTGATGACCGCGGCGCTGGGTGTCAACGACACCGAGATGGGTCAGATGGTGCAGCTGGCCCTGGACACTCCCTACGTCGGGGGCATCACGATCCAGCCGCAGTTCGGGTCGGGGCGGTCCGCGAGTATCGACTCCTGCGAGCGGCTCACCCACACCGGGGTGCTGAAACGGCTCGGCCCGCAGACCTCAGGCCTGGTCACCTGGCGTGACCTCACCGCACTTCCGTGCTCGCATCCGCACTGCTGCTCGGTGGGCTACCTGATCCGCGACGACGGCGACCGCTGGCGCTCGCTGGTGTCGTTGATCGGCCACGACGAGCTCAAGGACAAGCTGGGCCTGGTGTCCAACCGCATCGCCGACAGCGACATTCCGCAGCAATTGCGCATCGCCGTGAAGGAGTCACTGCTCGGCCTGCTCTCCGAGCAGTCGTCGCTGTCACATCCGCAGATAGGCGAGGTGTGGCGAAACATCTGCCAGAACTGTGATCTGGGCATGCCGACGCTGCTGACCCTGGCGTCCTCGACTCTTCCCGGGCGGCGGAACACGATCCGCCGGCTCCTGGCCGAGCGCGTCGTACGCATCACGGTCAAACCGTTCATGGACATGTCGACGATGATCGAGGAACGGCTGGTGCAGTGCTGCGTTCACGTCGGTACCCGCGCCGAGCAGCAGCAGTGCGCGCCGTTCTGCGCGGTGCAGGCCTGGCCCGCCCTGAGCAGGCAGCGGCTGTCGGCCGCCGCTGGTCGTGCCCTGCCGCTGCTGGACAGCCGCTGACGCCGACCACCTCCGCTCACGAACGCTCGGTGGATTCTTCGTCGGTGAGACAGACGTTCTGGTGGATGTCTTCGGTCAGCTCATCGACCTTCCTGAGCAGTTCGCTGAGGTGCTGGGTGTTCTGATAGGTGTGGATCGCCAGTTCGGAGCTGATCTGATCGGAACGCTTCGCCGCGATCAGCAGGATCGCCCCCTGCAGCCCGGCGATCATCGACAGCATCAGATTCAGCAGGATGTAGGGGTACGGGTCGAATCCGTGCCGGCCGTCGGCGGAGCCGCCGAGGTACAGGACGCTGTTGGCGATGATCCACAGCCCCATGAATCCGATGAACGCGAACACGAACGGCCATGAGCCCATACCGTTTCGCATCGCATCGGCTGATCGTTCGCCGAGGGAGAGTTGGTCGCCGCTGCGCACGCCGGGATGTCTGTGCCAGAGCACTTGCCAGTTCATTGTCAGGTTCTGCCTTCCCCGTTGAGGCCGTCGCGGTTGCGGCCCGCCCGCGGGCAGGCCGCTCCCTCGATGATGACGTGCCGGCAGGGTTGACTGCCAGGCGATTACGCGCGTCAACGACGTACCGGGCCGAGGCCCGCAGATCCTGACCGACGTGCCCGCTCAGGCCGTGAGCAGCCCCGAATCACCCTGATTGTGCAGGAAGAAGTTCGGATCCAGCGTGTCCCACAGCTCACTGTAGAGCTGCTCCTTGGCCGCGAAAGCGGTTTCCTCCACGTTGAGCCAGTCGGCGATCTGGTCGTAGACGTAATAGGCGAAGGACACCTGCGGCGTGGTGAGCAGCAGCTGGTTGATCGCGATCTGGGCGCCGGTCTTGTTGCCGCCGAACGCCAGGAAGAGCGCGGGCAGGATCTCCGTGGTCGGGATGGCCGCATTGACGAACGGGACGATCTGGCTGACGCGGTACATCAGCTCGATTCCCTCGCGGGACACCGGCCGCAGCGCCGGCGGCAGGAACGAGCCCACCAGGTCGCGGGTCTGGATCAGCGCATACGGCATGCCGATCGGGTCCGGGTCGCTGGTGCGCAACGGGCTCGAGCCCGGGTCGTCGGTGGTCTCGGCGACGTCGACGGTGGCCGCGGCGAGCTGGACCGGGGCGGTGATCTCGGGCTCCTCGGATGTGTCGAGCGTCTGGGACGGTGACGAGGGCGACAGCGGCAGTCCCGACTCGCCACGGTTGTGCAGCAGCGCGAACGGATCGAGGATGTCCCAGGTCGTGGTGTAGAACCAGTCCTTGAGCTGCTGGGCCTCGTATTCCAGGTTGATCAGGTCGGCGATCTCGTCGTAGCCGTAGAACAGCACCGACACCGGGTGGATGGTGACCAGCAGATTGTTGATCATGCTCTGGGTGGCGTCGCGGAACAGCACCGGGTCGCCGCTGAGCAGGTTCGGCACCTCCCCGGCGATGTTGGCCACCGGGATCACCACGTTGACCCACGGGATCATCTGGCTGAACCGGAATCCGGCCTCATAGCCCTCGCGGACGAACGGCTTCAGGAACGGTGCCGGATCGAAGGCGTTGAGGATGTTCTGCTCGATGTTCCACAGCACACCCGGCATGTCGTAGGGAGCCGGTTCCGGTGGCATCGGCCGGAACGGATTGGGGCTCCACGGCACCGGCTCCGGGTCGACGGTGGCGGCAGCCGCGGCGGACGGGGCGGCCGGCGTCTCCTCGTCGTCGTCGGCGGGTGCCGCCAGCGCGGCCAGCGCCGCGACGGCCTGGGGGGCCACGTCATCAGGTGTCTGGGGCTCGGCCTCCGGCTCGGTCGCGGCTTCCTCCGGTTCGGGAGCCTCCTCGGTGTCCTCGGTCAGGTCGGCGTCCTCGGTGGGATCCGCGTCGGTGTCGTCGGTGTCGTCGGTGACGTCGAGGCCGGTGTCCGAGTCGTCAGCGGGTTCGTCAGCGGTGTCGTCGGTGTCGTCCTCGGAGGCGGTCGAGTTCGCCGTGCCGAACCGCTTCTTCAGTTCGCGGACCGTGCGGGCCTCGTCGTACCCGCCGCCACGCTTGGGGCCGGCGTCGACACCCTCGTCCTTGGATTCGGACGTGGCCGCCGTGGTGCCCGACGTGCCGGACGTGCTGCCCGAGTCGGAACTGTCCGAGGACGAGGACGAGGACGAGGCGCCGTCAGTCTCGGCGTAGGCGGTGCCCTGACCGGCGACGGCCAGCGCCGCCCCCACGCCGGCGGCAACTGCCACACCGCTGAGGTATCCGACGTACTTTGCTGACGGCATGGATGTCCCTTCGTAGGCCAAGGGGATTGTAGAGGGTCCGAGCAAACTCGGCACGACGTCTGCGTGACCGCGGTGCGTCGGCTTCGGTGGGGCGGCGGGCGGCACGGGAGCCCGTCGCTGCCGGGGCTAGGGCTGCGAGCGACCCTTCTTGCTGAGCCGGAACGCCGGCGGGAACTGCTCGTCGTTGTTCTTCACCGACCGGGTGAGGCCCCGTTCGAGCACCGAGGCGTCGAGTTCGAAGTCGTCGGGATCGGGCTTGACCTGGGCGCCCAGCGATTCGATCAGGCCGGTGATCAGGGAGCCCATGTACTCGCCCTGAAACTGTTCCAGCACATGGAAGAACGTCTTCTGGATGTGCACCGAATCGGTCGGGCGGGTCCGCGCGCACACCGAGGCGTAGGTGGCGACCTCCTCTTCGAGGCGGTCGCGCGGGACCACCTTGTTGACGAAGTCGCACTCATACATCTCCTGCGCGGTGAACGGCCGGCCGGTGAACAGCATCTCCTTGAACCGGCGGGTGCCCATCGTCAGCGCCCAGGACCACATCCGCGGACCCCAGCCCGAATAGCGAAACGCCGCGTGCCCGAACAGTGCGTCCTCGGAGGCGATCACCAGATCGGCGTCGGCCGCCTGGTAGAAGTGCCAGCCGTAGCAATAGCCCTTGACCTCCAGAATGCTGATCTTCTGGAACTCGCGCAGGCTGCGGCAACCCGATTGCGCGTTGGCGAACCACGGTCCCAGGGAGCCGCCGTGGCGGTAGGTGCCTTTGGGTGGGTAGGTGATCTCGGCGGCGTCGTCGGCGAGCTTGAACTCGCGCAGTCGTTCCTCGGGGGAGCCGTCCAGGCCGGCCATGAAGTCCGGCAGGTCGACACCGCTGCCGAAGTCGTCGCCGATCCCCCGCACCACCAGCACCTTGACGTCGTCGTCGATGTTCGCCCGATGAAGCAGATCGGCGTAGCGCAGCCGGGCCTCGACGGTCGGCGCGTTGAGCCGGTCGGGCCGGTCCAGCGTGATGGTGGCGATCTTGGTTTCCGGGTCCTTGGCGTAGCGGACGATCTCCTCCGCGGGGGGTGGCGTCGACACGGTTCTCCTTCGAGGCGGCATTTCGCACGGCGTTGTGACTGGCAGAACATACTGTTCGTCTGGCAAGATGACGCAGTATCTCTTCATTAGACACTATGTCTAGTGAAATGACGTGGTGAGGACAGCGACCCCAATGGCCGAGACGGCAGCTCCCCTGGGCCCGAAGCCCCCGGTGTACGACCCTGCGTGGGTGCGCGCCAAGTACGACCTGGAACGCGACAAACGCATCCGCCCCGAGGGGGTGGAGCAGTTCGTCGAGGTGACCTCGGACTTCTCGCACTACGCCGACGACCCCTACGTCGAGCGCGTCGAGCGTGACCCGGTCGACGACCACGTGCAGCTGCTGATCATCGGCGCCGGCCTGGGCAGTGTGATCGCCGCGGCCAGGCTGCAGGAGATAGGTGTCGACGACATCAGGATCGTCGACACCGCCGGTGACTTCGGTGGCACCTGGTACTGGAACCGCTATCCGGGTGTCCAGTGCGATATCGAGTCCTACATCTATCTACCGCTGCTCGAAGAGCTGAACTACATGCCCACCGAGCGCTATGCCCACGGCCGCGAGATCCGCGAGCACCTGCAGGCCGCGGCGCGCCACTACGGCCTGTACGACAACGCGTTGCTGCAGACCACCGTCACCGGGATGGTGTGGGACGAGGACGCCAAGCACTGGCAGGTGTCCACCGACCGTGGTGACCGCATCACCGCAAACCTCGTCGCCGTCTCTCCCGGCTCGCTGACCCGACCCAAACTGCCCGGAATCCCCGGGATCAACGAGTTCGCCGGGCACACCTTCCACACCAGCAGGTGGGACTACGACTACACCGGCGGCGACGAATCCGGTGGTCTGACCCGGTTGGCCGACAAGCGGGTCGGGATCATCGGTACCGGGGCGACAGGTCTGCAGGCGGTCCCCCATCTGGGCCGGTGGGCCCGACAACTCCTCGTCTTCCAACGCACCCCGAGCACCGTCGGCGAGCGCGGCAATCGACCGACCGACCCCACCTGGGCCGCCGGCCTGCAGCCGGGCTGGCAGCGGGCACGCATGGAGAACTTCACCCGGGTCACCGCCGGAGTGGAGATGGATCTCGACCTCGTCGACGACGGGTGGACCCGCAACGCGCTGGCGCTCAACGATCCGGCGGTGGCACGCGAGAACGCCCGGCGCGGGCGGGAGATGACGCCCGAGGAGACCGCCGATTTCCTGTTCGAGGCCGACTGGGAGGTGATGGAGCGGCTGCGCGCGCGCATCGACGACACGGTCACCGACCCGCAGACCGCGGAATCGCTGAAGCCCTGGTATCGGCTGAACTGCAAGCGGACCGGATTCCACGACGAATACCTGCAGACGTTCAACCGGGACAACGTCGAACTCGTCGACACCGACGGCCGCGGCGTGGAACGGTTCACCGAGAAGG
The DNA here is from genome assembly GCA_034190095.1 of Actinomycetota bacterium. Taxonomy (GTDB): domain Bacteria; phylum Actinomycetota; class Actinomycetes; order Mycobacteriales; family Mycobacteriaceae; genus Mycobacterium. The sequence goes on from JAXHTL010000007.1 coordinate 29,455, forward strand.
CGGTCGTCGTCGACGGGGTCCACCACGAGGTGGACGCCCTGATCTTCGCCACCGGTTTCGAGGTCGGTACGTCCTATACGCGACGCCTCGGCTTCGAGATCACCGGTCGCGACGGCGTGCGCCTGAGCGACAAATGGGCCAAGGGCATGCGGACCCTGCACGGGCTGCAGACCCACGGTTTCCCCAACTGCTTCTTCCTCGGCTACACCCAGTCCGGTGTCTCACCGAACTACACCCATACCGCCGAGGAACGCGCGGACCATCTGGTGTACCTGATCGGCGAATGGACCCGCCGGCACGCCACGACGATCGAGGCCACCCAGGACGCCGAAGAGGAGTGGCTGCGCACCATGAACGAATCCTCGGTGCAGGCGAAGGCTTTCTACGCCGAGTGCACACCGAGCTATCTGAGCTCCGAAGGCGACCGGGACAACCCGCACGGCATGCTCTCGACAAACTTCGGCGGTAAACCCGTCGAGTTCTTCGAGATGCTGAGCCGGTGGCGCTCGACAGGCCGTCTCGACGGTGTGACGATCGTCTAGATGGTCGACACCGCTGGAAAACTCACGATGCGGGACCGGCATCGGGCCCTCACCCGTGAGCGGATCCTGGGGGCATCGCTGGAGGTGTTCGCCGAGCGCGGCTACGTGGCGGTGACCATCGACGACATCGCGCGGCGGGCCGGCATCGGCAGGGCCACCTTCTACCTCCATTTCGACAGCAAGGCCGCGGTCCTGCGCGAACTGCGCAACACCCGGATGATGGCCTGGTCCGAGCAGGACGCCCCGCGGGGCGGTGCAGATGGGCGCCCCTCGATCCGGGGTTTCTTCGAGAAGGTGGTGGACTTCTACACCGCGGCGCCCGAGATCTACCAGGTGCTGCATCAGGCACGCGCGGCCGATCCGGAGTTCGCCGCCGCCCACCGAGAGACGATGGAAGCCGACCTGGCGGAGTGGCAGGTTCGGGGCGTCATGCCCGGCGCGACGGAATCCGAACTGCGCCTTGCCATCGCGATGATGTACACGATGGTCGATTCCTTCATGCACCTGTGGCTGGTCGACGGGTGGCCGCTGGACCACGACGCCGCCATCGAGGCGATGACCGACGCCCTGCACGCCACCATGCGCTGAACCGCGCTCCGTGCGCGTGCTGCTCGCCCGGCCGTTTTCGGCGAGGCCCGGGACAGTAGCCTGGCGATCGTGAACTTCTCTCGAGTGTCTTCTTCTGTCGCGGCGGCGGCCTGTGCCCTGTCGCTGGCCGGCGCGCTCGCCGCGTGTGGCTCCGATACCGACACCGCGTCGGACACCGCTTCGGGCGGCACGCCGTCGGTGACCGGTGTCGCCAGCTCCGTGGTTCCCGAGGCGCCCCCGGCCGCCAGCGCATGTCCGCCGGCGGCCCCCGAGGCGGGCGGCACCCCGGAGTGGACACTGCCGGGCGCCACCGGCAGTGTCTCGGTCATCGGGCCGACGGATACCACGGCACCGGAGATCGTCGTGGAGGCGCCGTTCAGCGTCGACGAGACCCAGGTGCACACCCTGCAGGCCGGCGACGGGCCTGTCGTGGCGGACACGGCGACCGTGTCGGTCTGCTACATGGGCGTCAACGGGCGCGACGGCTCGGTGTTCGACAGCAGCTACCAGCGCGGCGCCCCGGTCGACTTCCCGCTCGACGGTGTGGTGCCCGGATTCCAGAAGGCCATCGCCGGGCAGACCGTCGGCTCGACCGTCGCGGTGGCGATGACCTCGGCCGACGGCTATCCGAACGGACAGCCCGCTGCCGGCATCGCCCCCGGGGACACGCTCGTGTTCGCGATCGAGATCCTGCACGCGGCCAACTGACGCGCACCGGCGCCGTCGCTGTCGGGGACCGGGCTTAACCTCGGTGGGTGACGCTCTCCCACGACCCCGAGGTGCTGGCGACGCTGATGGCCGCTCCGCCCCCGCCGGGTCCTGCCCCGGCGGTCGGCGACGTCGAGACCCGGCGTCGCACCGCGACGGTGAACTTCGACAGGATCGCGGCGGGCTTTCCCGCGGTCGAGGGCGTCGAGGTGGACCACCATGTCCTCACCGCCGACGACGGCACCCGGCTCTCGTTGTGGTGGTATCGCCCCGGGAGCCGGGCGCAGGCCGGCGGCGGCGCGCTGTACCTGCACGGCGGCGGGATGATCCTCGACCTGGAGCATGTCGGTCGTGGATACGACGCGGCGGTGCGCAACTATGTGGCGCTCAGCGCAGTTCCGATGCTGGTCGTCGATTACCGGGCGGCGCCCGAGCACCCGCACCCCACCCCGGTCGAGGACTGCTATGCGGCGCTGCGGTGGCTCGGCGAGCGCGCCGCCGACCTCGGCGTCGATGCCCGACGGCTGGCGGTGGTGGGCGACAGCGCCGGCGGCGGTCTGGCGGCGGCAACGGCGCTGCTGGCGCGTGACCGCGGCGGCCCGGCCCTGGCGCTGCAACTGCTGATCTATCCGATGCTCGATGACCGCACCACCGTTCCCGATCCCCAGATCCCCACCGAGGGCATGGTGTGGACCTACGAGGACAACGTCACCGGGTGGCGGGCGCTGCTCGGTGAGCGCGCCGGCGGACCCGAAGTGCCCTCCTATGCCGCGCCGGCCCGCGAGCCCGACCTGACCGGGCTGCCCCCCGCCTATCTCGACACCGGTGACCTGGACATCTTCCGGGCCGAAGTCACCACCTACGCCGCGCGGCTGGCCGCCGCCGGCGTACCCACCGAACTGCACGTCTACCCGGGTTGTCCGCACGGGTTCGAGTTGCTGGCTCCCTCGGCGGCGGTGTCACACCGTGCGATCGAGAACCGGGTTCGGCGCCTGCGGGAACTGCTCGAGCCGGTCAGCGCCGACTGAGCAGCGCTGCCGCAGCCGGGTTGGCGTCGCGCAGGTTTTTGTAGGCTCGTGGGCATGCCGTATGAAGACGGCGAGATTTTCGCTGGTTACACCATTCAGCGGCTCCTGGGAGCCGGTGGGATGGGTGAGGTCTACCTGGCCCGGCATCCTCGGCTTCCCCGGTTGGATGCGCTGAAGATCCTGTCGCTGGATGCGACCGGTGACGAGAGCTTTCGCGCCCGCTTCGTGCGCGAGGCGGACCTGGCCGCCACCCTGTGGCACCCGCACATCGTGGGGGTGCACGACCGCGGTGAGTTCGACGGCCGGCTGTGGATTTCGATGGACTACGTGGAGGGCACCGACGCCCGCCAGCTGCTGACCCAGCAGTATCCGGGTGGCATGCCCTACGACGATGTCGTCGAGATCGTCCTTGCCGTGGCCGAAGCGCTGGACTTCGCCCACGAACGCCGGCTTCTGCACCGCGACGTCAAGCCGGCCAACATCCTGGTGACCAACCCATCGGGAGGTGCGCGGCGACGGGTGCTGCTCACCGATTTCGGCATCGGCCGCGAAGCCGACGACGTCGACGGTCTGACCGATGTCGACATCGCGCTGGGCACGGTCAGCTACGCCGCACCCGAACAGCTCGTCAGCAATTCGATCGACGGCCGGGTCGACCAGTACGCGCTGGCCGCGACCGCCTACCACCTGCTCACCGGTGTCCCACTGTTCGACCACTCCAACCGGGTCGTGGTCGTCGGCAACCATCTCAAGACGCCGCCACCGCGGTTGTCCGCGCGCCGTCCCGACCTCGCGCACCTGGACGCGGTGATGGCGCGGGCACTGGACAAGGATCCCGAGAACCGCTACCCGACCTGCACGGAGTTCGCCCAGGACCTGGCCGGGCGCACCCCGGGTGTCGCCGCCGCTGAAGCGTCCGCACCGGTCCCGGCCGGCTCGGCGCCCACCGCGTCGGAGCACCCCGCCGCCGTGATGAGCACCTCGGCCTTCGACGTCGCCGGCGACCTGCGGCGCAACCCCGGTGACCACACCATGAAGCTGACCGCGATGGCGGTGCACGGCACGGTCACCGACGTCCGCAAACAGCCCGCCGGAGCCGACCGCGACGAGGAAGTCTGGACTTTTGCCGTCAGGCGGTCGGACCCGGCCGACGGGCACGGGGCGGTGATCCCGGTCGAGCTGCGCGGAACGTCGATCGTCGGGCAGTTGGCCGACGGAGACACCGTCGAGGTGCAGGGCATGTGGGACGGCGACACACTGCTCGGTGATTCGGTGGTCAACCATTCCGTTCGCTCCGCCCGACGCCGCAGTGGCGGGCAGTTCTCGGTCACGTCGCCGACGGTTGCGCCCCCGCCGGCCAGACCGGCAGCGAAGCGCCGTGGCAACCGTGTCGCGGTGATCGCCGCGGCCGTGGTGGCGGTGGTCGCGGTGCTGGTCGCGGCGGTGTTGACCGACGGGTTCGGGCTGTGGTCGCAGCGTGGCCCGGGGCCGGTCGTCCAGCCGGTCGCGGTCACCGTGTTCTCCCCCGGCGGCTCGCCCGACCATCCCGACGAGGCCGATCTCGCCATCGACGGTGACCCCAACACCGCCTGGCACAGCGACACCTATGTCGACCCCGTCCCGTTCCCCGTCTTCAAGCAGGGCGTGGGGCTCATCGTGCAGCTGTCCGAGCGCACCGCCGTCGGCGCGGTGACCGTCGACGTCGCCAGTACCGGCACCGAGGTGCAGATCCGCGCGGCCGACAGTCCCGATCCCGCCAGTCTCGCCGACACGACGGCGCTGACCGACGACGTCCCGGTGCAGCCCGGCCGCAACACCATCCCGGTCGACAACGGCACCGAGACCTCGAATGTCCTGGTCTGGATCCCGACGCTGGGCACGATCGACGGCCAGAGCCGCACCGAGATCTCCGAGATCACGGTCGAAGCAGCGGGCTGACCTTTCCCGGCGCCGCAGGCGTCATCATGGAACCCATGGAGTCGACCCGGGTGGACCGATGGTTGTGGGCGGTCCGGCTGACCAAGACCCGGCCGGACGCCGCCGACGCGTGCCGGGGCGGACATGTGCGGATCAACGACAAACCCGCCAAGCCGTCCACCGCCGTCACACCGGGCGACACGGTGCGCGCCCGGATCGGTGAGCGCACCCGGATCGTCGAGGTGGTGCGGGTCATCCAGAAACGGGTCGGCGCCGCCGATGCGGTGACCTGCTATCTGGACCGGACGCCACCGCCGCCGCCGAGCTCACCGCCGATCGCGGTGCGCGACCGCGGCAGCGGCCGGCCGACCAAACGCGATCGCAGAGCCCTGGACAAGTGGCGGGCCGGCCTGCGCTGAGCGGGCAGCGCCGTCACGCCACCGTCCACATGGCCAGCGCGAGCACGAACGCCGACAGCCCGAGCGTCGTCTCCATCACCGTCCAGGTCTTCAGCGTGGTCTTGACATCCATCTCGAAGAACCGGCTGACCAGCCAGAAGCCCGAGTCGTTGACGTGGGACAGCACGGTGGCACCCGCGGCGATGGCGATCACCAGCAGGGAGATCTGGAAGTTGCTCAGCCCGGCCTCGGCCACCGATGCGCTGATCAGGCCCGCGGTCGTGGTCAGCGCCACGGTCGCCGAACCCTGCGCGACGCGCAGGATGGTGGAGATCAGGAACGCCTGCAGGATCAGTGACAACCCGAGGTTGGACAGCGAGTCGCTGAGCACTTCGCCGATCCCGCTCAACCGGAGCACACCGCCGAACATGCCACCGGCGCCGGTGATCAGGATGATTGCGCAGATCGGCGCGAGGGCCTTGTCGAAGATGCTGCTGACATCGGCCATCGAATGGTTGCGCAGCCCCAGCACCAGGGTTGCCACGATGACGGTGATGAGCAGCGCGATGCTGGTGTTGCCCAGCAGCATCAGATATCTCGCCCAGGTGGCGCCCTCTTCCAGGACCCCGGCGGCCATCAGCGTGTCCAGCACGGTGTTGAACGAGATCAGCACGAACGGCAGCAGCAGGATGCCCAGAACGGTCCCGAACGCGGGGGCGGTGCGCGTCGCGGTGGCGGTGCTCCCGCCGGCGCCCGAACCGCCTGTGTCGCCCCGGTCCCCGTCCCCCTGGCCGTTGTCGCGGCCGCCGTTCATCTCGCCGAAGAGCGCGGTGGGCACATCGACCCACACCCGGCGTCCGATGAACTGGGAGACCAGGTACGAGCCGACGAACCAGGACAGCACCGCGACGGGAGCGCCGACGAGCAGCGCCAGGCCGATGTTGCCGCCCAGCACCTCAGCGGCGGCGACCGGACCCGGGTGCGGCGGCACCAGCGCGTGCATCGCGGCGAAGGCGCCGGCGGTCGGGAAGGCGTAGAGGATCAGCGAGCCGCCGAAGCGCCGCGCGACGGTGATGATGATCGGCAGGAAGACCACCAGGCCGGCGTCGAAGAAGATCGGGAAACCGAACAGCAGTGCCGCGACCCCGATCGCCAGTGGGGCGCGTTTCTCCCCGAAGCGCCCGATCAGGGTGTCGGCGAGAACCTGTGCTCCGCCGGTGATCTCGAGAAGGCGGCCGATCATCACACCGAAGCCCACCAGCAGCGCCACCGAGCCCAGGGTGTTGGAGAACCCGTAGGACAGCGCGTCGGGCACGTCGGCGACCGGGATGCCGGCCGCCAGTGCCGTCAGCGCGCTGACCAGCACCAGCGCCACGAAGGCGTGCATCTTGACTTTGATGATCAGGAACAGCAGAAGCGCCACTGCCCCAGCGGCGACCAGGAGCAGGGTGGTTGCCCCATATGCCGGCTCGAATGCCTCCACGATTCCTCCGTACTGTCAGTGCCGGGTCGGTCCCGGACCTCGCTGGGTTCTCAATACCTGGTGTTCATGGGGTCGGCTGGTCGGTCGCTGCGATGTAGCTGTCGATGATTCCGTCGATGTTCTGGTCGACGTCGATGGTGACGCCGCGCTCGTCGGGTTCCAGCGGTTCGAGGGTCTTGAACTGCGAATCCAGCAGCGATGCCGGCATGAAATGACCGGGCCGGCTGGCCTGGCGCCGGCCGATCACCTCGGTGGAGCCGTACAGGTGCAGGAACTCGATCTCACCGCAGTTGTCGCGGAGTTGATCTCGGTACTTGCGTTTCAGTGCCGAGCAACTCATCACCCCGCCGTGGGGATGCGCGGCCAGCCACTGCCCGATCGCCTCCAGCCAGGGATGGCGGTCGTCGTCGTCGAGGGGCTGGCCCGCGCTCATCTTGGCGACGTTGTGCGGCGGGTGGAAGTCGTCGGCGTCGGCGAAGGGGACGCGCAGTCGCTGAGCCAGCGCCGCACCCACCGTCGATTTCCCGGAACCCGAAACGCCCATGACGACGATTGGTGACGACATCTTCTCCACCTACCCGGTTGTGGTTCGCATCACGCACCTGACGCAATAGTCATATCAAACTCGCATCTATCGTTCAAATAGGCATTTTTAAGTGGCGCTTGCCTACCTATGACAAGATCTGTGCATGCCTGACCAGCCCACCGCGGGCGCCCTGCACAGCACTGTGCTGGCCGCGTTGGGCGCCGCGATCGTGTCGGGTGAGTACCCACCGGGCCAGGTGCTCACTCTCGACAGCGTGAGCGCGCGCCACCGGGTCTCGCGAAGCGTCGCCCGGGAGGCGATCCGGGTGCTGGAGTCGATGGGCATGGTCGAGTCGCGGCGCCGGGTGGGCATCACGGTGCTGGCGGCCGACCGGTGGAATGTCTTCGATCCCCGGCTGATTCGCTGGCGGCTCGACGCAGGCGACCGGGTCGCCCTGCTGGACTCCCTGTCGGAGCTGCGGCGCGGTTTCGAGCCGGCCGCGGCTGCGCTGGCCGCCCGCCGCGCGGACCCGCAGCAGTGCCGAATACTGGCCGCCGCGGCCTCCGACATGGTCATGCACGGACGCTCCGGTGACCTCGAGGCATACCTGCTGGCGGACAGGACCTTTCATCAGACCCTGCTGGAGGCCAGCGGGAACGAGATGTTCCGGGCGCTCAATCCGGTGGTCGCCGAGGTGCTCGCCGGCCGCACCCACCACGGCATGATGCCCGAGGCGCCGAATCCGGCGGCCATCGCACTGCATGACGACGTGGCCCGCGCGATCAGACTGGGTGACGAATCCGCCGCCGAGCGCGCCATGATCGCGATCATCGACGAGGCGGCCTCGGCCGTCGCCGACGAGTTCTCCTAGTCCGCGGTCAGCGGGACGGGCCTGCCGGCCAGACACCACCCGCGCAGGCTTGACCGGCGGTGGCGTTGCCGCCCCGCGACAGCGGCACCCATTGTTCGCTGGGTGCGGGCTGCTTGGACGACGGGAAGTCGCGCAGCTTGCCCGACGGGTTGGCGTCCCATTCGCCGAACGTCAACGGAGTCTGCACCCAGGCGTGCAGCAACTGGTAGGTGGCCTCCAGGGAATCGAGGTGGGTGCGCTCCCAGCCGTGGCTGCCGTCGACGCCGGGACCGACCAGCGCTGCGCGGGTGCTCGCCCCCGCCTCGATCGCCGCGGCGGCATCGGAGCGGTAGAACCGGAACACGTCGCGCACGAACCGGATGTCGCGCTCCTCGGCCAGTCGGCACAGTCTGCGGGACAGGTGGTAGTCGTAGGGGCCGTGCAGGTCGGCCATCAGCACCGTGACCCCGTCCTCGATCGACTGCAGCCCGGGCGCGCAGACGGCGTTGTCCACGGTGATCATCTCCGCGATGCCGGCGGGTAACCCGGTACTGGCTCCGTAGCCGACCTCCTCGGCGATGGTGATCATGATCGCGGTCCGGTGCGGCAGGGTCACCATGTTGTCGGCGACGTGTTTGGCGAGGGTCAACGCCACCGCCACGCCGGCCTGGTCGTCGAGGTGACGGGACACGACGAAGCCGTCATGGGTGAGTTCGGGGCCGGCCGCCAGCGCGACGAAGTCTCCGACCTTGATCCCGAGGCGGCTCAGATCCTCCCGGGAGGAGACCCTGCGGTCGACGCGGACCTCGATGTGGTCCCAGTCGGTGGGCTGGGTGTCGACCGCATCGCCGAAGGCGTGTCCACTTGCCTTGAGCGGCAGGATGGTTCCGGTGATGAACTCCTCGGATTCGTCGCAGAAGATCCGCACCCGGGCGCCGGCGGCGAACCGTGCGGAGAAGGTGCCGACCGAGATCAACTCCAGGCGTCCGTTGTCCTTGAGGCCGCTGACCATCGCTCCGATGGTGTCGGCGTGCACCACGATCGCGCGATCTGTGGTCGCCGACTCGCCGGGAAGTTCGGCGATCAGCGCACCGCGCCGCGTCAGCGAGAACGGCACTCCCAACTCGTCGAGTATCTCGCCGATCAGCTGCATCACCGCGTCCGTCCGCCCCGTCGGGCTCGGGGTCTGCAGTAGTGCCAGCAGGGTGTCGATCATCCACGAGCGCTCGGCTTCGGTCATCGCGTCTGGCTGTGTCACGGTGTCTCCTCGGGTCGGTCGCGAGTCCCTTCCCAGGCAACCTCGCTCCGGCGGGGCGGAGCGAGGGGAAGACCTATGCGGCGCCGGATCCTGCGTGCACCGGAAAAAGGGACACGAACTGTACTGGCCGGTCAAGCGCGGCCCCCGCCCTCGGCTCGTGGCTGACCACGGTCCGAAGGGACAACCCCGTCACGCGGGCGGCGTCCTGGCTGGGGTACCGCACGGGGGCACCATAGCCGACGGGCCCCGGTGCGTTGGGCGAAACCGAAGCGCTGCCCGACGGCTCTACTCGTGCTCCCAGGTCGTCGTTTGCGCCGCGGTGCGGCGCACGGTGGCCGCCGCGAGGATGCCGCCGGGGCGAGCCAGGCCGACGCGGATCAGGACCTGCGGGTAGGCCTGTCCGTCGAACACCTCGCAGGCAAGCGCCAGCCGCGAGCGTGCATCGTGCAGCGGCTCGCTCACCGTGCAGCTGGACAACCCCATCGCGGTGGCCGACAACAGGATGTTGCTCAACGCCTCCCCGGCCGCAACCCTGGCCGGGTCGTCATCGCGGCCGGTGGCCAGCACGATCAGCACTGCGCCGTCACCGGCCGCGGCGGCATCGCCCTCGGAACCGTCGGCGAAGCGCAGAGCCACCGTGTCGTCCGCGCCCCGGGCCCACCGGATCCGGGGAACCACGCCGAACTCCACGCCACGACGTGCGGCATGCACGCTCAGCAACTCCAGGGTTCCCGCGGGCAGCCGGGCAACGCGGTAGCGGTCGCGGTCCGACCGGCGGCGCCGCGCCGCCGCGGCCAGCTCGCGATCCCCCTCGTTCGGGGGCCCTTCGATGACCTCCAGCAGTGCGACGTGACCCGAATCGGCGGACTCGGGGAACCGACGGACCTGCGGGACCCACCCCGCGGCGGCGAGGGCGACGACGCAGTGGTCCAGGATCGCGCCACAACTGAGCAGCACATCTCGCCTGGCGGCATCCGAGGCTGCGACACCGCGGCCGAAATCGGCGTGCAGATGCAGGCTCGCCCCGGTCACCCGCCACCGCCACGGCTGCGTGTTCTGCGGCGACGGCGCGCGGGCGGCCAGATCCAGGGCAGACTCCAGCACCGCGCGGTCAGGGAAAGCGCCCGCCAAAGCCTCACCTCGTCATCCTGCTGTGCGGACATCCACATTAACGGGCTCCGTGGCCGGCTACACCGTCCTCGACCCGGCGACGTCGTACTCGGCCACCGCGGCGGCGAGCATCGCGGCGCGTTGCTCACCGCCGGGACCGCCTTGGCGGAAGGCCGCGAGGGCCCCCGGGCTGCGCCATCGTTCGAAGACGTTGACCCGGCCCGCATCCACCAGATCGGCGCTGACGGCGAAGTCCAGGCAGCCGGGCGTGCGGCGGGCCTGTGCGACCACATCGGCGCAGCCGGCGAGATAGGCCTCGCGCTCCGCGGCGGCGACGGTGATGTGTCCGGCGACGATGAGCATGGCGGGCCTTCCTTCCGGCGGTGGGTACCGGTGCAGACCTCGGCGAGGTCCGATGCTCATCGGAATGGCCTTCGCCATGGCCGTCAGGCGGTGTCGGTGCGCGACCAGGTGTAGCGCCCCGCCGACCCGGTGTCGTCACCGAGCATGAACGCCCGGTGATAGCGGTTGGACCGGGCGATGGTGGCCAGCCAGGTGGCGACGGTGCTGACCCGGTTGCTCAGCCCGGTCAGCACGGCGATGTGGATCAGGCCCCAGGCCAGCCAGCCCAGGAAACCGGCCAGCTTGAGCGGACCGACCTGGAGCAGGGCGTTTCCGCGGCTGATGTAGGCCGCCGACCCCAGGTCGCGGTAGCGGTAGCCGCGGCGCGCGAGGCCCGCCAGATCGCGGCGGATGCAGCCGGCGACGTGCAGTCCACCCTGCATGGCGTTCTCCGCCACCCCCGGCAGCCCGTCGCGACCCGCCAGATCGCCGATCACGAAGACCTCCGGATGCCCCGGCACCGACAGATCGGGCTCGACCGCGATGCGCCCGCTGCGATCGGACGTCGCCCCCAGCACCTCGGCGACGTGCCGGGCGAACGGAACGGCCTCGACACCGGCAGTCCAGAGCACCGTGCGGGCCGGGTACTCGTGTGAGGCGCCGCCGGACTTCGGTGTGGCACAGACTCCGTTCGGGCCGACATCGGTGACATGCACACCGAGATGCAGTTCGACCCCCAGCTTGCACAGCGCCTCGGCCGCCTTGGCCGAAAGCTTGGGCGCAAACCCCTTGAGCACCCGGTCGCCGCCGTCGAAGAGCAGCACCTTGGCCTCTTCGGGGTCGATGCTGTGGAACTCGTGGGCCAGGGTGCGGGTGGCCATCTCCCGGATCTGGCCGGCCAACTCGACCCCGGTGGGGCCGCCGCCGGTCACCGCGAACGTCAGCCAGGCGTCGCGCTCCGGTCCGGGTGGCAGTGTCTCGGCGATCTCGAAGGCGGTGAACAGGCGCTGACGGATACACAGCGCGTCGTCGAGCGTCTTCATCCCGGGCGCCCACTGCGCGAAATGTTCGTTGCCGAAGTACGACTGCTGCATCCCGGCGGCCAGCACCAACACGTCGTAGTCGAGGGTGAAGGTCGAGTCGTCGGGGCGACGGGCAGTCAGCTGCCGGGCCTCGGGATCGAGCGCCACCGCCTCCCCCAGCAGCGGCATGATGTTGGACTGGCCGGAGAACTGCTCACGCAGCGGACGGCTGATGTGCCCGATGCTGAGCATCCCGGTGGCGCACTGGTACAGCAACGGCTGGAACAGGTGCCCGGCCGCTCTGTCCAGCAGTGTCACGTCCACCTCGACTCCCCCGAGCCGGCGGGCGCAGAACAGGCCGCCGAACCCGCCGCCGATGATCAGCACCTTCATTCGCTCCTGGCCCATCACACGAGGCTAGCTGGCCGGGTTCCGGGTGCACACGACCTGACCCGAGGGCGAAAACCGGGACGCGACCAGCTGTCGCGCCCCGGTGTGCCTGGCTCGGTCAGTAGGTCGGGATGAACACCCCGTTCATCCACACACCCCAGTGCTGCCAGCCCTCGTCCCAGACCTGCGGGTTGCCCATCGCCCATGTCGGCGGGGCCGGCATCGGCGGCGCCCAGGCCGGCGGCTGGCCGGAATCAGGGCCTGGTGGGGGCATTGGCGGCGGTGCAGGCTGGGCCGGCACCGCCGGCCACCCGGCGGTCTCGGCTGCTGCGGGCGCGATGGCTCCCGCAGCGCCCGCGGCCAGGCCGCCGGCCACAGCCGCGCTGGCGAGAACCTTGGTCAACGTCACGATCACAAGCTCCAATCCGGGTTCGTCAGGACCCGTGTTCGGGGGCGTACCGCCGTTGCCTAGCCGCATCCGGGCGGTGATAAACCCGCCGGATCGGCGAAGGGCTTCTCCGGGCCCGCCTTAGAGTGAAGTGATGTCCGACGCCGATCGACTGCGCTGGGACCGGCGCTATGCCGATCGGGTTCCCGGCGAGCCGGAGGACGCCGCGCTGCCCGCGGTCTTCGCCCCCCATGCGGCCGAATTCCCGGTCACCGGGAGCGCTCTGGAGCTCGCGTGCGGACGGGGCGCCGCCGCGGTGTGGCTGGCCCTGCGCGGCATGGAGGTTCGCGGCGTCGACGTGTCCCCCGCCGCCATCGACGCCGCACGAGAGCTCGCCCGGCGGTGTGGCGTCGCGGCGCGGTGCCATTTCGACGTCGTCGATCTCGACGGCGGACTGCCAGCGGGGCCAATCGTGGATGTGCTGCTGTGCAACAGGTTTCGCGATTCCCTTCTCGACGGCGCGATCGTCGAGAGACTGGCCCCCGGGGGATTGCTGGCCCTGAGCGCGTTGAGTGAGGTCGGCGGCCGTCCCGGACCGTACCGGGTTCGGGCGGGCGAACTCACCGACGCGTTCGCCACCCTGGGCGTCGTCGCCTGCGGTGAGGCCGACGGACTGGCCTGGCTACTCGCCCGCCGCTGACTCCGGAGCAGCCGGCTCCGAACGGCGCGTGGCACCCCACAACCCGACCCCGATCCCGGCGACGGCCCCGCCGAGGCCGATCAGCTTCTGCGAGGTCCGCAGTTGGTGGTGCACGCTGTAGCCGCCCAGCAGGTCTGCCGCATCGGCGCCCCCGGACGCCAGGAACCAGCCTCGCGTGTTGCGACCGCGCAGCGCGGTGGACACCAGCATCGCCCCGATCAGCGCATCGCGGTAGCCCATCGACCGCAGGAGCAGACGCGCTGTCGGCGGCGGTTCATCGGGATCGCCCCACCAGCGGTTGGCCCGCAGCGGGTCAACCAGGAACGAGATACCCGAGGCCAGGCGAATTCCGCCCGCTGCCAACGCTGCACCGTCTACGGCCATGTCGGCACCCTACGCCAGTCGCACCCGAGGACACCGCTGAATCGACCCGAGGGTCAGGCGGCGGCCCACGCCTTGGCCTGCTCCAAGTCGCCGATCCGGAACAGTGCCATCTCACCGGGCACCATCCAGGCAAGAGCATGCAGCGCGTGAGCGACCCATTCCTTGTCCGACACCACCGCGATGCGGCGGAACTGCGAATGTTGCCCGGCGAGGGCGCCCAGCCCCATCTTCAGGTCCTCGACCAGCCCGCTGGGGCCGAAACCCTCGTAGTCGTCGGCGATCATCTCGACGAGCCGGATCTCACCGGAACCGAGGAGTTCGGCCATCACCGGAGCGAAGTGGCGCAGGTCCTCGCCGTCGACCCGCCCGACACCCGGATGCCGCGAACACCGGCCGGCATGTCTCCCATGACCTCGATCATCGCCGCCTCCCCGCCGTGTCGAGTCTGGCACGGGCGAGAGGGCTGTGGGGGTGCTTCACCGAGGTGCGCCCGGACCGCATGCCGACGACCCCGATCCGACCCCGCCGGTGCCGCATTGGGGAAGATCGGCTGGTGCACCCGACACCGTTGACCGTCCCAGCCCTGCTGACCCGCGCCGGGCAGGACTTCGGCGAACGCACCTACCTGGTGACGCCGACCGAACGCCTCACCTACCGCGACGCACAACAGCGCTCGGCCCTGCTCGCCCGCTGGTTACTGGCCCGAGGCGTCGGTAAGGGAAGCCGAGTGGGGCTGTTCTTCCCGAACGGAGCCGAGTGGGTGATCTGGTGGCTTGCCGTGTCGCGGATCGGTGCGCTCGCAGTGCCGTTGAGCACCATGTACCGGCCCGCCGAGATCGCCAAGGTGGTCCGGCTGGCCGACATCGGGCTGCTGGCGGCCCCGCCGTGGGTGCTGGACATCGACGTCGCCGAACGGCTCGAGCAGGCCTTCGGTGAGTTGGCCGGCCAGCAGGCAGAACAGCTGGACCTGTCGACGGCGCCGTTCCTGCGCTCGATCGTCCTCACCGGCGAAACCCCCGCCGACTGGGCAACGCGATATCGAGACGATTCCGGCCGCCGGGTCTCCGCAGCCCTGCTGGCGGCCGCCGAATCCGAGGTCACCGCCGCCGACCTGGCGATCATGGTGCACACCTCAGGGTCGACCGCAGACCCCAAAGGGGTGATCCACACCCACGGCACGCTGGTCCGACAGACATCGACGTGGCCGGCCGCGATCCGGGCCATCACCAAGTCGCCGGAGTCGCCGGCCATCCTGAGCGCGATGCCCTTCTTCTGGATCGGCGGGGTGCTCGCCGTCATGGGGGCGCTGCACGAGCCGGTGAGGCTGCTGGTCATGCCGAAACTCGAGGCGGGCACGGCGCTGGACCTGGTCGAGGCCGAGCGCGCCACCGGCATCGTCGGCTGGCCGGCGTTCACCCAGCGGATGCGTGAGCACCCCAGCTTCCCCGGGCGCGACCTGTCCTCGGCGCCGATGCTGCGTGAGGGCCCCCTCGACATCGCGATGACCGATGTCCCCGACGGGTTCCCGGTCCATCGAACGATGTCGGAGACCGCCGGCGGCTTCGCCTACACCGACATCGCCATCGTCGACGACGCCGGGGACGCGGTGCCCGACGGTGTCGTCGGCGAGCTGCTCGTACGCGGCGTCGGCGTGATGGCCGGATACAACAAGAAGGAACGCGCCGAGACCTTCGATCCCGACGGGTGGTATCACACCGGTGACCGGGTCTACCGCCGGGCCGGTGACCCGCGGCTGTTCTACGTCGGTCGCAGCACCGATCTCATCAAGACCTCGGGGGCGAACGTGTCACCCCTGGAGGTCGAGTCGGTGATCGAGGGCTTCGACGACATCGCCCAGTGTGTGGTGGTCGGCATCGACCACCCCGAACGCGGTGAAGAGGTGTGTGCGGTCCTCGTGGCAGCCGGCGACGGGCAGATCGACATGGACTCCGTGGCTCACCGCGCCCGGCAGGCCCTGTCGTCCTACAAGGTTCCGACCCGGTGGGTCACCGCCTCCGGCGCGCAGATCCCCGTCCTGCCCAGCGGAAAGCTGAACCGGAAAGCATTACGCGACTGGGTGATCGACTCAGTTCTGCCGGGGTGCTAGCTCGCGCACGAACGTCGCGATGAAGCGCTCGACATCGACCGGACCGGCCGGGCGGACGACGAACTTCGTCAGCCCGGCGGCCAGGTAGTCGTCGAGGAGCGAGTGCAGTGCCGGCCAGTCCGCGGCGACCAGATCGCGGGGGTCGAGGTCGGGCCGACGGCGGCGCACCGCCGCGACGACCGGTTCGGGCAGTGTGCCGTCGCCGACGGCGAGGTTGATGCCGTAGTGGTCGGCCGGGATCTGCCGGCCGAGGTCGGCGGCGGCGGCGTGGATGCGGCTGCGGGCGTCGGCGGTCTCGGCCGGGGTGAGAAAACTGCCCAGCCAACCGTCGCCATGGGCGGCGACGCGCCGGTAGCCGGCCGCAGACGCACCACCGAGCCAGATGTCCAACGGCGCCGACGGTTTCGGACCGACCTCGGCGTCGCGCACCGCGTAGAAGTCGCCGTGGAACGACACCGGCTCGCGGGAGCCGGGATCGAGCACCCTGCGCATCAGCGTCAGCGCCTCGTCGAACACGGCGCCGCGGCGGCCACCGGGCACCGGGAACAGGTCACGCTCGGCGGGCAGTGCCGACCGCAGACCGAACACCGGCAGCACCCGCTTGGGTGCCAGCGCCGCCAGCGAGGCGAGCTTCTTGGCGACCAGCACCGGGTGGCGGCCCGGAAGCACCGCCACCGATGTGCCGACCTTCAGATCCGTTGTGCGTGAAAGCGCGAAGGCCAACCCGACGAACGGGTCGACCGCCGGCGAGTACACCAGTTCGGAGAACCACAACGAGTCCACCCCGGCGGCTTCCAGCCGATCGACGATGCCGGGTAACTCCTGCGGGGCGGTTTCGGGCCCGAGCCCCACTCCGAAACGAATCTTCACGACGACTCCAACATACGTGCTGACCCGGCGCCGGCAATGACAGGATGGTGCACGTGGCAGAGCGCATCACCTTCCCCAGCAGCTCCGGACCGGCACTGGCGGGTCTGATCGACCAGCCCGAGGGCGAGCAGCGCGGGTGGGGTGTCTTCGTGCACGGGTTCACCCTCGGAAAAGACAGCCCGGCAGCCAGCCGCATCTGCAAGCAGCTGGCCAGCGAAGGCATCGGCATGCTGCGCTTCGACGCGCTGGGACTGGGACAGTCCGCCGGCGACTGGGGTGACGGCTCGTTCTCGCACAAGGTGGCCGACACCGTGCGGGCGGTGCAGTTCATGAACGAGGCCGGACGAGAGGTCCGCCTGCTGGTCGGCCACTCGTTCGGCGGTTCCGCGGTACTGGCCGCCGCTCATGAATGCCCCACGGTCGCCGCCGTCGTCAGCGTCGGCGCGCCCTGCCAGCCCGCCCACATCGAGCACATCTACGACGCCCTGGTCCACCGGATCGAATCCGAGGGCGAAGCCGAGTTCACCATCGGCGGCAAGGAGCTGACCCTGCGACGCCACTTCATCGAGGACGTGCGTGCCGCAGATCTGCGCGACCGCATCGAGACGCTGCGCCGCCCGCTGCTCGTGATGCACTCACCCACCGACAACACCGTCGGTATCGACAACGCCAGCCACATCTTCCAGACCGCCCGCCACCCCCGCAGCTTCATCTCCCTGGAGGGGGCCGACCACCTGCTCACCGGCAAGAACCAGGCCGCGCGGGCGGCGCGCATCATCAGCGCCTGGGCCGATCCATACCTGTGAACGCCGCGCCGCCGACGATGCGCGTCGCCGCCATCCACATCGCACCGGGACGCCGGATTCCGATGCGCGAGGTCGACCGAATCGAAGCCGAAGCCGGCCGGGGCCTGATCGGAGACCGCTACCACGGCAGCAGGCACCGCCACGTCACCATCCAGTCGCGCGAGCTGCTCGACCAGGCCGCCACGCAGCTGGGGCGGCCCATCGACGCGGGCCTGACCCGGCGCAACGTGACGGTCGACAGCGGGGAGATCCCGACCCGGCCGGGAACCCGGCTGCGGATCGCCGATGTCGAACTCGAAGTGGTCCGGGTGTCGGCGCCGTGCCGGCTACTCGATGACGGCATCGGCCCAGGCGCCGCCCGGGCCCTGCACGCCCGCGCCGGTTCGGTCTGCCGGATCGTGGCTTCGGGACTGATCCGCGTCGGCGACGAGGTTCTGATCGTCGTCGACTGAGCGGTGCCGTCGGCTCAGCTGCTGTCGCCGCCGCCCACTTCGGCGGGCAACGGTGGGGGCAGCGGCGTGGTGGGCGTCGCAGTCGCGGCGGCAGCCGGACTCTCGCCCGGCCCCGTCGTGGTGGCCTGCGCGCTCCCGGCGTGGAAGTCGAGCATCGGTTCATCGCGCAGCACCCGCTGACCCGAGCTGATCACCAGCGAGCTGGAGCTCACCCGGTACTCGATCCCGTCGTTCTCCGCGGTGAACGTCGCATCACCCGAACGCTGTGCGGGCAGGATGAGCCTGGCGCCGTCGCGGACTCGCACCCCCCGGTACTGGTACGAGCCGTCGGTATCCCGGCAGATCGCCACCCGCGAAGTCCGGGTGCTGCCGAAGACCACCACCGTCGCCGGGGACGCGCAACTGGCCGTCGAGTCGACATAGCCCTGGCTGTCGGCCTCCGGCGCCGGATGCGCAGGCGGTGCGGCGATCACGAGCAGAGGCAGCAGGCAGGCGGCGGCAACGGCCGTCCGGCCGACGGGCAGGCGGTGTGCGGACATCTCCTCCACGACAGCACGTCTCGGCGGTTCGTGCGCCCAGTGCAGCGGGATGGGGCTGCATCGTTGGCACTTCGAGACCCGAACGTGACCGACGATGACTTCAGTTGTAATGACTCCGACCACCGCGGCGATGAAGGTATCGATGAACCGACTGATGCGCGCCGGCCGAAGCCGCGCGGTGATCGCCGCCCTCGTGCTGTGCGCTGCGCTTGTGCTCGAGGGTTTCTCGGCGGGCCATGCTCAGGCGCAGCCCCAGCTCCAGCAGTCCAAGGACTTCTCGAAACCGGCGGTGGTCATCCTGGGCTACGGCCTCAACGACAACGGCACCATGCGCACCATCCTGCGCAGGCGGGTCCTGGTCGGACTGACGGTGGCGCAGTTCTTCCCGCAGTCGCCGATCATCGTGACCGGCGGGAACCCGCGCAGCGGGAACACCGAGGCCGGGCAGATGCGAAAGATGCTGCGCCTGCTCGGCTTCCCCGATGAGCGCATCATCGTCGAAGACCGGGCCAACAGCACCGTGCAGAACGCGGCGTTCTCGGTGCCGCTGGCCGAGGCCGCCGGGACGAGCGGGATCATCCTGGTGACCTCCTCGACCCACCAGGACCGCGCCGACGGGAACTTCGCCGACGCCGGGGCCAACATGCTGGCCACGGTCAGCTACCCCGACGGTGATCCCACGGTCAACGCCGCCCAGTTCGCCAGGGACGTCATCAGCCCGTTCATCGCGATCAGTTAGTGCATTAGCGTCACAGGCGTGGAACCACGACTCCGGACGCGGCAGCACCGTTGGGGACTGGGCGCGTTTCTGCTCGTCGAATCGATCTATCTGCTGTCCGCGCTCGGAATGGCCTTGGCCCTGGTGCAATCCGGACTGCACCCGGCGCTGACCGCGCTGCTGGCCACGCTGGTGCCGACGTTGCTGGCCGCGGCGACAGCGGTCGCGGTCACGGTGCTGCGGGGCAACGGCCCCCGCCTCGATCTCGGGCTGCGCTGGTCCTGGCGGGCGGCGGGGGTGGGACTGCTGTTCGGTGGGCTGGGGCTGCTGCTGACGATTCCGGCGGCCACCCTGTGGGTGTGGGTGGTGGGCGAGGACGCCAACTCCGCGGCAGGCGAGGTGTTCGGCGACATCCGCGGCAGCTGGGCGTGGGCCGTGGCGGTGTTCGTGGCGGTGGTCCTCATCGCTCCGTTCTGCGAGGAGATCGTCTATCGCGGCCTGCTCTGGGGAGCGGTGGAGCAGCGGTGGGGGCGATGGGTGGCACTCGCGGTCACCACGGTGGTCTTCGCGGTCGCACACCTGGAGTGGACACGGATCCCGCTGCTGCTGGTGGTGGCGATCCCGATCGGCTTGGCGCGGCTGTACGCCACCAACCTGACGGCCGCCATCGTGGCCCACCAGGTGACCAATCTGCTGCCGGGGCTGGTGCTGATGTTCGGCGTCGCCGGTGCCATGCCCGCACCCTGACCTGGCGCGGCTCAGTCGAACGCACCGGCGGCATAGGCCGTCCGGGTGGCCCGCCGGGCCAGCTTCCCGCTGGTGGTGCGCGGAATCGAGCCGGCCGGGACGATGCGGACGTCGGCCACCGGGAGTCCGTGTCGGTCGAGCACCGCCGCGATCACCGCATCGACGGCCGGAGCCGGATCGGCGCGGGCGGTGCCGGCGGCCCGCTCGGCGACGATCACGACCCGCTCCCCCTCCCCGAACGCGGCCACATAGCCCCGGCGGATCAGTGGTGCGGCCGCGGCCGCGGTGGCTTCGACGTCCTGTGGGTAGTGGCTTCGTCCCTCGACGACGATGAGGTCGGCCATCCGGCCGGTGACGTACAGTTCGCCGTCCAGGAAGACCCCCAGATCACCGGTGCGCAGCCAGGTGCCGTCGGGGCGCGACCCCGAGCTGTGGCCGCCGGTGGCCAGCGGTCGGGCCAGCCGGGCGCCGAAGGTCTGGTCGGTTTCGGCGGGGCGGCCCCAGTAGCCGCGGCCGATGTTGTCGCCCTGCAGCCAGAGCTCACCCACCTGGCCGTCGGGCAGCTCGGCCGCGCTGGCCGGATCGACGACGACGCAGCACAGGCTGCGGGCGATGTGCCCGCACGAGACCTGCGCGATGGCGTGCTGGTCGCCGGCAGCGACCTCGACGGCTTGCCCCGCCGCGAGGCGCTCCCGATCGAGGTGGACGACCCGGACCTCGGTGCCCGGATCGATGGTCGAGACGAACAGTGTCGCCTCGGCCAGCCCGTAGGACGGTTTGAACGCGGTTCGGGTCAGGCCGAACGGGGCGAACGCGGTGCTGAACGTCTCGATCGCCGAGATGCTGACCGGTTCGGAGCCGATGATCATCGCCACGTTGCGCAGATCGATGTGCGCGCCCGGGGCGGGCACGCCACGCTGGGCGGCCCACTCGTAGGCGAAGTTCGGCGCGGCGGTCACGACACGGCCCTGGCTCGATCCTTGCGACAGCGCTTCGATCCAGCGCAGCGGACGGCGGATGAATGCGGTGGGTGACATCAACGTGGAGTGTCCGCCGTACACGGCGGGGAAGCCGATCATCGACAACCCCATGTCGTGGTACAGCGGCAACCAGCTCATGCCGTGGGTGTTGCGGTCGAGCAGGTCGATCGACAGGATCATCTGCAGCAGATTGGTTCCCACCGCGCGGTGGGTGATCTCCACTCCGACCGGCGGGCGGGTGGCGCCACCGGTGTATTGCAGGTGTGAGACGTCGTCGACCTCGATCGCGGTGGGCTGGAACCGCTGCGCGGCCGAGTCGGCGATCTCGTCGATCGCGATCACCGGTGGCCGGTCGGGCACCGTCATCGCGTCCAGGAACGACTCGATGCCCGCGCGGGCCGCTGCGGTGGTCAGCACCGCGCTGGGCCTGGCATCGCGCAATGCGGTGTCCAGACGCTCGGCGTGGCCCGGCAGCTCGGGCGCGAACAGCGGCACGGCGATGGTTCCGGCGTTGAGTGCGGCGAAGAAGCCGGCGATGTAGTCCAGCCCCTGTGGGGCCAGGATCGCGACCCGGTCACCGCGCCCGGCGGCCTGCTGGATGTGAGCGCCGATGGCCCGCATCCGCACCCCGAGCTGCTCCCAGGTGATCTCGGCCACCCTGGCCTCGGCGGACCCGGTGAAATCCAGGAAGCGGTAGGCCACGGTGTCACCGACGTTGGCGATGTTGCGCGCGATCAGCGAGACCAGCGTGACACCGGGCGGAAGTGCGATACCCCCGTCGGCGTCGAGACAGTCCTCGATCTGCAGCAGGCCCCCGCCGACAGACATGTCCCGCTCTCGACCGCGCGCCATGACCGCAGTCTAGGCGTAGCCCCGGCACTGCCGGCGGTGCATCCAATCCCGCTGCCCACCAGCGGGTCTGGTGCTGGGAATCAGGCGATGATGCGCACCAGATAGGGAGCCATGTCGTTGGTGCGCACCGGCGACACCGCGACGCCGTCGCTGGTGGTCTCGACCATCTGGCCGTTGCCGGTGAACAACGCCACGCTCTGGGTCCCCTCGGGGCCGTAGAAGATCAGATCGCCCGGCAGCGCCTGTTCCGGGGTCACCTTCTGGCCCACCTGGTACTGCGCACCAGACGAACGGGGCAGCTTGACCCCGACGCCGGCGTAGGCGTAGACCATCAGCCCCGATGCGTCGAAGCCGACCGCCTCGACCCGCGGCGCCGGAGACGCCCCGTCGTCGGTGGCGGTCGGCAAATTCATCCCGGGCGCCGGGGTGTTGGGTTCGGC
>JAXHTL010000070.1:0-21050 GCA_034190095.1 Actinomycetota bacterium
GTCTCGCCGGTGTCGGCTGACACCGGCGAGACTGCTGCACCGGCTATCCGGCGGGGGTGATCACGCCGTAGTGTCCGTCGAGGCGGCGGTACAGCACGCCGGCGCGACCCTGGGCGGCGTCGATGTAGAACAGGAACGGTAGATCCAGCATCGTCAGCCGCTCGATGGCATCCTGTTCGCGCAGGCACGGCGGCGCCACGGTGCTGACGGTGACCGGCCGCTCGAAGGCGCCGAGATCAGCGGCGAGTTCCGGTGCCACCAAAGCGATCCGGTATCCGGTCGGCTCGGCGCGGTAGACGACGCCGACGGCACCGGTCGCCTTCTCGGTGAACAGGTGGAAGTCGTAGTCGAGCAGATCCATCTCGTCGGCCGCCTCGTCGACGCTGCACGCCGCCATGGTGAACGACTTGCGCCGGATGATGTCGGCCTCGCTGGACGAGCGGTCGGGGTGGCCGGGCCGGTGCCCGGCTTCGTCGGCCGCCCAGGGGCGGCGGGGGGCGTGGGCGCCCTTCTTGGGCATCTCCCAGCGCTCGGCGAGGTGCTCGAGCCGCCGCCGCAGCGCCGACTCCAGCCGGTCGATGGCCTCCCGCGCGGTGCCGGCATGAACCTGAGCACGCACCAGTCGGCCGCTCACGTCGAGGTTGCCCTGCGCGACCACCGGAGATTCGACCGCCGGGTCGTGGTGGCGGGTCAGCTTCACCCGGGCGTACAGGACGGGACGGTGCGTCAGCCGACCGAGCTCACCGATCTTGGTTCGCGCGTAGTCCGCGGCACCGGGGAACTCCCCGTGGGTGGTGACATCGACGTTGAAGACGGACTGCACGTTCAGCCCGTCAGCAGTTGTGTTGCTCATACCTTCAGTACTACGGCGTGTAGCTCGTCCGCACGAGGGGCGAAGGTCACTTCTCGTGAACGGCCGCGTCCCGGGTGGCGTCCAGCGCGAGGCGAAGGTTGCGGCGCGCGGGTTCGGTGATTCCCTCGCGAAGCTCCCACTCGTATCCGCGGATGGCCAGCAGGTACGCCTCGGGGATCGTATCGAAGCACTGCTGCGCGGTGGCCAGGATCGCCGGCACCGAGATCGCGTGGGAGGTGAAGGTGAGGTCCATCCGCGGGTGCGGGCGGGTGACGCTGAACGACGCGACGCCGGCGTCCTTGGTCGCGTCGACGAACAGCACCCGCTGGTAGCGGTGGATCAGGTCGGCGTCCTCGAGGTTGAGTTGGTAGGTGCGCCGCAGCTGAGCGGGCACACCGGCACCGTCCTCGAGCGCATCGAGGTAGGCCCAGCCCAGGCCGTCGTCCTGGCGGCCCGAGTTGCCGATGCCCAGCACCAGCGAGGTCGCCGAGCCGAGGAAGCCGGCGGGCAGAACGCTGGTCTCAGCGGACGCGTGCATCGATGACCTGCCCACGGGAGTCGACCAGCGAGACCTCCAGCGGCATCTGTCCCAGGGCGTGGGTGGCGCAGCTCAGGCAGGGGTCGTAGGCGCGGATGCCGACCTCGATGGCGTTCATCATGCCCTCGGTGACCTCGGCCTGACCGCCGAGATAGTCGTCGGCCACGCTGCGCACGGTCTCGTTGAGGACATGGTTGTTCTGGGTGGTCGCCACGATCAGGTTGGCGAAGGTGACGTTGCCCTCGCGGTCGGCGCGGTAGTGGTGCAGCAGGCTGCCACGGGGCGCTTCGACCACACCCACCCCCTCGCCCACCCACGCCTGCGGGCCCGGCGTCACCAGCAGGTCGTCAGCGGTGATGTCGGGGTCGTTGAGCAGGTCCCGGACGACTTCGGCGGCGTGGATGATCTCGATGGTGCGGGCCCAGTTGGTGTGCAGCGTCATGGTGTTGGCCCGCCCGCCGGTGTAGGCATGGAACCGTTCGAGCGCCTCGGCGGCCATCGGCGTCGGCAGCGTGCGGGTGACGTTCATCCGGGCCAGCGGGCCGACCCGCACCGACCCGGCGTCGCGCCCGAGCTCGGTGAGGAACGGGAACTTCATGTAGCTCCACTTCTCCACACCCTCGGAGAAATGGTCGAGGTAGTCGCGGTAGTCGAAGTCACGGACGACGTTCTTGTCCCCGTCGACCACGCGCAGCCGGCCGTCGTAGTAGTCGACGTCGCCGTTGTCGTCGACCAGGCACATGTTCAGCGACCCCACCTTGGCGAAGCGGTCGACCTCGTCGCGGTGCGCCTCGTGGAAGTCGTAGAACATCTGCAGGCCCAGCTGCGCATCCTCGATCACCTGGTCCACCGACGG
The DNA here is from genome assembly GCA_034190095.1 of Actinomycetota bacterium. Classification (GTDB taxonomy): domain Bacteria; phylum Actinomycetota; class Actinomycetes; order Mycobacteriales; family Mycobacteriaceae; genus Mycobacterium. The sequence goes on from JAXHTL010000070.1 coordinate 2,248, forward strand.
GATGCCGTCGTCGCCCTCGAGGAAACGCTGGACCTCGGCCCGGGTCAGGCTCTTGTTCACCCCGCCGGGAACCGAGGAGATGCCGTGCATCCGCTTGCCGAACACCGCCTCGATGACTTCCTGGCCCCATTTACGCAGCCGCACCACACGTTTGACGAGTTCGGGGTTGGCCTCGATCAGCCCGATGAAGTTGCGCTGTTCGGGCGCGGCGTCGATGCCGAACAGCATCTCGGGCACCACCAGGTAGAAGTAGGCGGTGACGTGGGACTGCAGCATCTGTGCGTAGTGGCCGAGCCGGCGCATCTTGAGGGCGGTCGGGGTGAGTGCGGTACCCGAGGCCGGTCCGACACCGATCATGTCGTCGAGAGACTTGGCCCCGGCGAGGTGGTGGCTGACGAAACAGATTCCGCAGATGCGCTGCATCAGCACCGGCGCCTCCCAGTACGGGTGGCCCTGGATGAAGCGTTCGTAGCCGCGGAACTCCACGACGTGCAGCTTGGCGTCGACGACGTTGTGGTTGTCATCGAGTTCGACGACGACCTTTCCGTGTCCCTCGATCCGGGTGATCGGATCGATGACGATGGTGTTCGCCATGTGGCGGCCGCCTTCCGAAGACGTTGAGGTCGATCAGTCGAAGTGGTTGAGCGACTTGGGCAGGTTGACCGGGCGCCCGTTGACCAGATCCTCGAGGACGGTCAGGATCGCATCGGCGTCCGGTGGGCACCCGGGAATGAAGTAGTCCATGTGCACCACCTCGTGGCAGGGGTGGACGTTGTTGGTCAGGATCGGGATCCGGCGGTCGAACGGCACCACGGCGGGCGCTCCCGGCGGCGCGGTCGGTGACTGCGGATAGGCTTCGGCCAGACAGTCTTTCAGGCCGACCGGGTTGCGCAACGACGGCACTCCGCCCCAGATCGCACAGGCCCCGACCGAGATGAGCACGTCGCAGTTCTCCCGGAAGTGCTGGAGTGTCTCGATGTTCTCCTCGTTGGCGACCCCGCCTTCGATGAACCCGATGGCGCAGCGCTCCGGGATGCGCTTGATGTCGGTGAACGACGACCGCAGGATGGTGATCTTGTCCAACAGGTCGATCATGCGTTCATCGATGTCGAGCAGCGACAGGTTGCAGCCCCAGCAGCCGCACAGGCTGATCATCGAGACCTTGATCTTGCCGTCGCGCTTGGCCGCGATCTCCGGATCGAGCGGGGTGGCCGGCAGTTCGTGTGAGGCGACTTCGTTGCTCTCTGAGGTGGTCATGGCTCATGCCTCCGTGCCGCATCCAGTGCCCGGTCCTTGGCCGACTCGACGTCGTAACGACGTTCGCCGATCGGCTGGTCGTAGCCGACGCCCTTGTGCAGGATGGTGCCGACCGGGCAGATGTCGACGGCCTGCTGGATCTGCTCGGGCGGCATCTTGTCGGCCAGCTCGGCGTCGACCTCGATCCGCGCGTGGGTGCCGCGGCCGCTGATGGAGAAGATCTTCTTGCCGGTCTCGTGGTCGCGGATGAACTCCACGCAGCGCTGGCAGAAGATGCACCGGTCACGTTCCAGCCAGATCGACTCCGCGGCATGGTCGTTGTCCCGTTTGGGGAACTGGTACGGGAACGGCGAGGACACCATGTCCACCTCGTAGCCGACCGCCTGCAGTGTGCACCGCCCGGCTTTCTCACAGCTGGGGCAGTTGTGGGTTCCTTCCGAGAACAGCATCTCCACCAGCGCTTTGCGTGCGGCGGTGGTCTCCGGGTCGCTGACCTGAACGCGCATCCCGTCGGTGACGGTGACCGCGCAGGCGGCCATCACCCGGCCGTTGACCTTGACCGAGCACACCCGGCAGGTTCCGAGCGCGGGATGATCGGACAGGTAGCACAGCGTCGGGATGTACACGCCCGCCGCGGCGGCGACGTCGACGAGGGTGTCGCCTTCTTCTGCGGTGACGGGGGTTCCGTCGATCTCGATCCGGATGCTCACGGCGCCTCCTGGGGAGCGAGTTGGGCGACGGCCTCGGCGTAGCCGCTCAGTTCGGCCTCGGGGTCGAACGAGGGCAGCAGGTTGTCGTGGGTGACCCGGGGGCGCACCGAATAGATCTCGGGGAACTTCGTCATCGTGGTCAGGATCGGGTTGGGCGAGGTGGCGCCGAGCCCACATCTGCTGGTGTGCGCGACGATCCCACCCCAGGTCGCCATGTCCTCCAGGTCGGTCGGCGCGGCGTGCCCGCTGGCGAACAGGCCGACCTTCTGCCGCAGCAGCACGTTGCCCGCCCGGCAGGGCACGCAGATCCCGCAGGACTCGTCGACGAAGAACTGCATGAAGTCGCCGACGACGTCGAGCAGGTCCCGGTCGTGGTTGAACACCATGAACGAGCCGTTGCAGGACAGGTCGTCGTAGGCCAGCGCGCGGTCGGCATCCGCAGCAACCGCCAGCATCTCCCCGGAGGGACCGCTGATCTGCACCGCACGCGGGTCGTCCGCGCCGATGAGGTCCAGCACGGCGCGCAGGGTGACGCCCCACTCCACCTCGTAGATGCCGGGGGCTGCGCAGTCGCCGGACACGCTGAGCAGCCGCGTTCCGGTGGACCCGGCCACGCCCATGGCGGCGAACCAGGCGGCGCCCTTTTCCATGATGCGGGTCGCCGCGGCGAAGGTCTCGACGTTGTTGACCACCGTGGGCATGCCGCGGAAGCCGCGTTCCACCGGGAACGGTGGCTTGAGCCGCGGGGTTCCGCGCTTGCCCTCGCACGACTCGATCAGCGCCGATTCGTCACCGCAGATGTAGGCTCCGGCCCCCATCTGGATGCGGATGTCGAATCCGTCGCCGAGCACGCCGGCCTCGCGCAGGTCGGCCAGTTGTCTGGCCAGGTAGTCGGTCAGGTAGGCGTATTCGGCGCGCAGGTAGATGATGCCGTGCGCGGCGCCGACGGCGTGCGCGGCGATCGCCATGCCGGTGAACACCTGTTTGGGTTCGCGGGTCAGCAGCACCCGGTCCTTGAACGTGCCCGGCTCACCCTCGTCGGCGTTGCAGATGATGTATTTGTCCGACCCGGGAGCCGCGCGACATGTCTGCCACTTGGTGCCGGTGGGGAATCCGGCCCCGCCCCTGCCCCGCAGCCCGGACTCGGTCATGGTCGCGATCACCTCGTCGGAGGCCATCGCCCGGCAGCGCTGCATCAACGACCCGTGGTCGGTCTCTGCGCTGAAGAACACCGGACCGGCGGTGTGCACGGTGGTCCCGGTCATCGTCTGGGCGTAGTCCGGTTGGTCGCGGTCCAGACCCGCGGGGTTGGCCAGTTGTTCGGGTGTCTTGCCGCCCCGCAGCCCCGCGATGATCTCGGCGACGGACCTCGGGGTCAGGTCGGTGAACACGACGCCGTCGACGAGCATCGCCGGTTCGTGGTCGCTGAGGCCGATACAGGCGGTCTCGAACAACCCGAAGTCGGCCGAGCCGGGGCCGCCGAACCGCACGCCGGTCTCGCGTTCCAGCGCGGCGTGCACCTGGTCGTAGCCGCGCATTTTCGCAATGACCGTGTTGCTCAAATAAATTCGGTAGCGGCCCGACGGGCTGGTGTGGAAGAAGTGGTAGAACGTCGCGGTTTCGAGGACATCCTCGACCGACATCCCGAGCCGGTCGCCGATGGCGGCAGCCGCCTCGGTGGAGATGTAGCCGCTACCGCGCTGCACGTCCCAGAGGATGTCCAGCAGGTCGGCACGGTCACAGCCGTGAGTGTCCAGCACGGCCGCGATGTCGGTCGTCAGCGTCACAATCCCACCCAACCATGCGAGTTCTCGCGGTCGTCTCGAAACGACGGGCGAATGGCACGGCCGCGACGACGCGCTATCCGGGGCTTCCCGTGGGGCTCGAGAGCAACCTGTGGCGTGCTCGCGAAATTACCACAGACGTAAGACGTTCCGCTTGGTGAAGAACGGTCCGCGCCCGGCCGTCGGCGCCCGCATCGCGGTCGCCGCACTCGACGAGCGCGGCGGGCCGGGGCCGGCCCCGCCCTCGCGGCCCACCGGTTCCGTCGATCTCTTGACGGAACGACGACGCCGGCGCTACTGTGACCGCACTCACCAATTGAAACGTTTCAATCACTTCGGTGTCCAACCCGAGGAGTACCGATGACCACCACGCCGACGCAGCGCGTCTGCTTCCTGCTCCCGCTGCGGCCGGACCGGATCGACGACTACCTCGCCGCCCACGAGGACGTGTGGCCGGACATGCTCGACGCGCTGCGTCAGGCCGGCTGGCACAACTACTCGCTGTTCCTGCGCCCCGACGACGGCCTGGTGGTCGGCTACCTCGAGACACCCGACTTCGAGGCGGCCCAGCGGCGGATGAGCGAGACCGAGGTCAACGCGAAGTGGCAGGCCGGCATGGCCGAGTTCTTCCAGCACCCCGACGCCCATCCCGACGATGCCATGCAACCCCTGACCGAGTACTTCCACCTCGACTGACGCACAGCCCGACTGACACACTCGACCAACACCGAAGGAACACCCATGAAGATCGGAGCGCGCTCCACCACCGGCTGGCGGGCCACCATCGCCGTCGCGATGTCGAACTACATCGAAGCGGGATCCATCATCGCGATCGCGACCAGCCTGGCGTTCTGGCAGGCGGAGTTCGGGATCAGCAACTTCGCCGTCGGCCTGCTGGCGGCGTTGAGCGCCAACGCGTTCGGCGCGGCGATCGGCGCGATCCTGGGCGGCCCGCTGTGCGACCGCTTCGGCCGCAAAGCCATCTACACCTACGACCTGCTGGTCTACATGGCCGGAGTGGCACTGGCCGCCTTCGCAGCGAACTACACCATGCTCCTGGCCGCGTTCATCATCACCGGTATCGCGGTCGGGGCGGGCGTGCCGGCGTCCTGGACCTACATCGCCGAGCAGGCACCCTCGGTGGAGCGCGCCAAACACGTCGGCACCGCCCAGCTGGCCTGGTCGGTCGGACCGCTGATCGGCTTCGCGCTGGCCGCCGCGCTGGCCCCGCTGGGCCTGCTCGGGTCGCGGCTGATCTTCCTGCACCTGTTCGTGGTCGCCGGCGTGGTGTGGTGGATCCGGCAGGGCCTGGCCGAATCGCAGATCTGGGCCGAGGAGGCCAAGACCGAACCGGCCGCCGTCGCCTCGACGGTCGGCGTACGCGGGCTGCGTGGGCTGTTCTCCCGCAAGGTCAACATCACCGCCCTGCTGTTCCTCGGTGGCATCTACCTGTTCTGGAACACTGTGGCCGGCCAGGCCGGCATCTTCATGCCGCGGGTCTACGACACCGCGGGGCTGCACAGCCCGGTCGCCCAGAACCTGCTGCAGGTGCTGGTGTGGGGCTGCACGGTCGCCGCCACCTACTTCGGGTTCATGCGCTACGCCGACCGGATGTCGCAGCGCAAGCTCTACGCCGTCGGCGCGGCACTGGGCATCGTCGGCTGGATCGTGCTGGTCGCGTTCACCGACGGCGGCGTGCCCACCATGCTGGTCTTCGCGGTCCTGTGGGGCGTCTCGGCCGGCATCGGCTGCCAGGCCTTCTACAGCCTGTGGACCAGCGAGCTGTTCGCCACCCCGTACCGGGCCAGCGCCCAGGGCGTGATGTTCTTCGCGGTGCGCACCGCGACGGGTCTGCTGAGCTACTTCTTCCCCACCCTGCTGGCGGTGACCGGCCTGACGACGGTCGGACTGCTGCTGATCGCGTTGCTCACCGTCGCGTTGATCATCGGCGCGGTCTGGGCCCCGCAGACCCGCGGAAAGACGTTGCAGCAGATCGAGATCGAACGCTACGGACAACCGGTGCCGGCCGGCTCCGGCGGCGCCGTCCCGGCTGCCGGAAGCGCGGTGATCTGAGATGGGAACCACGACTTTCGCCGGCCCGGTCTTCGACAACCTGGCCATCGAACTGCCCTCCTGGGCCTTCGGCAACAGCGGCACCCGGTTCAAGGTGTTCGGCACCCCCGGCACCCCGCGCACCGTCGAGGAGAAGATCGCCGATGCCGCGACGGTGCACCGGTTCACCGGGCTGGCCCCGACGGTGGCGCTGCACATCCCGTGGGACGCCGTCGACGACTACGCCGCGCTCGGCCGCTTCGCCGCCGACCACGGGGTGGCGCTGGGGACCATCAACTCCAACACCTTCCAGGACGACGACTACAGGTTCGGCAGCCTGACCCACACCGACAAGACAGTCCGCCAGAAGGCGATCGACCACCACCTGGCCTGTATCGAGATCATGGCCCAGACCGGATCCCGCGACCTGAAGATCTGGCTGGCCGACGGAACGAACTACCCCGGCCAGGGTGACATCCGTGGCCGCCAGGACCGGCTGGCCGAATCCCTGGCCGCCATCTACCAGCACATCGGTCCGCAGCAGCGGATGGTGCTGGAGTACAAGTTCTTCGAGCCGGCCATGTACATGACCGACGTTCCCGACTGGGGCACCTCCTACGCGCAGGTCACCGCGCTCGGCGAACACGCCAAGGTGTGCCTGGACACCGGTCACCACGCCCCGGGCACCAACATCGAGTTCATCGTCGCCCAGCTGCTGCGGCTGGACAAGCTGGGATCATTCGACTTCAACTCCCGCTTCTACGCCGACGACGACCTCATCGTCGGCGCCGCCGACCCGTTCCAGCTGTTCCGGATCATGTTCGAGGTCATCCGCGGCGGCGGCCTGCAACCCGGCTCGGACCTGGCGCTGATGCTCGACCAGTGCCACAACGTGGAAGCCAAGATTCCCGGGCAGATCCGCTCGGTGCTCAACGTCGCCGAGATGACCGCGCGTGCGCTGCTGGTCGACGTCGACGCACTCACCGCAGCCCAGGAGAACGGCGACGTCCTCGGGGCCAACGCAGTCTTCATGGACGCCTTCTACACCGACGTGCGACCCGCGCTGGCGCAGTGGCGCACCGAGCGGGGCCTGCCCGCCGACCCGATGGCCGCGTTCGCGGCCTCGGGCTACCAGGACACCATCGACGCCGCCCGAGTCGGCGGAACCCAATCCTCGTGGGGAGCCTGACATGACCAACACGACCGTCACCGAACTGATCGCCCGCTCCAACCGCCTGGGCGCCGACCCGCGCAACACCAACTACGCCGGCGGCAACACCTCGGCCAAGGGCACCGACACCGATCCGGTCACCGGCTCGCCGGTAGAGCTGCTGTGGGTCAAAGGATCCGGCGGCGATCTGGGCACCCTGACCGAATCCGGGCTGGCCGTGCTGCGACTGGACCGGCTGCGCGCCATGGCCGGCACCTATCCCGGGGTGGACCGCGAGGACGAGATGGTGGCCGCCTTCGACTACTGCCTGCACGGCCGCGGCGGCGCGGCACCGTCGATCGACACCGCGATGCACGGCCTGGTCGACGCCCCCCACGTCGACCATCTGCACCCGGACTCCGGAATCGCGCTGGCCACCGCGGCCGACGGGGAGGCACTCACCAAGCAGATCTTCGGCGACCGCGTCGTCTGGGTGCCGTGGCGGCGTCCCGGCTTCCAGCTCGGCCTCGACATCGCCGAGATCCGGCGGCGCAACCCGCACGCCATCGGCACCATCCTCGGCGGACACGGCATCACCGCCTGGGGCGAGACCAGCGAGCAGGCCGAGGCCCACTCGCTGGAGATCATCGACACCGCTCAGCGCTACATCGACACCCACGGCCGCCGCGATCCGTTCGGCGCACCGCTGCCCGGCTACGCCGCGCTGCCCGACGAGGCGCGCCGCGCCAAGGCCGCCGCGCTGGCCCCGTTCCTGCGCGGGCTGGCCTCCACCGACAAGCCGCAGGTCGGCCACTTCACCGACGACCCCCGGGTGCTGGAGTTCCTGGCAGCGAGCGAACACCCCCGGCTGGCCGCACTGGGCACCAGCTGCCCCGACCATTTCCTGCGCACCAAGGTCACACCGCTGGTGCTCGACCTGCCCGCCGATGCGGGCGTCGAGGAGTGCCGGGACCGGCTGGCCGCACTGCACGAGGCCTACCGCGCCGACTACCGGACCTACTACGAGCGCCACGCCACCGCCGAGAGCCCCGCGATGCGCGGCGCCGACCCGGCGATCATCCTGGTCCCCGGTGTCGGCATGTTCAGCTACGGCAAGGACAAGCAGACCGCGCGGGTGGCCGGCGAGTTCTACCTCAACGCGATCAACGTGATGCGCGGGGCGGAGGCGATCTCCACCTACGCCCCGATCGACGAGCGGGAGAAGTTCCGCATCGAGTACTGGGCCCTCGAAGAGGCCAAGCTGGCCCGCATGCCCAAGCCCAAACCACTGGCCACCCGCATCGCGCTGGTCACCGGCGCCGCCTCGGGGATCGGCAAGGCCATCGCCACCAGGCTGGCCGCCGAGGGGGCCTGCGTGGTGATCGCCGACCTCGACGCCGAGAAAGCCCGCGCCGCCGCAGCCGAGATCGGGAACTCCGACGTGGCGATCGGCATCCGCGCCGACGTCACCGACGAGGCCGCCGTGGCCGCCGCGGTGGACGCCACCGTGCTCGCCTTCGGCGGCATCGACATCGTGGTCAACAACGCCGGCCTGTCGCTGTCGAAGTCGCTGCTCGACACCACCGCCGCGGACTGGGACCTGCAGCACAACGTGATGGCGCGCGGCTCGTTCCTGGTGTCCAAGGCCGCGGCCCGGGCGCTGATCGACCAGAAGCTCGGTGGCGACATCCTCTACATCTCGTCGAAGAACTCGGTGTTCGCCGGGCCCAACAACATCGCCTACTCGGCCACCAAGGCCGATCAGGCCCACCAGGTCCGGCTGCTGGCCGCCGAGCTCGGTGAGCACGGGGTGAAGGTCAACGGCATCAATCCCGACGGGGTGGTGCGCGGATCGGGGATCTTCGCCGGCGGCTGGGGCGCCCAGCGCGCCGCGGTGTACGGCGTCGCCGAGGAGGACCTCGGCGCCTTCTACGCCCAGCGCACCCTGCTCAAACGCGAAGTCCTGCCGGAGAACATCGCCAACGCCGCGTTCGCGCTGTGCACCTCGGACTTCTCCCACACCACGGGTCTGCACGTGCCCGTCGATGCGGGCGTGGCCGCGGCCTTCCTGCGATGAGGTCCGGCACCGTCGCGGCGGTGGACCTGGGTGCCAGCAGCGGCCGGGTGATGGTGGCCCGGGTGGGCCCGGGCCTGCTGGACATGCACGCGGTGGCCCGGTTCGGCAATGAGCCGGTCAGAGTGTGGAACGGCACCCGGGAAGCGCTGTACACCGACCTCACCGGGCTCTACCGCGAAGTGGGTGCCGGACTGGCCACCGCGGCGCGCCGGCATCACGATCTGCTCGGCATCGGGGTCGACTCCTGGGCGGTCGACTACGGCCTGCTGCGCGATGGCAGGCTGCTGTCCGAACCGCTGCACTACCGCGACGAGCGCAGCGCCCGCGGTGTCGAACTCGTCCATGCCGCCGTGGATCCGGCGGAGCTGTACGCCCGCAACGGCCTGCAGTTCCTGCCGTTCAACACGCTCTATCAGCTGGCCGCCGAACAGGCCGACGGGCTGCTCGGCGCCGCCGATCAGGTGCTGTTGATCCCGGACCTGGTCAACTACTGGCTGACCGGGGTGTGTGCGGCCGAACGCACCAACGCCTCCACCACCGGACTGCTCGGCCTCGACGGCCGGTGGGATACCGGGTTGATGACCCGCCTCGGCCTGCCCAGCACCCTCTTCCCCGGCGTCGTCGAGGCCGGCAGCCGGCGCGGGCCGGTGCTGGCCGACGCCGCGGCACGGCTGGGGCTGCCCGCCGCCACCGAGGTGGTGTCGGTCGCCTCGCACGACACCGCGTCGGCGGTGGTGGCGGTGCCGATGCAGGCCGACAGCGCGGCCTACATCTCCTGCGGCACCTGGGGTCTGGTCGGGGTCGAGACCGAATCGGCGGTCGTCACTGCCCAGGCCCGGGATGCCCGGTTCACCAACGAGGTCGGCGCCGACGGGCGGACCCGGTTCCTGCACAACGTGATGGGCCTGTGGCTGCTCAGCGAGTGCCTGCGCACCTACCGGAGCCAGGGCCGGCCGGTGGACCTGGAGAGCCTGCTCGCCGACGCGGCCGAATTGCCCGCTCCGGCGGCGTTGTTCGACACCGACGACCCGAGGTTCCTGGCCCCCGGGGACATGCCGGCACGAATCGCCTCGTGGTACACCGAACGTGGTCTGGGCGCCCCCGCAGGGCCGGCGCACCTGGTCCGCGCGATCGTGGAGAGCCTGGCCGAGTCGTTCGCCGCGGCGGTGCGGACCGCCTCGGAGTTGTCCGGCGTGCAGGTGGCCACGGTGCACCTGGTCGGGGGCGGATGCCAGAACGCCCTGCTGTGCCAGCTGACCGCCGACCGGTTGGGGATGCCGGTGCTGGCCGGGCCGGTCGAGGCCACCGCGCTGGGCAACGTGCTGCTGACCGCCCGCAGCTGCGGCCTGATCGCCGGTGACCTGGAAGCGCTGCGTGCCCTGGTGGCCCGGCACCATCCGGTGGTCCGCTACGCCCCGCGGACCGCGCGCCAGGCGCGCCCGGTCGCGGTGGGCTGACCGCGGGCCCCGGGCCCGTCTGGTGTGATGGTCCGGTGGTGAGCATGCGCGAGGTCGCGGCGGCGGCGTCGGTGTCGATCGGCACCGTGTCCAACGTGCTGAACTCACCCGACAAGGTGGCCCCCGCCACGGTGGCGCGGGTGCAGGCCGCGATCGACGATCTCGGCTTCGTGCGCAACGACGCCGCACGCCAGCTGCGCGCCGGCCGTTCGCGCAGCGTCGGGCTGGTGGTGCTCGACGTCGGCAACCCGTTCTTCACCGACGTCGCCCGCGCCGCCGAACGCCGCGCCGGCGAACACAACCTGACCGTTCTGTTGGGCACCTCCGATGACGACCGCGACCGCGAACGGGCCTACATCGACGCGTTCGACGAGCAGCGGGTGTTCGGCCTGCTGGTCTCGCCGATCGGCGACGATCTGAGCCGGCTGCGGGCCCTGGACCGGCGCGGCACCCCGGTGGTGCTGGTCGACCGGGACGGCACCGGCACCCCGTTCGACTCGGTGGCCGTCGACGACGTCGCCGGGGGCCGGCTGGCGGCCGGGCACCTGTGCGACACCGGCCGTCGCCGCATCGCGTTCGTCGGGGGGCCGGCCGGGCTGCGCCAGGTCGCCGACCGGCGGACCGGTGCCGAGGCGGCCCTCGCCGAGGTGCCCGGGGCCCGGCTCGAGGTGATCGAGACTCCCGCGTTGACCGTGCTGGAGGGGCGTGCGGCCGGGGAGCGGCTGCGCGACCGCCCGGCCGGGCGCCGCCCCGACGCGGTGTTCTGTGCCAACGATCTGCTGGCCATCGGGGTGCTGCAGGCCCTGTCGCTGATCGGGAGTCTGCGGGTGCCCGAGGACATCGCGATCGTCGGCTACGACGACATCGACTTCGCCCGTTCGGCGGTGGTGCCGTTGACGTCGATCCGGCAGCCCACCGCGAAGATCGGCGAGACGGCGATCGATCTGTTGGTCGAGGCGGCCGACCGGGCCGACCGCACTGCGCAGCGACAGTGCCGCCACGTGGTGTTCCAGCCGGAGCTGATCATCCGGGCGTCGACCGGGGTCAGCTGACGACGAGGACGTCGAGGGTGCGCGGCCCGTGCACGCCTTCGACCCGGTCGAGTTCGATGTCGCTGGTGGCGCTGGGCCCGGAGATGAACGTCAGCGGCCGGGCCGGGTCGAGCGCGGCGAAGCCCTGCGGCACGGTGTCGACGACCTGATCGGCGCGCACCACGCAGATGTGGTGATCCGGCACCAGGGTCAGCGCGCGCCGGCCCTGGGTGAGCCCACCGTCGAGCACGATGGTGCCGGTGGCGGCGATGCCGACCGCGCACCCGGTCACGACCGCGTCGGCCTCGTCGAGCGCGGCCACCGGCAGCGGGTCGGCGGGGTCGTCGGCAACGATGTCGAGAACCTCGCATCCGGCGACCCAGTCGGGTGGCAGATCGGCCGGCACCACCACCCGGGCACCCGGCGCCAGCAGCGAGGCGATGGTGGCGGCGATGTCCGGTACGGCGATCTGCAGGACCCGGGCCCGGTACTCGTCGACGGTCTCGGCGAACCGGGCGACGTCGCCCGCTCCGGCCAGCGGCCGGCGGTCGTAGTCGCGGGGCACCGTCGCCGGCGCCGGGGACGACGCCGCCAGTGCGGACCGGACCCTCTGCAGCACAGCTACTTTGGCATCAGACACGGCGGTCTCCATCGTGGGTGCGGTCCCACCACTGCCGGAAGGTCTCGGCGGGCGGTTCGGGAAGGTCCCGGCTGGCGGTCCAGCGCGAGCCGGGCCAGGGCAGTGCGGTGATGCGGTGCTCACGGTTGGCCAGCAGCCGGCCCGCCGACAGCGCTTTCTCGGCCAGCGCGAACCGCCGGGGCGAACCCATCGCCCAGGCCGCCGCCGTCATCGCCGCCTGCTGCCCGCCGGGCAGGCCGCCGCGTTCGGCATCGACCTGTTGCGCGCGCAGATGCACCAGGATGGACGGGATGTCGATACGCACCGGGCACGCGTCGAAGCACGCCCCGCACAGCGACGACGCATACGGCAGCGACGCGTTCGGGTCGTCGTGGCCGGCGGTTCCGGTCAGCTGCGGGCTCAGGATGGCCCCGATCGGCCCCGGGTACACCGAGCCGTAGGCGTGGCCGCCGGTGCGTTCGTAGACCGGGCACACGTTCAGGCAGGCGCTGCACCGGATGCACTTGAGCGCCTCGCGGCCCACCTCGTCGGCGAGCACCCTGGTGCGGCCGTTGTCGAGCAGGATCAGGTGGAACTGCTCCGGCCCGTCTCCGGGGTGCACCCCGGTCCACATCGAGGTGTACGGGTTCATCCGCTCGGCGGTCGACGAGCGGGGCAGCAACTGCATGAAGACCTCGAGGTCGGCGAAGGTGGGCAGCACCTTCTCGATGCCCATCACGGTGATCAGCGTGCGCGGCAGCGTCAGACACATCCGGCCGTTGCCCTCGGACTCGACGACGGCCAGCGTGCCCGTCTCGGCCACGCCGAAGTTCGCGCCACTGACGGCGACCTTGGCCGAGAGGAACTTGCGGCGCAGATGCCGCCGCGCCGCCATCGCCAGCACCCGCGGTTCGTCGGTGAGCTCGCGGGCGTCGGGCATCTCGCGGGTGAAGATCTCCCGGATCTCGGCCCGGTTGCGGTGGATCGCCGGAACCAGGATGTGGCTGGGCTTGTCGCGGCCGAGCTGCACGATGAGCTCGGCCAGATCTGTTTCCACCGCGCCGATTCCGTGCTCTTCGAGGTATTCGTTGAGGCCGATCTCCTGGGTGGCCATCGACTTGACCTTCACCACTTCGTCGGCGCCGGCGGCCCGGGTGAGCTCGGCGACGATCGCATTGGCCTCGGCGGCGTCGCGGGCCCAGTGCACCACCCCGCCGCGAGCGGTGACGTTGGCCTCGAGCTGCTCGAGCAGCTCGGGCAGCCGTGCCAGCACGTCGCGCTTGATCGCGCTGCCGGCGGCGCGCAGCTCTTCCCAGTCCTCGCACTCCCCCACCGCGGCAAGACGTTTGGTGCGGATCGTGTGGGTGGCGTGGCCGACGTTGCGGCGCATCTGGGTGTCGTCGAGCGCGCGCCGGGCGGCCTTCGGGAACGGTTCGTCGCCGCGCAGGTTACCGGTGCCGGGGATGCCGAGGTCGGTGGTCATGTCGGCACCGGCGCATTCTCGGTGGCGGCCAGGATCTCGGCGAGGTGCACGGTGCGCACCCCGGAGCGGATCCGCGAGAGCCCACCGCCGATGTGCATCAGGCACGACGAGTCCCCGGCGCTGCACACCTCGGCCCCGGTCTCGATGACATGGGCCATCTTGTCGGCCAGCATGGCCGTGGAGGTGTCGGCGTTCTTGATCGCGAAGGTTCCGCCGAACCCGCAGCAGGACTCGGCTTCGGGCAGCTCGACCAGGGTCAGCCCGCGCACGTGGCGCAGCAACTGCAGCGGTTTGTCCCCGACCCGCAGCATCCGCAGCGAATGACAGGTCGGGTGGTAGGTGACGCGGTGCGGGTAGTAGGCGCCGACGTCGTCGACCCCGAGCACGTCGACGAGGAACTCCGAGAGTTCCCAGGTGCGTTCGGCGATCGCCTCGGCCCGGGCGGCCAGTCGTTCGTCGCCGCCGCGGCGGGCCACCATCGCGTGCTGATGACGCACCGAGCCGACACACGAACCCGACGGGGCGACCACCACGTCGCAGCCGGCAACCTCGAACTGCTCGACGTGGTGGCGCACCAGGGCGGTGGCCTCGCCCAGATAGCCGGTGTTGACATGCATCTGCCCGCAACAGGTCTGGCCTGGCGGGAACACCACCTGGTGGCCGAGGCGTTCGAGCAGTTCGACCGTGGCGATGGCAGCGCGTGGGAACAACGCATCAGCCAGGCAGGTCGCGAACAGGGCGATGCGCATGGGTACTCCGAACCGGTCGACCGGGGCTGTGGTCAGACCACACTAACGCCTGTGGTCTGACCACACCAGGTGGCTACCGCTATTCTCGACCCATGCGCGCCCACGAACTGGTGCTTGCCCGAATCGAACAGGATCTGTCACAGGGCACGTTCGCCGTCGGCGACCGGCTCCCGGGAGAGCGCGCGCTGGCCGAGGAGCTGTCGGTGGGCCGGTCCTCGGTCCGTGAGGCCCTCCGCGTGCTCGAGGCGATGGGCGTGGTGCGCACCGCCGCCGGCTCGGGCCCCGACGCCGGCGCCGTCGTGGTGGCCGATCCGGCCACCTCCATCGGGTCGGCGTTGCGGCTGCATGTGGCCACCAGATTCCTGCCGATCGCCGACCTGGTCGACACCCGCATCCTGCTGGAGACCTGGGCGGTGCGCGAGGCCACCCGCAGGCACCCCGACCTGTCCGGGGTGCGCGCGATGCTCGACGCGATGGACGACCCGGCCCTGAGCCCCGAACAGTTCCACCGCCTCGACGCCGCGTTCCACGTGGCGCTGACCGGGCTGGCCGGAAACGTCGTCGTCGAGGCGATGATGGCCTCGCTGCGCGACTCGATCCACGAATACGTCATGGCCGGCGTGCCGCTGCTGCCCGATTGGTCTGCGGTGGCAGCCGACCTGCGCTGTGAACACCGCGGCATCGTCGAGGCCGTCGCCCGCGGTCACGGCGCCAAGGCCGCCGACCTGACCCAGGCCCACATCGCGGGCTATTTCGCGCTGATCAGGCGCTGAAACTAGCCGGCGCGGTCGTCCTCGGTGGCTGCGCGCAGCAGGTCGTCGCGGGCCCGCGCCACCCGGGAGCGGATCGTGCCGACCGGGCATCCACACACCTCGGCGGCTTCGGCGTAGGACATGCCCAGCACCTGGGTCAGCACCAGGGCTTCGCGCCGGTCCGGGTCCAGGCCGTCGAGCAGGATCCGGATCTCCACCAGGTTCTCGATGCGGTCCCCGCCACCACCGATCACGTCGTCGAGGTCGACCACGTAGGCCGGGCGGGGACGTGACGTGTTGTAGCGGATCTGGTCGACGACGACCCGCCGGGCGATGGACAACAGCCAGGTCTTGGCCGTCGACCGCCCGCTGAACCGCGGCAGCGATTTGATCGCGCGCAGGTAGGTCTCCTGGGTGAGGTCGTCGGCGCTGCCCGGGTCGGCCAGATAGGCGACCGTGCGCCACACGTCACGGCGGGTGGCCTCGATGAACGCGGTGAGGGCGACCCGGTCTCCCCGACCAGCCGATTTGGCGAGGTGAGTAATTTGGTCTTCGTCGCCGGCGGTCGTCACCAGGAAAGAGTAAGCGATGCGGGTCGGGAACTCCTGACCGCATCCAGACGACTACCAGGCAGGAGCGCAGGAGGTGCAATGTCGACCGAGACCGAGGCGCAGGCTGCGCAGACGCGGCTGCCCGAGGCAACGCGCGACGTCGCCCGGGTGCAGCTCGACGTGTCGGGGATGTCCTGTGCGGCGTGCGCGGCGCGGGTGTCCTCGGCGCTGAACAAGCTGCCGGAGGTGCGCGCCTCGGTGAACTTCGGCACCCGCGTGGCCACCGTCGAGGCTCCGGCCGGCATCGACGAGACCGTGTTGTGCGATGTCGTCCGCAACGCCGGCTACCAGGCGGAGGTCCGCCAGGTCGGCAGTACCGGGACCGAGGACCCCGACGCCGATCACGCCCGCAGCCTGCTGCTGCGGCTGGCCGTGGCCGCGGTGTTGTTCGTGCCGGTCGCCGACCTGTCGGTGATGTTCGCCGTGGTGCCCAGCACCCGCTTCCCGGGTTGGCAGTGGGTGCTGACCGCGCTGGCCGCCCCGGTCGTGCTGTGGGCGGCCTGGCCGTTCCACCGCAAAGCCGTGCAGATGGCCCGCCACGGCGGGGCCAGCATGGACACCCTGATCTCGGTGGGCATCCTGGCCGCCTCGGCCTGGTCGGTGTACACCGTCTTCACCGCCCAGCCGTCGGACACCGCGGACGGCATCTGGCAGGCGCTGCTGGGCAGCGACGCCATCTACTTCGAGGTCGCCGCCGGCGTGACGGTCTTCGTGCTGGCCGGGCGCTATTTCGAGGCGCGCGCGAAATCCAAGGCCGGTAGCGCACTGCGGGCACTGGCCGAACTCAGCGCCAAGGACGTCACCCTGCTGCTGGCCGATGGCACCGAGATGGTGATCCCGGCCGATGAACTCGCCGAAGCGCACCGCTTCGTGGTGCGCCCGGGCCAGACCATCGCCGCCGACGGCCTGGTCACCGAGGGTTCGGCGGCCGTGGACATGAGCGCGATGACCGGCGAGGCCAAACCACAACGGGTGCGCCCCGGCGATCAGGTCATCGGCGGCACGATCGTGCTCGACGGCCGGCTCGTCGTCGAGGCCGCCGCCGTCGGCGCCGACACCCAGTTCGCCGGGATGGTGCGCCTCGTCGAGGAGGCCCAGGCCCAGAAGGCCGACGCGCAACGCCTCGCCGACCGGGTCTCGGCGGTGTTCGTGCCGTGTGTGTTCGTGATCGCGGCGCTGACCGCCATCGGCTGGCTGCTCGCCGGCGGGGGCCCGGATCAGGCGGTGTCGGCGGCGCTGGCCGTGCTGGTCATCGCCTGCCCGTGCGCGCTGGGACTGGCCACCCCGACGGCGATGATGGTGGCCTCGGGTCGCGGCGCCCAGCTCGGCATCTTCCTCAAGGGCCACCGCTCGCTGGAGGCCACCCGCACGGTGGACACCGTCGTCTTCGACAAGACCGGCACGTTGACCACCGGCCGGCTGACCGTCAGCGCTGTCGTGCCCGAGCAGGGCTTCGACGCCGAGGAGGTGCTGCGCCTGGCAGCCGGCGCCGAAGGACCCTCCGAGCATGCCGTGGGCCTGGCGATCAGCGCGTCGGCGAGCCACGACGACGCCGTCGAGGACTTCGGCTCGGTGGCCGGCCGCGGCGTCACCGCCGTCGTCGCGGGACGGCGGGTGCGGGTGGGCAAGCCGTCCTGGATCGCGGCCTCGGGGCTGTCCCCGACCCTGACCGCGGCCCGGCGCAGCGCCGAATCGCGCGGCGAGACAGTGGTCTTCGTCGAGGTCGACGGCCAGCCGTGCGGCGCCATCGCGGTGTCCGACACCGTCAAGGATTCCGCCGCCGACGCGGTGGCCGCCCTGCACGCCAAGGGGCTGCGCACGGTGCTGCTGACCGGCGACAACCCGGCCTCGGCGGCAGCCGTCGCCGCGCGGGTCGGCATCGAGGAGGTGATCGCCGACGTGCTGCCCGACGGCAAGGTCGACGTGATCGAGCAGCTGCGCGAGCAGGGCCGCGTCGTCGCGATGGTCGGCGACGGCATCAACGACGGCCCCGCGCTGGCCTGCGCCGACCTCGGGATGGCGATCGGGCGGGGCACCGACGTCGCGATCAGCGCCGCCGACGTCATCCTGGTGCGCGACGACCTGTCCACCGTCCCGGTCGCCCTCGGACTGGCCGCGGCGACGATGCGGACCATCAAGGTGAACCTGTTCTGGGCGTTCGGCTACAACGTCGCGGCGATCCCGGTCGCGGCGGCGGGCCTGCTGAACCCGTTGATCGCCGGCGCCGCGATGGCGTTCTCGTCGTTCTTCGTGGTGTCGAACAGCCTGCGGCTGCGCAACTTCGGCGACGCACCCACCCCGTCCCCCCGTTGAGACTGCGCTAGCGGCGCGGTTTTCCCGCATTTTCCCGCCCTGAGCGCAGTCCCGACGACGGTGGCGGGAACCAAACGCCGTCGGCACCCGACTATGGCTGCGACACCGCCGATGGAGCGGTTCGAGCGCAAGGGGACCGACCGTGACGACGACGCCGAACTCCACCCGCCGCGGCGAGGCCGCCGTGCTGCGGCGCGTCTGGCGGATGCACTTCTGGGTGGCGCTGTTCGCCGCGCCAGCGCTGGTGGTGCTGGCCTTGTCGGGGCTGGTGGTGCTCTACAACCAGCCGCTGGACGTGCTGCTCAACCGCAACCTGCTGGTGGTCGACCAACAGCCGACCACGGTGGCGCTGGACCAGCAGGTCGCCGTCGCCGAACAGCAGGTGGGGCCCGACTTCACATTCGACGCGGTGATTCCCCCCGCGGAACCGGGCCGCTCCACCCGGGTGGACTTCATCCCGCCCGACGCCCCGGAGTGGCCGGCCGGCGAGTCCAGCGTCACCCAGGTGTTCGTCGACCCCTACACCGGCGACTACCTCGGCCAACGCAGCCAACTCGCCAGCCCGGACGGATTCGGCGCCCAGATCCACCGGCTGTTCGGCAACGACGGCCCGAAACTGCAGCTGCCGTCGCTGGGCCACCTGATCGCGCCGTCGTCCTACCCCGACGCCACCATTGGAGTCGGGATCGGCAACCTGTGGATGGAGATCACCGCGGTCTGGATCCTGGTGCTACTGGCCAGCGGCATCTACCTGTGGT
>JAXHTL010000071.1:0-21034 GCA_034190095.1 Actinomycetota bacterium
CCCGCCCCCGGCCCGGGTCCCGGGCAGACCGCCTACGTGTTCACCGCGGTGGGCACGCCCGGCCCGGCGGCCGAGCAGAAGCTCCCACTCAACGTCACCTGGGTCAACCTGAGCACCGGCCGGTCGGGCAGCGCGACACTCAAGCCGCGCCCCGACATCAACCCCGACGGCCCGACGACGCTCACCGCGATCGCCGACACCGGCCCGGGCAGCATCATGTCGACCATCTTCGGTCAGGTCACCACCACCGAGATGCAGTGCCAGTTCATGCCGACCATCGGTTCGACGGTCGTCCCCGACACCGCCGCCAACACCCCGCCGGCGCAGCTGGGCGCTGGTCAGTAGGCCATGAAGAGGATGGCATCCCGGTCGTAGTCGCGGCCGGGATGCACCTTGGACAGGTGATCCTGCGCCTTCTCCACGAGGTCGTCCTCGTCCTTGCCGGTGATGGCCTCGCCGCACGGGCAATTCAGGTGAGTCTTCATCCCTTCACAATGGCACAGCGGAGGCCCGAGCTTAAGGACAAGATCGGGACATGGACCTCTACGACGTGATGCGCACGACCGGCGCGGTGCGCCAGTTCACCGACGAGCCACTGCCCGACGACGTCCTGGTCGGGATCCTGGACAACGCCCGCTTCGCCCCCAGCGGGGGCAACCGACAGGGCGTGCGGGTGATCGCGGTGCGCGATCCGGACACCCGGGCAGCGCTGGGCGAGCTGAGCCTGCCCGGCGCACGCCGCTACATCGCCCAGCGCAGTAACGGCGAGATGCCGTGGAACCCTTTGCAGCCCATGACCGTATCGGCCCAGCAGGTCGAGGCCGCCGAGGTGCCCGCCCAGATGTCGTCACCGCTGCTCACCTGCTCGGTGGCGCTGGTGGTCTGCGTCGACCTCGGGGTGGTGGCCGCGCTGGACCAGGACCTCGGCCGGATCGGGCTGGTCGCCGGGGCGTCGGTGTACCCGTTCGTCTGGAACATCCTGCTGGCCGCACGCAGCGAGGGCTTCGGCGGCGTGCTGACCACGATGGCGGTGGCCGAGGAGCCGCGGGTGAAGGCGCTGCTCCACATTCCCGACGAGTACGCGGTAGCCGCGGTCCTGCCGCTGGGCCGGCCCCGACATCAGGTCAGCCGGCTGAACCGGCGTCCGGTGTCGGAGATCGCCACCCACGACCGGTTCGACGGCGCGTCCCTGTGACGCGGCCGCGCCCTCGTGAGACCTTGGACTGGTGACGGTCACGCTCGGATACGCGCTGGGGCACGGCGCCGCCGGCACCGAGCTCGACGGGCAACTCGCCGAGCTGACTGCGGTGGGAGTGGATCCGCGGCGGATCTTCAGCGACACCCCCACCGGCTCGGCCGACAAGATGCGAGCGGGGCTGCTGGCCCTGCTCAGCTATGCACGCACCGGTGACGTCGTCGTGGTGGTGGCCCTCGATCGGCTGGGCCGCTCGGTGAGCGAGGTCGCCCAGACGGTGGCCGACCTGACCACCCGCGGGATCACGCTGCGCTGCCTGCGAAACGGGCTGGACACCGCCACCGCGACCGGACGGGTGGTGGCCGGCGTGCTCAGCGAACTCGCCGCCCTCGACGCCGACGATTCCACCGGGGCCAGGTGTACTGACAGCTAGGCCTTGGCCGCCTTGTCCTTCTTGGCTTTCGCCTTCGCTTCCTTCTTGTAGGTGCGAACCTGCTGCAACGAACCGGCGTCGGTCACATCGGCCACCGACATGTGCGTGCCGGCCTTGCCGTAGTCACCGGCGGCGGCCCGCCAGCCTTCGGGTGCCACCCCGTACTGCTTGCCGAGCAGCGCCAGGAAGATCCTGGCCTTCTGCTCACCGAAACCCGGCAGCGCCTTGAGCCGGCGCAGGACCTCGGCGCCGTCGGCACCGTCGGACCACAGCGCCGCGGCGTCACCGCCGTACTCGTCGACGACCACCTGGGCCAGCGCCTGCACCCGCTTGGCCATCGAACCCGGGAACCGGTGTACGGCAGGGGTTTGCGCGCAGAGCTGCGCGAACGTCTCCGGGTCGTGGTCGGCGATGGCCGCCGCATCGAAGCCGCCCATCCGGTCGGCGATCTTCTTCGGGCCGACGAAGGCCACCTCCATCGGGATCTGCTGGTCCAGCAGCATGCCGACCAGCAACGCGAACGGGTTCTCTTCGAGCAACGCGTCGGCGGCGGGTTCCTGCGTCAGGCAGAGCTTCGACGTCATAGCGTGAGCCTACGACGAGTGCCGCCGCCACCTCGTGGAGACCACCTCCGCAGGTGGTGCAGGGGACCCGGATTTGTCGGTGGTGGCTGCAATCCTGTGGTCATGCCCTCGACCGCTGCTCCTGCCTGCGGAGGGGTGTTGCCCAAGGACCGGTTGGCGGTGTTGTTCGACGAGTTGTCGGAGTTGACCGGGCAGCGCAATGCGATCGACGGCCGGATCGTCGACATCGTCGCCGAGATCGAGCGCGATGAGCTGGCTGGGATGACCGGGGCGCGCTCCATCCCGGCTTTGGTGGCCTGGAAGACCGGGGTCTCTCCACGCAACGCGCAGACCATCGCGGCCGTGGCACACCGCATCGGGGCATTTCCCCGGTGCGCGGCGGGCCTGCGCGAGGGCCGGCTGTCGCTGGATCAGGTCGGTGTCCTGGCCGAGGGCGCCGCTGAGGGCTCTGATGCGCATTACGCGCCGCTGGCCGCGGTGGCCACGGTCGCCCAGTTGCGCACCGCGGTGAAACTCGAGCCCCGCCCCGACCCGGCACCACGGCCCACGCCGGACCGCTCGATCTCCAGGACCAGCGACGAGACACACACCACCTGGAGAATCCGGCTGCCGCATGGGGATGCCGCGACGTTCGACGCCGCGCTGTGCGCGCACCGCGATGCGCTGATCACCGCGTGGAAGCGGGACCGCGACACCAGCGCCGCCGCCACGGGGCACCAGCCACCGATGCCGAACACCGTCGACGCGTTCCTGGCCCTGGTCGAGGACGGCTGGGACAGCGAGGCCACCCGCCGCCCGCACAGCGCGCACACCACCGTGGTGGTGCACGTCGACGTCGACAAGCAGATCGGTCAGCTGCATCTGGGGCCGCTGCTGACCGACGCGCAGCGCCGCTACCTGACCTGTGATGCCACCTGTGAGGTGTGGTTCGAACGGGCCGGCCGGCCCCTCGGGTCGGGGCGGGCCACCCGCACCGTCAACCGGCGGTTGCGCCGCGCCCTCGAGCACCGCGACCGCTGCTGTGTGGTGCCCGGCTGTGCGGCCACCCGCGGGCTGCACGCCCACCACCTGTGGCACTGGGAGGACGGCGGGCCCACCGAGCTGGACAACCTGGTGCTGATCTGCCCCTACCACCACCGGCTGCACCACCAGTGCGGAATCACCCTCACCGGCCCCGCCCCCGCCGTGACCGTCAGCGACCGGGGCGGCCGACCGCTGCCCGCGGGCCCGGTGGCGCGCCCACCAACCACGCCTCCGCCCCAGGTGCCACCGTGCCCCGGACCCACCGGCGAGCGCGCCGACTGGTGGTGGTACGAACCGTTCCAGCCACAACCACCACCAACGACCAACTAGGCCGGCGCAGCGCGCGGGTTACCGAGATCCGCCGAGGTGTGTCGGCGCGTTGTGCCACTGTGTGTGGACGACAGCGGGATACACAGGGGGAAGAACATGAAGCGTGTGATGGCGGCGCTGAGCGCATCGTTGGTGGCCGCGGTCGCGCTGGCCGGTGCGGCTCAAGCGATCCCGGACCAGGGGACGCCCGCGTTCGACGAATACCTGCAGGGCCTGCAACGCAACGGCTACAACCTGAATCCCGACACGGCATGGCGCGTTGCCCATCAGGCATGCGTCGGCGGCATACCGGGCTACATCGGCCTGGAGATGGCCGCCCAAGGGGTCATCGGCCCCGGAGCGCAGGAGCGGGTGATGGCGGTGGCGAGACAGTACGCCTGCCCGATCCAGTAGGTGACCCGTCAAACCGGCCGCGCCGGTGGCCGGCTCCGCATCCGGTCGCGCGCCTGCCGGTGCCGTTCGGCCGCACCGTCGGGTATCGGGTCGGCCGGGGTGAACCCGGAATCGAGGTAGGCGCGGATCTGCCGTTCGGCCAGTTCCGCGCCCAGCGCCTCGGTGGCCCCCGCGTTGAGTCGACCCTGTGCGGCGACCGTCTCGATCTTCTGCCGGTACCACCGCTGCGCCCACTCATCGCGGCGGCCCATCGTTGCCAAGCCGAGCACAGGCGGAACGATGCCGGCATTCACCGCCGCGGTGAGCCGGTCATGTCCGTCGATCACGAGCCAACAGCGCAGGCCCGTCACCTGCCAGATCAGCACGGGCGGCAGCAGGCCGGCACGGGCCAGTTTGGTGAAGGCCTTGACCCGCGCCGCGTCCGGGGGCGACGGCCTGCGCAACGGCAGCAGCGGATCGGCATGGTCGGCACGCCAATCCAGATAGCCCTCCTCGTCGAACCCACCCACGTCGGGCCGCCAGTGCGCGACGGCCGATCCGGCGGCCGCGGATGTCCCCCCGCCCCCACCTGCGCAGCCGCGCACTGTCACCGGGCGCAGGATCCACCGGCCCCGCCGCAGCGGGCCCTGCACGCCGGAGGCGAGCTCAGTGGCGAAGTGGTGGGCCCAGCGCATCAGGTCCGGTCCCAGCTGTTCGGCCAGCGCGACGCCGATCGGCGCGACAACCGGATCCGGGTGACGGTGACGCAGCCAGTGTGCGCCGGACACACCGTCGACCCGCGCCGAGATCAACGTCGATCCCGACTGGCAGACCCGAAGCAGGTCCGGCGGGGCCACCTGCACCGCCAGCGCCGACCGCGGCGGCGCCGCGACGTCCAGCACGATCCCCGGATGGGCAGGCCCGAACAGCGCCCCGAGATCCCTACGCCGCAGGGATATCACCATGTCCGACGACACTAGGGCACCCGCTCGGGGCGCATGCGCGTTCGTCAAGAGCTGCGATCGGGCCACGCGGCCGGATTAAGGTGACGGAAACCGCAGGCGAGGAGCAGAGAACGACATATGTCCGGCGAACTCGCGATCGTCCTGACCGCCGCGCTGATCCTGCTCGCGGTCGCCGCGGTGGTGCTCGCGGTACGCACCCGCCGGCGGGTGTCCACCCCGACCGAGCGCGCCGTACACGCCGCGCTGCACACCGCGTCCCTGGCGGCCCGGGCGCTGCGCCGCGGCCTCGACACCGAGTCCGCCGACACGGCCGCACCGTTTCTGCGGGGCCTCACCGGCACCGACGGCCTGGCCCTCTACGACGCCGAAGCCCAGCTGCTGTCCCGCGATCCCGCCGACGACGCAGTCTGGGCCGACGGGGTTGCCGACGAATGCCGGGACGCCGCGCGCCAGGCCATCTCCGGGGAACGCCGCGTCCTCACCCACGCCCGGACCTGGGCGGTCGTCGCGCAGCCACTGCTGGCCGAGGCCGGCGACCTGCTGGGGGTGCTCGTGGTGGTCACCACCCGCTCCCCCGCGCCCGGGATGCTCGGCGCGGTCGGCGAAGTCGCCCGGTACGCCGCCAGCCAGGTCGAGCTCGCCGAACTCGACGCGTCCCGCGCCCGGCTCGATCGCGCCGAGGTGCTGGCGCTGCGCGCCCAGATCAGCCCGCACTTCATCTACAACGCGCTCAACACCATCGCCTCGTTCGTCCGGACCGACCCCGGCCGGGCTCGTGAACTCATCCTGGAGTTCGCCGACTTCACCCGCTACTCCTTCCGCGCCGCGGGCCAGTACACGACGCTGGCCGAAGAACTGCGCAACATCGACCGGTATCTGACCCTGGAGCGGGCCCGCTTCGGAACCTCGCTGAAGGTCACGCTGCAGGTGGCCCCGGAAGTCCTCAACGTCGTCGTCCCGTTCCTGGCGCTACAGCCACTGGTGGAGAACGCCGTCCGGCACGGGTTCGCCGGCCGGGGCGCCGGATCCATCGAGCTCGTGGCCCGCGACGAGGGTTCCGACTGCGTCATCACCGTCGAGGACGACGGCGTCGGAATGGACCCCGACGCGCTGCGCGCCGGCCCCAGCGATGCGCTCTCGGACGGGCTTTCACCCGCGGAGAGCAATTCGGCGCACGTCGGGCTGACCAATGTGGACCATCGGCTGCGCGCGGCGTTCGGAAACGACTACGGTCTGGTGGTCGAGACAGCGCCCGGCGCAGGCACCAAGGTCGTCATGCGGGTACCCAAGTTCCGGTCGGGAGTGCGGGCCAGCGGAGGTGCGTTCGGGGTGGGCAAACCATGACCAGACCACTGACCGTGCTCGCGGTCGACGACGAGGCACCGGCCCTCGACGAGCTGGCCTATCTGCTGGGGCAACACCCCGACATCGGCGAGGTGTTCCGGGCCGGCGACGCCACGTCGGCGTTGCGGGAACTCAACCAGCGCAGCATCGATGCGGTGTTCCTGGACATCAACATGCCCGGCCTGTCCGGAATCGAGCTCGCCGGAGTGCTGGCGAACTTCTCCCACCGGCCGGCCATCGTCTTCGTCACCGCCCACGACGACAAGGCGGTCGCGGCCTTCGACGTCGGCGCCACCGACTACCTGCTCAAGCCGATCCGCGACGACCGGCTCGACGAGGCGGTCCGCCGGGTGGCCGCCGCCCACCACACCGCCGAGCCGGTGCCGGCCGCCGGCAAGGACCCCGATACCGCCGCCCAGCCCGACTCGGATGTGATCCCCGCCGAGGTCGGCGGCGTGACCCACCTGGTGCCCCGCGACAGCATCGGCTGGGTCGAGGCCGAAGGAGACTACGCACGGCTGCATTCGGCTTCCGGCTCGCACCTGGTGCGCATTCCGCTCTCGACGCTGGAAACCCGCTGGCGCGACCACGGTTTCCAGCGGGTGCACCGCTCCTATCTGGTGGCCCTGCGGTTGGTGGCCGGCCTGCGCAGCACCGACGGCGCGGTGCTGGTCCGGTTGCGGGCCAACGGCGCCTCCCCCGCCGTCGAGCTGCCCGTGAGCCGCCGCCAGGCCCGCGAGCTGCGCGACCGTGTCGTGCGCACCCCGATGCGCAGCCTGCGGCCCGGCGGGGGCGGCGATGACTAGCGGCGAACGCCCGCAACGGCAACGCGTGGTGCTCGCGCACCGGCGCGGGTCCCGGATGGTGCGCACCCGCGTCGAACTGCAGGAACAGACCCAGGTCGGCGACACCCTGGTGCGGGGACTGATGCGGGCACAGCTGGGTCTGGCGCTTCGGCTGGCGGCCGTGGTGGTCGCCCTGATCGGCGCGATCCCGTTGCTGAACGCGCTGTTCCCCGGCCTGGGCGCGATCACGGTCTTCGGGATCCGGCTGAACTGGCTGGTGCTCACGGTGCTGGTCTATCCGCTGCTCTACGGCATCGGCTGGTTCTATGTCCGGCTGTCCGAGCAGGCCGAGCGTGACTTCGTCGGCGTCGTCGACGCCGAACTGTGACCGGCTCCCCGCTGACGGCGGCCGCGCTGATCGTCTCGGCGGTGGCCACGGTGGCCATCGGCGCCTACGGCGTGCGCTTCTCGCGCACCACCTCCGATTTCCTGGTGGCCTCGCGGACCGTCGGCTCGCAGTGGAACGCCGCCGCGATATCGGGCGAATACCTCTCGGCGGCTTCGTTTCTCGGGGTCGCCGGCCTGATCGCGAAGTACGGGGCCGACGCGTTGTGGTATCCGGTGGGTTTCACCGCGGGCTATCTCGGACTGCTGCTGTTCGTCGCCGCCCCGTTGCGCCGCTCGGGCGCCTACACCGTCCCCGACTTCGCCGAGTTCCGGCTCGGCTCGGCACGGCTGCGCAAGATCGCGATGCTCGTCGTCGTGGTGGTCTGCATCTTCTATCTGGTACCGCAGTACCAGGGTGCCGGTCTGGCGCTGAAAACCCTGCTGGGAACTCCGGTGTGGCTCGGCCCGGTGGTCGTCGGCGCCATCGTGATCACCAACGTCGTCGCCGGCGGGATGCGTTCCATCACCTTCGTGCAGGCGTTCCAGTACTGGCTCAAGCTGACGGCCATCGCCATCCCGGCCCTGGCACTGACCGCGCTGTTCCTCAGCGACCGCGGCGGTGAGGACGGCTGGATCCTCGGTGCGCCGCTGCCACCGGTGGTGCAGCAGGACACCACGGTCAGCATCGACACCGACGTCGTCGTCAGCGTCACCGAGCCGGCCGGGGTCACGGTGACCGGTGTCCTGGACGGACGCGAGGTCGTCGCGGCGGGGCTGGGCCCGGCCGGGGAACACACGCTCGGGGAGGGGAGCACGCTGAACCTCGCCGCCGGCGCCGCGACCCCGGTGGTGGCCGACGCGCCGAGCACCGGTGGCGACTGGATCGCCTCGGGCGGCGGGTTCGGCGGCCACCATCCGCTGTACCAGGTGATCTCGATCATGGTGGCGACCTTCCTGGGCACCATGGGCCTGCCCCATGTGCTGGTGCGCTTCTACACCAACCCCGACGGGCGCGCCGCCCGCCGGACCGCGCTGGCGGTGATCGCCCTGCTGTCGCTGTTCTATCTGTTCCCGACGCTGGTGGGCGTCTTCTCCCGGTTGTATGTGCCGCAACTGCTGATCACCGGTAACTCCGATGCGGCGGTGCTGCTGGCCCCGGCCGCGGCGATCGGCGGACCGGCCGGCCAGCTGCTGGCCGCGCTGGTGGCCGCGGGAGCGATCGCGGCGTTCCTGGCGACCTCGTCGGGTCTGCTGGTCAGTTTCGCCGGCGCCCTGGCCACCGACGTGCTGCCCGGCCGTGTCCGCGACTTCCGGCTGGCCGCGGTCGTCGGCGGGCTGATCCCGATTCCGTTGGCGTTGACCACCGCCGGTGGGCTGGAGTTGTCCCGCAGTGTCGGTCTGGCGTTCGCGGTCGCCGCCTCGACGTTGTGCCCGCTGCTGGTGCTCGGTATCTGGTGGCGCGGGCTGACCGCGTTGGGTGCGGCGTGCGGCCTGGCCGTCGGCGGTCTGCTCTCGGGGGTCACCGTCAGCCTCGCGGTGGCCGGCGGGGTGGACGAGGACATGCTGGGCGGCTGGCCGGCGGTGCTCATCGGCTACCCCGCAGCGGTCAGTGTGCCGCTGGCCTTCGCCACGATGATCGTCGTCAGCTGGTTCACCCGCGCGCGCATCCCTGCCGACGTGGCGCAGATCTTCGCCCGGATGCACGTGCCGGAGCACCTGGGGATGGGTATCGAGCGGGTGCCGCGGGGCTGACCGCTGGCCGCTCGTCGTCGCCGATCGACCGTTTAGCGCAGCCGCTCCCGACCTCACCGTATGACCTCTCGCGGGCATGGATATGTGACTCAGGTCTCAACTAGCTTCCTCCGAAGAGCCTGTTCACACCCATCAGGAAGCGAGATCAAGGTGTCCGAGACCGACCTTCCCCTTCGCCCGGAAGCCATCAGCGGCGAGCGCTACCTGCAGGTGCAGGCCAGCCCCGAATTCCAGGAACTACGAAGTCGATTGCGCCGCTTCGTATTTCCGATGACAGCTTTCTTCCTCATCTGGTATGCCACCTACGTCATCCTGGGCGCGTTCGCCCACGACTTCATGGCCACCCAGGTCTGGGGAAACATCAACGTCGGCCTGATCATCGGCCTGGGCCAGTTCCTGACGACATTCCTGATCACCGGTCTCTACGTGCGATTCGCCAACCGCGAACTCGATCCCCGCGCCGAGGCCATCCGCGCCGAACTGGAGAGTGAGATCAAATGACAACCCTGCTGGCCCAGACCGAGGCGGTGGGCAACACCTTCGCCAACATCGGCATCTTCAGCCTCTTCGTCGTCGTGACGATGGTGGTGGTGATCCGCGCCAGCAAGCGCAACGCCACCGCCGCGGAGTTCTTCACCGGCGGGCGCGGATTCTCCGGCCCGCAGAACGGCATCGCCATCGCCGGCGACTACCTGTCGGCGGCCAGCTTCCTCGGCATCGCGGGAGCCATCGCCGTGTACGGATACGACGGCTTCCTCTACTCCATCGGCTTCCTGGTGGCCTGGCTGGTCGCGCTGTTGCTCGTCGCCGAACTACTGCGCAACACCGGCAAGTTCACCATGGCCGACGTCTTGAGCTTCCGGCTCAAGCAGCGGCCGGTCCGGCTGGCCGCAGCCACCAACACCCTGACCGTGTCGCTGTTCTACCTGCTGGCCCAGATGGCTGGCGCGGGCGGTCTGGTCGCTCTTCTGCTCAACGTCAACTCCAGCGGAGGACAGGCCATCGTGATCGCCGTGGTCGGCCTGCTGATGATCCTCTACGTGCTGGTGGGTGGCATGAAGGGGACCACCTGGGTGCAGATCATCAAGGCGGTCCTGCTGATCGCCGGCGCCGGGTTCATGACGATCATGGTGCTCGGCAAGTTCGGTCTGAACTTCTCCGAGATCCTGGGCGCCGCCCAGTCGGCGATCAGCGGCAGCACCACCGAAGCCGTCGCCAACCGCGACGTGCTGGCCCCGGGCGCGCAGTACGGCGGCTCGCTGACCTCCCAGATGAACTTCATCTCACTGGCGATCGCCCTGGTGCTGGGCACCGCGGGCCTGCCCCACGTGCTGATGCGGTTCTACACCGTGCCCACCGCCAAGGAAGCCCGCCGGTCGGTGGTCTGGGCGATCGCGCTCATCGGCGCCTTCTACCTGTTCACCCTGGTGCTGGGCTACGGCGCGGCTGCCCTCGTCGGCCCGGACACCATCCTGGGAGCCGCGGGTGGGGTGAACTCGGCGGCACCGCTGCTGGCCTTCCAACTGGGCGGTGTGGTGTTGCTGGGCATCATCTCGGCGGTGGCGTTCGCGACCATCCTGGCGGTCGTGGCCGGACTGACGATCACCGCGTCGGCGTCGTTCGCCCACGACATCTACGCCACGATCCGCAAGGGCCACACCGTCACCGAGGCCGAGCAGGTCCGGGTGTCCCGGATCACCGCGGTGGTGCTCGGTACCCTGGCCATCGGGCTGGGCATCCTGGCCAACGGCCAGAACGTGGCCTTCCTGGTGGCGCTGGCGTTCGCGGTCGCGGCCGCGGCGAACCTGCCGACGATCGTCTACTCGCTGTACTGGAAGCGGTTCAACACCCGCGGTGCGCTGTGGAGCATGTACGGCGGGCTGATCTCGACCATCGTGTTGATCGTGTTCTCCCCCGCCGTGTCGGGGTCGGCGAACTCGATGTTCCCCGGTTCGGACTTCGCCTGGTTCCCGCTGGCCAACCCGGGCATCGTGTCCATCCCGCTGGCCTTCATCCTCGGCATCGTCGGCACCCTGACCTCGCCCGACGACGAGGACCCGAAGATCGCCGCCGAGATGGAGGTGCGCTCGCTGACCGGGATCGGCGCCGAGAAGGCGGTCGCCCACTAGCCCCAACGACCGCCGAAATGGCATTCCGGCAGGAAAAAGTCGAGAAGACGCCTGCCGGAATGCCATTTCGGCGCTTCACGTTGTGAACCCCGTGCGCACCTATCCGATGGCCCTGCTGGCCTACGCGTTCACCGCGATCATGGCCGGAACCACCCTGCCGACGCCGATGTACGCCCTCTACGCCGAGCACCTGGACTTCGCGGTGCTGACCACGACCGTGATCTACGCGACGTACGCGGGCGGCGTGCTGTTCGGGCTGGTGGCGTTCGGCCGCTGGTCCGACGTGGTGGGCCGGCGGCCGGTGCTGCTGGCCGGGATCGGCTTCGCGACCGCGAGCGCGGTGGTGTTCCTGGCTGCTGATTCGGTGGCCACGCTGCTGGTCGGGCGGGTGCTCTCGGGACTGTCGGCGGGCCTGTTCACCGGTACGGCCACCGCCGCGGTGATCGAGGCGGCACCGCCGGCGTGGCGGGGGCGCGCACCCGCGGTCGCCACCGTGGCCAACATCGGCGGGCTCGGCGCGGGCCCGCTGCTGGCCGGTCTGCTGGTGCAGTACGCGCCGTCGCCGCTGCATCTGAGTTTCGTGGTCCACCTGGTGCTGGCCGGGCTCGCCGCCGGGGCGGTGCTGCTGGTGCCCGAGACGTCGCCGCGCACCGGCCATCTCGGGTTCCAGCGGCTGTCGGTGCCGCCCGAGGCGCGAGCGGTGTTCGTGGTCGCCGCGCTCGCGGCGTTCGCCGGGTTCGCCACCACCGGGCTGTTCACCGCGGTGGCACCGTCCTTCCTGGCCGAGGTCGTCGGGGTCGACAACCATGCCGTCGCGGGAGTGATCGTCTGCTCGATCTTCGCCGCGTCCGCGGTCGCCCAGTTGGCCTCGGTGCGCGCCGACCCCCAGCGTGCGGTGGCCTTCGGATGCGCTGTGCTGGTCGCCGGCATGGCGATCCTGGCCGCCGCGCTGCATTTCGCGTCGCTGGTATTGCTGATCGCCTCGGCTCTGGTCAGCGGCGTGGGACAGGGGGTCAGCTTCAGCCGCGGGCTGGCCGCGGTCTCGGCGCACACCCCGGCTGACCGGCGCGCCGAGGTGACCTCGACCTACTTCGTGGTGGCCTATGTGGCGTTGTCGCTGCCCGTCATCGGCGAGGGCCTGGCCGCGCAGGCGTGGGGGTTGAACACCTCGGGGGTGACGTTCGCGGTGGCGGTGGCCGCGCTCGCGACCGGATGCCTGGCCGCGGTCCTGGCCCGGGAGACCCGCCGCACCCGGGTGTGAGTGCATCCGGGCATGGGTGAGCGCGTTGCCGGGCAGCCGAATTCAGCGCACCGGCCCACATCGTCGGTGCTGTGGGCCCCGCTCGGGACCGGCGTCAGCCGCTCTTGCGGCGGAACTGGCGGCGGTTCTCCACCGGGCCGTGGCTGCGCGGCTGCTTGGCCCCGCCGTCCCGGTGCGACGTTCCGGCGGCCGCCTTCGCCTTCTTGCGCTCGAGCGCTTCGGCGAACCGGCGCTTGGTGTCGTCCTCGCCGGATTCGGTGCGATCCGCCGACTCCTCGGATCCCTTGGCTGTCATGACCGAGAGAATAGTCCGTTCAGCGCCGGCCCGGCGGCATCCCGTAGAGGTGCGAAATCGGCAGGGTCATCAGCACTCTGCGGTCGTCGACCATCGCACTGCGGTACTCGTCCCAGTCGGGGTGTTCCCCCGAGATGCGGCGGTACAGCTCCACCAGGCCCGCCACGGTGTCGTCACCGGGATCGGCGGCCGGGGGGCTGAGCACCGCGTCGCCCTCGGCGACCGCATAGGCCCAGCCGTCGTCGGAACTGACATGCAGGGAGGCCCGGGGGTCGCGGCGCAGATTGCGGGTCTTGGCCCTCGGCTCGGTGATCGACACCGAGATCGTCAGCTCGCGGGCGTCGAAGTGGTAGGAGACGTTGGACAGCTGCGGTCGTCCGTCCCGTTTGATGGTGGCCAGCACGCCCAGCGAATTACCTGCGATCAGGGCCAGTAGCTTGTCGTCGAAGACATCGCGCGTCATGACACGAGGGTAGAACGAACCGCGATCTACCATGATCGAACAGATGGACCACACACTCGTACCCCCGACCCCGCCCGCAGCGCCGCGATGACGCGCTACGCGGCATTCCTGCGCGGGGTCAACGTCGGCGGTATCACCCTGAAGATGGCCGACGTCGCGCGCACCCTGGAGGATGCCGGGTTCACCGCCGTCGAGACGATCCTGGCCAGCGGCAACGTGCTGCTCGACAGCGACTCCGACACCGCCGCGGTCCGGTCCGCAGCCGAGAATGCGCTGAGGGGCGAATTCGGTTACGAAGCTTGGGTTCTGGCCTACCCGCTGGATACCGTGGCAGCGATCTCGGCGGCCTATCCGTTCGAGCGCGAGGTCGACGGCCACCACTCCTACATCACGTTCGTCAGCGACCGGGCGGTCCTCGACGAACTGAGCGCGCTGGCCCGCGACGCCGGGCCGGACGAGCGGATCGTCCCCGGCGACGGCGTCGTCTACTGGCAGGTGCCCCGCGCGACGACGATGCAGTCCACCCTGGGTAGGACAATGGGCAAGAAGCGCTACAAATCGGCGACGACCACCCGCAACCTGCGCACGATCGACAAGGTCCTGCGCGGCCGGCCGACGACGAGACGGGACAGCAGATGACCGACAAACACTCCGCCGACCTCACCGGGGTGCCCGAGACAGCCCTGATGACGTTGAAGGTTCGCGCGTCCGAGGCGCGCAGACCCGACTCGATCATCGACGACCCGATGGCTGTACATCTCGTCGATTCCATCGATTTCGACTTCGCGAAGTTCGGGTTCACCCGCCGCCAGGACATGGCGCTGCGCGCCAAGGCGTTCGACAAGTACACCCGCCGCTACCTGGTCGACCACCCGCGCGCGACCGTCGTCGCGCTCGCCGAGGGGCTGCAGACCAGCTTCTACCGGCTCGACGCGGCCGGGGTCGGCCACGAGTTCAGCTGGTTGACCGTCGACCTGCCGCCGATGATCGAGCTGCGCAGCAAGCTGCTGCCCGCCTCGGAGCGGGTGAGGCTGTGTGCCCAGTCCGCCCTGGACTTCAGCTGGATGGATCTGGTGGACACCGACGAGGGCGTGTTCATCACCGCCGAGGGGCTGCTGATGTATCTGCAGCCCGAGGAGGCGATGGCGTTGATCACCGAGTGCGCGGACCGGTTCCCTGGCGGGCAGATGATGTTCGACCTGCCGCCGTCGGGGTTCGCCGCGCTCTCGCGGCGCGGAATGCGCACCTCGCGGCGGTATCGGGTCCCTCCGATGCCGTTCACGTTGTCGGTGGCCGAGGCGGCCGACCTGGTCAACACCGTCCCCGGGGTGCGTGCGGTGCACGATCTGCCGGGCGAGCCTGCCCGTGGGCGGGTGCTCAACACCTTGGCCTGGGCCGTGCAGCGGGTGCCGCTGCTCGACCCGGTGCGGCCGACGATCACCCTGCTCGAATTCGGTTGAGCCGACGCCGAGCAGCGGCCCACGCGTCAGCCGAAGGCGGTCTCGACGTACCGCAATGCCTCACCCTTGTCGACGCCGAGGGCCCTGGCGGCCGACACGTAGGTGTTCGCCGCGGTCGCCATCGCGGCGTCGGCGGGGTCGGACCTGGCCACAAAGGTGCCGAAGCGCCCGCGGGTCTCCAGCACGCCGGCCGCCTCCAGTTCGCGGTAGGCGCGGGCAACCGTGTTGACCGCGAGGTTGATCTGCCCCGCGAGCTCACGGACCGTGGGCAGCCGGGTTCCCGGGGCGAGCTGACCGTCCCGGATTCCGCCGATGATCTGCGTTCTGAGCTGATCGAACAGCGGCCTTGCTGCGTGCGGATCTACGCGAACCCATTCCCCCAAATCGGCCACGTGCCCAGTATCACCCAAAGCCGCTACTTTGGTGGGGTGCAGGTGACGGTATTCAGTGGCGCGGGGATCTCGGCGGGGAGCGGCGTCCCGACCTTCCGCGACGCCGAGACCGGTCTGTGGGCCAAGGTCGATCCCTACGAGATCTCCAGCTCGCACGGCTGGCGAGCGCACCCGGAGCGGGTGTGGGCGTGGTATCTGTGGCGCCACCACATGATGAGCGCGGTGGCTCCGAACGACGGCCATCGCGCGGTCGCCGCCTGGGAGGACTACGCCGAGGTCCACGTCGTCACCCAGAACGTCGACAATCTGCATGAGCGTGCCGGCAGCAACCAGGTGCACCACGTGCACGGCAGCCTGTTCGAGTTTCACTGCGACGAGTGCCGGGCAGCCTATGCGGGCGAGGTGCCGGCGATGCCCGAACCCGTGGAGACGGTCGATCCGCCGCACTGTGGGTGTGGGGGGCTGATCCGGCCCAATGTGGTCTGGTTCGGCGAACCCCTCCCCGACGACGCGTGGCAACAGTCCGTCGAGGCCGTGGTGAATTCCGATCTGGTCGTCGTGGTGGGCACCTCGTCGGTGGTCTACCCGGCCGCCGGGCTGCCCGAGCTGGCGGTCTCCAACGGCACGCCGGTCATCGAGGTCAATCCCGAACCCACCCCGCTGACCGACAGCGCCACAGTGTCACTGCGGGAGAAGGCCGCCAGTGCGCTGCCCGGTCTGCTGCAGCGGCTTCCGGCGCTGCTGGGCTGACACCGCCCCGCCGGTCAGCCCGGCCGGACCGCCACCCCCACCGCCAGCTCGGAGACCGGCATCGGCACCCAGGCGGGCATCGTCGATTCACGCCGCCCCGTCGTCACCGTCAGGCCCGACCGGGCCACGATCTCCTCGGTGTGCCGGTGGGTGTGGCAGTTGCCGAACAGCCGGGGCCAGAAGGTGGCGTCGACGAACCGCTGAAGCCGCCCCCGTCCGCCGGGGCTGGCGACGTGCTCGAGATAGTGCAGCTCTCCGCCCGGCCGCAGCAGTGAAGACAGCTGCTGGACAACCTTTTCCGGCTCATCGATCGAGCAGAGCACCAGCGAGCACACGATGGCGTCGAACGGACCGCTGTCGGTGAGCTCCTCGACCCGCTGTTCGGTCACCGTGACCGGAACGGCCGCGGCTGCCGCAGCCTGCCGGGCCAGCGGCGCCAGCCGGCGCTCCGGTTCGATGGCGACCACCTCGGTCACGGTGTCGGGGTAGAACTCGAAGTTGGTTCCGGTGCCGGCGCCCACCTCCAGCACCCGCCCCCTCAGCCCGCTCAGATTCTGCCGGCGCAGCCGGCGCATCGGCTCGGACTCATGGGCCGACATCAGTGTCCACAGCCGTGCGAAAAACGCGTTATCCACCGCGCCGCTCATCGGCGACCTCCTTCAACCAGGTGACCATTTCTTCCGGTGTGTCCGTCGGGCGGACCCCCGCCGAGGCGACCAGGCCCAGGCACAGCGTCCGCAGCACGCGGTCGACGAACTCCTCGACGTCCCCCCAGGGCAGGTACGGACGCGAGATGAGCAGCGCGGCAACGCCATGCACCGTCGCCCACATCTCGAGCGCCAGCGTGGTGGGATCGCCGGGCGGATAGCTGCCGTCGGCGATCAGCGTTTCGATCGAGGCGCGCATGTGCGCGAAGGCCGAACTGTTCAGCGTCACGTCGACGTCGCTGCCCGGACGGCCGTGGCCCATCGTGGCGATGCGGTAGAGCTCCGGGTTCTGCAGCGCGAACCGTACGTAGACCAGGCCCTGGGCCCGCAGCACCTCGACCACCGGGACGTCGTCGCGCCCCGCGCCCTCGACGGCCTGCATCTGCTCGTCGAGTTTCTCGAAGTAGCGGCAGCAGACGGCGTCGAGCAGCGCTTCCTTGTCGGCGAAATGCAGATAGATCGATGGCGGGGTCACGCCTACCCGCTGAGACACCGAGCGGATCGAAACCGCCTTGGCGTCATCGGTTTCCAGCAGCAAGGTGGTCGCGGCGTCGAGGATCTCCTCGCGCAGCTGCTCACCGGCGCCGCGGGGGGCGCGGCGGCGGCGCAGCGGCCCGGCAGTCATGTCAGCCGGCTCGCTTCTGCCGGGGGCGCCGGCCGCTGGGCGGCGGACGGGCCGGGCTCGGCGCCCTCGCTGAAGCCGATCCGGTCGTGCAGCCGCACCAGCGGGCCCGGGGCCCACCAGTTCCACCGGCCCAGCACATGCATGAAGGCCGGCACCAGCAACATCCGCACCAACGTGGCGTCGGCCAGGATCGCCAGCGTGAGCCCGACTCCGAACATCCGCATGAAGGCGACCTCGGCCGCGATCAGCGCGGCGAACGAGATCGACATCACCAGAGCCGCGGCGGTCACGACGCGACCGGTCCTGGCCAGGCCCAGGGCCACGGCCTCATCGCTGCGCAGGTGCGCGGGCAGGTGGGCGGTGCCGGGGTGCTGCCCCGACTGCAGCCAGTACTCGCGGATACGCGAGACCAGAAAGACCTCGTAGTCCATCGACAGCCCGAACGCGATACAGAACAACAGCACCGGCATGTTGGCCACCAGGGTGCCGGTCGGGGTCGTCCCCAGCGCGCCGAGGTGCCCGTCCTGGAAGATCCACACCAGGGCACCGAAAGCAGCCGCCAACGACAACACGTTGAGCACCAACGCCTTCACCGGGAGCACGACACTGCCGGTCAGCAGGAACAGCAGCACGAAGGTGATGACCGCGATCACGGTGAGCACCAGGGGAAGCCGCGAGGTGATGGCGTCGGCGCTGTCGCGGTTGACCTGGGCGAGCCCGGTCACCAGCGGCTGCGCCCCGCCGGGCGGCGGCACGGCGTGCAGGCTGTCGAGCTGGGCCTCCGAGGCGTCGGTGAACAACGGGGCCGTGCTGCCGATGGTGAGAAACGCACTGCCGCCGGCGAATCCGGTGGCAGCCGCCGGCGGCCCGGTCGGCGATCCGTCGACGAACGTGCCGCCGGGCGCCGACACCGATGACACGTCGCGCACCCGGGACAGCTCGGCGGCGTAGCGGTCGAGCGCGCCGGGGGTCACGCCCTCGGTGTCGGGGAGCACGATCGTGACGTTGGTCGAGGAGTCGACGGCGAAGTCCTGACGCAGTTGGTCGCCGACCTGCCGGGCGGACGCGGATTGTGGCAGCACCCGGTCGTCGGGAAAGCCCCAGTTTGCGCCCAGGAAGGGCGCGCCGAGCACCAGCAGCAGTGCGACGACGCCGACACCGATGGGGACCGACCGGCGCATCACGAACTTCGTCGACCGGTACCAGAACATCTGCTCGATCGGTGTGGGCGCCGGCTCCGGACGGCGAGCGACCCGGCGCAGCAGCCGGCGCACATCCAGCGAGTCCAGCCGGTCTCCGGCGAGCACGATCGCGGCCGGTGCGACGATGATCGCCGCCACCGCGGCGAAGGTGACCACGCCGATGCCCGCGTAGGCGAACGACTTCAGGAAATACATCGGGAACAGCACCGTCGCCAGCATCGACAACGCCACGGTCAGCGCGGAGAACAGCACGGTCCGGCCGGCGGTCACCATGGTGCGGATCAAGGCTCGCTCGCGATCGGCGCCCTCGGCCAGCTCGTCGCGGTACCGGCTGATGATCAACAGGGTGTAGTCGATCGCCAGCGCCAGCCCCAGCGCGATGGACAGGTTCAGCGCGAAGATCGAGACGTCGGTGACCATGGTGAAGGCGCGCAGCACCGCCATCGAACCCAGAATCGCGAAGGCCCCGACCGCCAGCGGCAGCGCGGCGGCCAGCAGGCCGCCGAACACCCACACCAGCACGACGAAGCTCAGCGGGATCGCGATGGCCTCCATCCGCAGCAGGTCTTTTTCGGTCTGGGCGTTGATCTGCACGTATGTCATGGCGACACCGCCGGCCTGCACGGTGACCCCGTCGCGGTCGTAGACCAACTCGTCGGTGAGTCTCTCGGCGTGCTTCTGGGCCCCGCTCTCCCCGCCGGTGATCCCGGCGACGATCAGACCGGTCCGGCCGTCCTGGCTGATCAACGCCGGCGTCGCGGCGTCCGGCGCGGTCCACGCCGAGGTCACCTGGCCGACGTGGGGTGATTCGGCCAACCGGCCGGCGATCTCGGTTCCCACCGCGCGGGCGGTCGGGGCCTGCACGCCCTCGTCGGCGGTGACGCTGATGATCAGCTCCATGTCGCCCTGGCCGAACTGCTCGACCAGCAACTCGGTGGCCTTCGCCGACTCCGAGGTCGGGTCCTGGAAGCCACCCGCGGACAATTTGTCGGCCACCGGGACACCGAAGATCGCGCAGGCGACCATGACCAGCAGAGCGGTGCCGATGATGCGGCGCGGCGCGGCGATCGACATTCGTGCGACGCGCTGCAACATGAGACCCCTCCGCCCTATCGACGTTAAGTTATCAACGCTAACTCAGCGGGGCGGCCACCGGAACCCCGGATCGACGATGAGTTCGGCCCGGCCTGCCGGTCCACCTCGACATGGCCACCGAACACAGACACACCGCACCGGACCCCTCCCACGCGGCGGCAGTCGAGCGTCCCACCGCCGGCAACCGCGCCCGCGACGCCGGGCTGCTGATCCTGCGTCTCGGCGTCGGCGCCGCCATCCTGCAGGCCGGCCTGATCAAGGTCCTGGATTTTCCCGCCACGGTCGGCTTCATGACCGACGCCGGATGGCGACTGCCCGCGCTGGCGGCCCTGATGGTCACCGGCGCGGAGACACTCGGCGGAGTCGGCCTGCTGCTCGGGGCACTCACCCCGCTGGCCGGGTGCGCGGTGTTCAGCGCGATGCTGTGCGCCTGGGCGGTCAACGTCGCGGGCGCCGCGTTCTGGTCCGACCCGTTCAACCCGGCGTTCCTGATCGGCTTCGGCGCGGCGGCACTGATGCTGACCGGTGCCGGAAGCCACTCGGTCGACGCGGCACTACTGGGCCGACCGACCTGGTCGCCGCGGACGGCGGTGGCCCTGCTCGCCCTCGCTGTGGCCGCGGCGGTGGCGACGTGGGTGGCCCTCTACGGCGTCAATCCGATCCACCTGACAGCACCGCCGGGGTGATTGCTACTCGCCGGTAGACCCCGGACCCTACTTCGAAGTAAGAATTGCCACCAATTTCCGAAACGTGGCTCAAAGATTCCTTAATGGCGCTGGTTACTGTTCAGTACATGTGGATCGACGACACCAACGCTGATGTCATCAAGGTTGACTTCGAGGCGCTCTACCACGGCGATGTCCTGGTCGAGGGCGAGACCTCGGAGCAGCTCGACGACGACGTCACCCTGCCCACCGCGGTATGAGAAAACGCGCGCCCTGACGGGCGCGCGTTCCTCATGTGTGCGTTTGCCTGGGCGCTGCGCTCAGACCGCCGCCGACTGTGCTGACGGTGCGACCATGCCGGCCAGCCGACCGGTGATCAGGCCCTCGGCCTCGGCCACCATCCGCGACACCAGCTCGCCGACCGTCGGGATGTCGTTGATCAGCCCCATCGCGGTACCGACAGTCCAGATCCCCGCGTCGGTGTCGCCCTCGTCGAACACCCGCCGGCCCCGCACCCCGGCCACCAGATCCTTGACGTCCTCGAACTGACCGCCGCCCTTGAGGATCTCCACCACCTCGCGCGAGACCACGTTGGACGCCACCCGCGCGGTGTTGTGCAGGCTGCGGAAGATCAGCTCGGTGCCACGCTCGTCGCCGGCCACGATCGCTTCCTTGACGTTCTGATGGATGCACGACTCCGCGGTGCACATGAACCGCGATCCCATGTTGATGCCGTCGGCGCCCAGCGCCAGCGCGGCCACCAGCCCACGCGCGTCGGCGAAACCGCCGGAGGCGATCATCGGGATCTCGATCTTCTCCG